>JANMVX010000252.1:0-12123 GCA_031393505.1 Hyphomicrobiaceae bacterium | reverse complement strand
GTGATGCGCGAGAGCACAAAGTCGAGATATTGCGCGGTGCGCTCGCCGGGACGGATGCCTTGGATGAAGCCGCCATACTTCTTCAGGTTCTCGGCGGTCTCCTTGGTGTTGAAGACCACGGCCGTATAGAAGAAGCAGAAGAAAATGATCAGCGCCATGTAGAGCAGTTCATGCACCACCGAGCCGCGCGCCAGCCAGGCGTTGATGGTGTTCAGCCAGTCGCCCGCCGCGCCCAAGCTTTTGGTCTCGAAGCTGGCCAGCGAGGCGGGCAACAACAGCAGCGACGACGCGAAGATCGGCGGGATAACGCCGGCCGTGTTCAGCTTCAGCGGGAGGTGAGACGAGTCCCCCGAGAACATCTTGTTGCCCTGCTGGCGTTTGGGATATTGCACCAGCAACCGCCTCTGAGCGCGCTCGAAGAACACGATGACGGCGATGATCAGGGCGCCAAGCACCAGGATGCCGGGCACCCAGAGCGGGTTGATGGCCGCCTTGCTGGAAAGTTCCATCAGGTTCGAGTAGCTGGTCGGGATGGCCGCGACGATGCCGGCGAAAATGATCAGCGAAATGCCGTTGCCGACGCCGCGCGCGGTGATCTGCTCGCCCAGCCACATCAGGAACATGGTGCCGCCGACCAGCGTGATGACGGTGGTGGCGCGGAAGAACCAGCCGGGATCGACGGCGAGGTTCTGGCTCTCAAGGCCAAGCGCGGTGCCATAGGCCTGCAAGGTGCAGAGGCCGACAGTGCCGTAGCGCGTGTATTGATTGATTTTCTTGCGGCCGGCCTCGCCATCCTTCTTGATCGCTTCCAGCTGCGGCACGACGCTGGTCAGAAGCTGCAAAATGATCGAGGTGGAAATATACGGCATGATGCCGAGCGTAAAGATCGCCAGCCGCTCGACCGCGCCGCCTGAGAACATGTTGAACATGCCCAGGAAGCCGCCCTGCGCTTTCTGGAACACCTGCGCGTAATGCGTGAGATCGACGCCCGGAATTGGAATGAAGGTGCCGAGCCGATAGATGACCAGCGCGCCCAGCGTGAACCAGATGCGCTTCTTCAGCTCGGTCGCCTTGCGGAAGGCGTCAAAGTTCAGGTTGGCGAACAGTTGTTCGGCTGCAGATGCCATATATATCTACTCCGGGTCCGCCCCGACCTCCTGGGTCCTCAAAGCGCCGGACCCGATGGCAACCCTCAATCGTCGAACGCCTGATATCGTCACGCCCCTCGGAAAATTCCAGGGGCATCGCTGTGGCCTTTACGCCTTGGTTGCAGCCGCTTTAGCTTCGGCAGCCTTGGCCTTCATGCCTTTGCCCTTGGGCTTCTTCTCTTTCGGTTCCTTGCCGGTCGCGGCCAGGAACACTTTCTTCTTCAGCAGCTTGATCGAACCGCCAAGCTTGGTGACGGCTTCGGTCGCCTTCTTGGTGAGGTGGTTCACTTCGAAGTCGAGCTTGGTCTTGAGTTCGCCGTCGCCCAGGATGCGCACGCCATCCTGCAGCTGGCGCACCAAGCCAGCCGCATGCAGCGCTTCATTGGTGACGGGTTTGGACGCGTCGAGCCGCTTGGCCTCGATCGCGCCCTGCAGGCCGCCCAGGCTGATCTCGTTATAATAGAACGGGAACGGCACGTTGAAGCCGCGCTTGGGCAAGCGGCGGTACAGCGGCATCTGGCCGCCTTCGAAACCGTTGATGGCGACGCCGGAGCGCGCCGTCTGGCCCTTGCCGCCGCGGCCGGCGGTTTTGCCTTTGCCCGAGCCGATGCCGCGCCCGAGGCGCTTCTTGGTTGGGCGCGAACCCGGGTTGTCCCTGATGTCGTTCAGACGCATGTCCGTCGTCCTTAGCTTTCTAAGTCGTAAGACCCTGTATCGCCGAAGCGCCGCCCGCTCCACATTCGTCATTCCCGCGTAGGCGGGAATCCAGCCATGCCAACTCTGGGGCATGGCCCGCAGACTTGAACGAGGTCTTGGCAACGAATTCGTGTGTTGAGCGGCTGTGCCTCATTGAGGGTTGGCTGGATTCCCGCCTTCGCGGGAATGACGAAGTTACGTTCAACCTTCGATGACGCGCACCATATGGCGCACCTTGGTGATCATGCCGCGCACGGCCGGCGTATCCTCAAGCGTGCGCTTGCGGTGCAGTTTGTTCAGGCCGAGGCCGATCAGAGTCGCGCCCTGCGAGGCTTCGCGCCGCGCGGGGCTGGCGATCTGTTCGATCGTCACGGTCTTGCCCGACTTGGGGGCGGGCTTCTTAGCATCTGCCATGATCATTCACCTTCCGTCGCCTGACCATTTGGCCGGGCGCTCATTCCTAGCATTAGGCGGGCCTAGCTTGCGTCTGCTGCCTGGCCATCGGCCGCAGCAGCGGCGCCGTCACGGCGCCGCGAGACGATTTCCGAAACCTTCTTGCCGCGGCGGGCGGCGACGCCACGCGGGGAATCTTCGTTTTTCAGCGCATCAAATGTTGCGCGCACCATGTTGTATGGGTTCGACGAGCCCAGCGACTTGGCGACGATATCGTGCACGCCCAGCGTCTCGAACACCGAACGCATCGGGCCGCCGGCGATGATGCCGGTGCCGGGAGGGGCTGCGCGCAAAATGACTTTTCCTGCGCCGTGATGGCCGCGCACGTCATGATGCAGCGTCCGGCCCTCGCGCAACGCCACACGGATCATGCCGCGCTTGGCTGCCTCGGTTGCCTTGCGGATGGCTTCGGGCACTTCGCGCGCCTTGCCGTGACCAAAGCCAACGCGGCCCTTCTGGTCGCCGACGACGACCAGCGCCGCAAAGCCAAAGCGCTTGCCGCCCTTCACCACCTTGGCGACGCGGTTGATCGCGACCAGCTTGTCGACGAATTCGCTGTCGCGCTCTTCGCGATCGCGATTGCCGCCTTTGTTGCGATCGCCGCGCTCATTGGGATTGCGTGCCACGTGTCGTCCTTTTCCGTTAGAAGCTCAGTCCGCCTTCACGCGCGGCTTCCGCCAGCGCCTGAATGCGACCGTGATACATGAAGCCGCCGCGATCAAACACCACCTCAGCGATGCCCGCCGCCTTGGCGCGCGCTGCCACCAGCTTGCCTACCGCCGTCGCGGCGGCCTTGTCGGCGCCGGTCTTGAGTGCGGCCTTCAGGTCCTTGTCCAGGCTCGAGGCGGCCGCAACGGTGTGACCCGTCACATCATCGATAACCTGGGCATAGATATTTTTGGATGAGCGGTGCACGCTCAAACGGGGACGGTTGCCAGCGTTGGCCTTGAGGTTCTTGCGAACCCGGCGCTGACGCCGTTCGAAAGGATTGAGTTTATCGCGCATGGGATCTCTCGATTACTTCTTCTTGCCTTCCTTGCGGAGGATCTTTTCACCCTGATAGCGCACGCCCTTGCCCTGATAGGGCTCCGGCGGACGATAGTGGCGAAGTTCCGCCGCAAGCTGGCCAACCTTCTGCTTGTCGATGCCGGCAATCTGGATTTCCGTCGGCTTCGGGATGGTTACGGTGACGCCGGCCGGAATGGGATGCAGCACCTGGTGGCTGAGGCCAACCAGAAGCTCCACCGCCTGCCCCTTCAGCGCGGCGCGATAACCGACGCCATGGATTTCGAGCCCACGCTTGTAACCCTCGGTGACGCCGACCATCAAGTTCGACACCATAGTGCGCTGCATACCCCACATGGAGCGCGCGACCTTGCTGTCGTCGATGGGCGTGATCGTCACGCCGTCGGCCGTCAGCTCAGGCTTCACCTGTGCCACCACGACGAGCTTCAGCTCGCCCTTGGGGCCCTTGACCGTCACCGTCTGTCCCGAGACGTTGGCCGTGACCCCCTTGGGGACCGGTACGGGACGTTTACCAATGCGCGACATATCGCGTTTTCCTTAGTTCAGGGACGAGGTACTAGGGACTAGGGACTAGGATTATCTTCTTCCTAGTCCCTAGTCCCTCGTCCCTAGTACCTTCTATTAGAAGATGTTGCAGAGAATCTCGCCGCCGACCTTCTCTTCGCGCGCCTTGGAATCGGACATGATCCCCTTGGGCGTTGAGAGAATGGCGATGCCAAGTCCGTTGGCGATCGAAGGCAGGTTGGTGTAACCCGAGTAGACCCGGCGGCCCGGCTTGGAGATGCGCTTGATCTCCTTAATGACGCCTTCGCCGTTGTAATACTTGAGTTCGATCTCCAGCTCGGACTTGCCGTCCTTGTCGACCTCGGCATAGCCGCGGATGTAGCCTTCTTCGATCATCACGTCGAGCACGCGGGCGCGCAGCTTCGAGTTGGGGCTCACCACCTTCGGCCGCTTGCGTTCCTGCGCATTCCGGATCCGGGTCAACATATCGCCCAGCGGATCATTCAAAGACATCGTGGTTTCCTTCCTGCCTAGCAGACCTAATCTTGAGCGAGTGACTTACCAGCTCGATTTGGTCATGCCCGGGATCAGACCTTGTGACGCCAAATCACGCAGTTTAATGCGCGACAGTTTCATTTTGCGATAGAAGCCGCGGGCGCGGCCGGTCAGTTCGCAGCGATTGCGGACGCGCGTCGGGTTCGAATTGCGCGGCAGCTCGGCCAGCTTCAGGCGGGCCGCGAAACGGTCCTCCGTCGACACGGTCTTGCTCTTTGCCACCACCAGCAATTTCTTGCGGCGCTCGGCATACTGCGCAACCAAGCGGCGGCGGCGGTTATTCTTTTCGACGGAACTCTTCTTAGCCATCTGATCCTCCAGCCCTTACGCGGCTGCTGCGCCGGCTTCGGCCTTGGGGGTTTCGACAATACGGAATGGGAAGTTGAACGCTTTCAGAAGCTCGCGGGCCTCGTCATCGGTGCGCGCCGTGGTGCACACAATGACGTCCATGCCCAGCACCGTGTCGACTTTGTCGTAGTCGATCTCAGGGAACACGATATGCTCTTTCAGGCCCATGGCGAAGTTGCCGCGGCCATCGAAGCTCTTGGCGTTCAGACCACGGAAGTCTTTCACACGCGGTAGCGCGATGGTGATCAGGCGGTCCAGGAATTCGTACATACGGTTCTGGCGCAGCGTCACCATGGTGCCGAGCGCCATGCCGTCGCGCACCTTATAGGTCGCGATCGACTTGCGCGCCTTGGTGATCACGGTCTTCTGGCCCGCGATCAGCGTCAGTTCAGCGGCGGCGCTATCGACCTTCTTGCGGTCATTGACAGCCTCGCCCACGCCCATATTGAGCACGATCTTTTCGATCCGCGGCACCATCATGGGGTTGGAATAATTGAACTTCTCGGTCAGCGCCTTGCGGATGACCTCGTTGTACTGCTTCTTCAAGCGCGGCACGTAGTCCTTGGGGACGGGCGTGCGCACGACCGGACCGGCGGCGGCGGCCTCACGGTCTTTCTTGGAATTGCCTTTGGCCTTGCCGGCGGCGGCTGCCTTGGCGGCCTTATCGTCCTTTGGGGCTTTGGCAGCCTTGGGAGCTTTGTCTTCAGCCATGACTAGTTGACCTTGGGAGTGGGAATGACTTCGCCCGAGCGTTTGGCGACGCGAACCTTTGAGCCGTCGGCCAGCGTCTTCACGCCGACGCGCGTCGGCTTGCCGTCCTTGGGATCCTCGTGGGCGAGGTTGGACAAATCGATGGTCGCTTCACGGGCGATGATGCCGCCCTCTTGTTGCGCCGTCTGCTTCTGATGCTTGCGGACGACATTGACGCCGCGCACCACGGCGCGATGGTCCTCCGGGATGACGCGAATGACTTCGCCCTTCTTCCCCTTGTCGCGGCCCGTGAGCACAATCACGTTGTCGCCTTTACGGATTTTAGCCAGCGCCATTACAGCACCTCAGGAGCGAGAGAAACGATCTTCATTTGGTTCTTGGCGCGCAACTCGCGGGTCACTGGGCCAAAGATACGCGTGCCGACCGGATCGCCGTTCGGATTGATCAGCACCGCCGCGTTGCGGTCAAAACGGATCGACGAGCCATCGGCGCGGCGAATCGGGAACGCCGTGCGCACGATGATGGCCTTCATCACCTGGCCCTTCTTGACGCGCCCCTTCGGGATTGCCTCTTTCACGCTGACGACGATGGTGTCGCCCACACTCGCATACTTGCGCTTGGAGCCGCCCAGCACTTTGATACATTGCACCCGGCGCGCGCCCGAATTGTCGGCGACGTCGAGGTTGCTCTCTACCTGAATCATTTTAGGTCTCCGTCGCGACCCCATCTGGGTATCGCAAATGCGTCGTTGAGCGTTTCAGTTCATCCCGCCCGATCCTGGACCGCCGCGCAAGAGGTCTGCGCTCGCCAATCCCAATCCGGCCAGTTCGCTACTTGGCCTTGGTTTCCGCTGGCATCATCTTCCAGCGCTTCAGCTTGGAGATCGGCGCGCATTCTTCGATGCGCACCCGGTCACCCAACTTGGTCACGTTCTCTTCGTCATGCGCATGGTACTTCTTGGAGCGGCGCATGGTCTTCTTGAACAGCGGATGCATGATGGTCCGCTCGACCTGGACCACGCGGGTTTTCGCGTTCTTGTCGGAAACCACCACACCTTGCAGAATTCGTTTTGGCATTGCCTGTTTTCTCTATTCGTTTCGCGTTGTCCATCCCGGCGCCGGGCCGGACAGTCGTTCGTCTTGGTTTCTCAATTCGTCATCCCCGCGACGGCGGGGATGACGAGTTAGACGTCTGATCGTCCAACTAAGCCTTCGCCCCAGCGGCCTTCTGCTTCTGGCGCGTCATCACCCGCGCGATATCGCGGCGGACGGTGCGCACCTGAGCGGTGTTCTCGATCTGGTTGGTCGCCTTGCGAAAGCGCAGATTGAATTGCTCTTTCTTCAGCTTCAGCAGCTCGTCGTCGAGCTGGTCGGGAGTGAGGTCGGTGAACTTAGCCTTGGCCATGATTCTTCTCTATCGCTTCTTTGCCTGGTCGCGCCGTTAGATGCCGAGGCGCGCAATGATGCGCGTCTTGACGGGGAGCTTGGCGGCGCCAAGCAGCAGGGCCTCGTTGGCGGTCTCGTTCGAAACGCCGTCGATCTCGAACATGATGCGGCCGGGCTTGATGCGCACGGCCCAGTATTCCGGCGCGCCTTTGCCCGAGCCCATGCGGACTTCGGTCGGCTTTTTGGTCACCGGCAAATCCGGGAACACACGGATCCAGACGCGGCCCTGGCGCTTCATGTGGCGCGTGATGGCGCGGCGGGCCGCTTCGATCTGGCGCGCGGTGACGCGATCCGGCTCAAGCGCCTTCAGCCCATGCGAGCCGAAGTTGAGTGCCGTTCCGCCCTTCGAAACGCCGACGTTGCGGCCCTTGAAGGCTTTGCGGAATTTCGTGCGCTTAGGTTGCATCATGATGCGGTAATCCTCGAAATCTTCTTACGTCGGACTAAGCGTGCTCACGCTCGCGACGCGGCGGCCGCTGGCCACCCTCTTGCTGTTCGCTCAGGCGTTTGTCTTGGGCCATCGGATCGTGCTCAAGGACTTCGCCCTTAAAGATCCAGACTTTTAGACCGATGATGCCGTAAGCCGTCGCGGCCTGGGCATAACCGAAGTCGATATCGGCGCGCAACGTATGCAGCGGCACGCGGCCTTCGCGGTACCACTCCACACGCGCAATTTCTGTGCCGCCAAGGCGGCCGGCGCAGTTGATACGGATGCCGAGCGCGCCCATCTTGACGGCCGACTGCACCGAACGCTTCATGGCGCGGCGGAACGCGACGCGGCGCTCCAGCTGCTGCGCGATCCCCTCGGCGACCAGCACGGCGTCCAGCTCGGGCTTGCGCACTTCGAGGATGTTCAAGAACACCTCGCTCGCCGTCAGCTTCTGCAGGTCCTTACGCAGCTTGTCGATGTCAGAACCCTTCTTGCCGATAAGAATACCGGGACGGGCGCTGTAAACCGTGACGCGGCACTTCTTGTGCGGGCGCTCGATGACAACCTTCGAGATGCCGGCGGCGCGGCGCTGCAAAAGGATGAAATCGCGGATCTTGTAGTCTTCGTGCAGCAGCTTGGCATATTCCTGGCGGCCAGCGAACCAGCGTGAATCCCAGGTACGGTTGATGCCAAGCCGCAGGCCGATTGGATTGACTTTCTGTCCCATGACTATTCCCCTGCCGGCGCGTGAGCGGCGGTTGATTTGCCTGCTGCGGCTGCGTCACGGCGCGAGCCATGCCACTTACGCTCGCCAGTATCCTCGACCTCTTTGACAACCACCGTGATCTGCGAGAAAAACTTCTCGATTTTCCCGGCGCGGCCGCGGGCGCGCGGCATGAACCGCTTCATGACCATGCGTTTGCCGACGAAGGCCTCGGACACCACCAGGCTATCGACGTCCAGGCCGTGGTTGTTCTCGGCATTGGCGACGGCCGACTGCAGCACCTGCTTAACGATAATGGCCGCCCGCTTGGGCGAGAACGTGAGCTCGGCCAGCGCCCGCTCCACCCGCTTGCCACGGATCATCTGCGCCAGAAGATTGAGCTTCTGCGGGCTGATGCGGACGATCGTGTTGACCGCCTTGGCCTTGTCGTCGTCGAGAGCGCGTTCGCGCTTCGGTTTGCCCATGGCCCTAGCTCCTCGTCGCTTTCTTATCGCCGCCATGCCCCTTGAAGGTGCGCGTCGGGGAAAATTCGCCGAACTTGTGGCCAATCATGTCCTCGGTAACGTTCACCGGGATATGCTTGTTCCCATTGTGGACGCCAAAGGTCAGACCCACGAACTGCGGCAGGATGGTCGAGCGCCGCGTCCAGATCTTGATGACATCCTTGCGGCCGGACGTACGGGCTTTGTCTGCCTTTTTCAGCAGATAGCCGTCGACGAACGGACCTTTCCAGACTGAACGAACCATGGGTATACGTTCCTTTAGCGCTTCTTCTTCTCGTGCCGCGAGCGGACGATGAACTTGGTTGTTGCCTTGTTGCGGCGGGTCTTCTTGCCCTTGGTCGAGATGCCCCAGGGGGTGACCCAGTGCTTGCCGCCGTTGGTGCGGCCGCCGTTGGGATGGTCGACCGGGTTCATGGCGATGCCGCGAACCGTCGGCTTCTTGCCCATCCAGCGGGCGCGGCCAGCCTTGCCGATGACGGTGTTGCCGTGATCGGGGTTCGAGACGGCGCCGATGGTCGCCATGCAGTTGGCGTGCACCATGCGGGTTTCGCCCGAGTTGAGGCGGAGAATGGCATTGCCGCTATCGCGGCCGACGAGTTGTACATAGGTACCGGCGGAGCGTGCGATCTGGCCGCCTTTGCCGATCTTCATCTCGACATTGTGGACGATGGTGCCGATCGGCATGTTGGCCAGCGGCATGGCGTTGCCAGGCTTCACGTCGACTTTTTCGCCCGAGATGACGCTGTCGCCAACGGCTAGGCGCTGCGGGGCGAGAATGTAAGACAGCACGCCATCGGCATATTTGATCAATGCGATGAAAGCGGTGCGGTTCGGATCGTATTCGAGCCGCTCAACGACCGCTGCGATGTCGTGCTTGCGGCGCTTGAAGTCGACCATGCGGTAGGCTTGCTTGTGGCCGCCGCCGACGCGCCAAGCATTGATGCGGCCTTGATTGCCGCGGCCGCCCGACTTGCGCAGGCCCTCGGTCAAAGCCTTGATGGGCTTGCCCTTCCACAGGTGGCTCTTGTCGACGAGCACCAGATGGCGGAGGCCCGCGCTGGTTGGTTTGTATGTTCTAAGCGCCATAACAGTATTCCCTTAGAGGCTCGTTTTTTCTAGAGCCCGGTCGCCACGTCGATCGAGTAGCCTTCCTCGAGCGTGACGATGGCCTTCTTGTAATTGCTCTGGACGCCGCGCATGCCCTTGAACACCTTTTTCTTGCCCTTATGGACGAGCGTGTTCACGGCCTTGACCTTGACGTTGAACAAGGTTTCGACGGCTTCCTTGATGGTCGTCTTGGTGCTGCTGCCAGCGACCTTGAAAACCACCTGATTATGTTCCGAGACGTTGGTCGACTTCTCGGTGATGACCGGAGCGACGATCACGTCGTAGGCTTTGAGGGCCTTCATTTCGCGGCTCCTTCGATGGCGAAGCGCGTGGTCAGCGCCGCAATGGCGTCCTTCGTCAGGACCAGTTTGCGGCAGCGCAGCACGTCGTAAACATTGATGCCCTGGGCCGGCAGCACGTCGATGTGCGGGATGTTGCGGCTGGCGAGCGTGAAGTTGCGGTCGAGATCCTTGCCGCCAATGATCAGCGCGCTGTCAAAGCCCAGTTTGTGGAACTGCGCCTTCAACTTGGCGGTCTTGCCCTCGGCTGACACGGCGTGATCAATCACGATGATTTCGTGAGCAGCGGCCTTGGCCGAGAGGGCATGACGCAAAGCCAGCGCGCGCACCTTCTTGGGCAGGTCGATGGCGTGGTCGCGCGGACGCGGACCGTGGGACTTGCCACCGCCGCGGAACTGCGGGGCCGACTTGGCGCCGTGGCGTGCGCCGCCGGTGCCCTTCTGCTTGTACATCTTCTTGCGGGTGACATTCACCTCGGCGCGGTCAGCCGCCATGTGCGTGCCGGCGCGGCGCTTGGCCATCTGATAATTGACCATGCGCGCGAGAATGTCGGAACGAACGTCCTTGATGCCGAAAATGTGGTCCGGCAGGTCGACCGAGCCGGACGAGCCGGCATCGAGAGTCTTCACATCCATTTTCATGATTTGGCCGCCTCATGTCCCACAGCGCGCAGGGCGCCGGGCAAGGGAACATCTTTCGGGATCGCATGCTTGATGGCGTCGCGCACCAGCACCCAGCCACCCTTGGAGCCGGGAACCGAGCCGCGCAGCATAATCAGGCCAGCGGCAGCGTCGACCTTCACGACCTTGACGTTCTGCGTGGTCACGCGCTCGTCACCGAGATGGCCGGCCATCTTCTTGTTCTTGAACACTTTACCTGGGTCCTGGCGGTTACCCGTCGAACCATGCGAACGATGCGACACCGAGACGCCGTGGGTGGCGCGCAGGCCGCCGAAGTTCCAGCGCTTCATCGGGCCGGCGAAACCTTTGCCGATCGAGGTGCCAGTAACGTCCACCAGCTGGCCCGGCAGGAAATGCTCGGCGGTCAGCTCGGCGCCGACTTCGATCATATTCTTGGGGTCGACCCGGAACTCGACCAGCTTGCGCTTGGGCTCAATCTTGACGATGGCGAAGCGCGTGCGCTCGGCCTTCGACACGTTCTTGACCTTCACCGTTCCGACGCCGAGCTGCAGCGCGGTGTAGCCGTTCTTTTCCTGCGTCCGCTGAGCCACCACCTGGCAGTTCTCAAGCTTCAGCACGGTCACGGGCACATGCTCCCCGGCATCGTTGAAGATGCGGGTCATGCCGACCTTTTGTGCAACTAGTCCTGACCGCATGGTGCGGGGTTCCTCGAGTAGTTGGAGTCGGAATTAGGGAGGGACTAGGGACTGGGGACTAGGGACTAGGTTTTAGTAACCTGGTCCCGCGCGCTCCGTAGTCCTCTTACTAGTCCCTAGTCCCTAGTACCTAGTCCCTTCTTACAACTTGATCTCAACATCCACGCCAGCGGCCAGGTCGAGCTTCATCAGCGCGTCCACGGTCTGGGGAGTGGGGTCCACGATGTCCAGGAGGCGCTTGTGCGTGCGCATCTCGAACTGCTCGCGGCTCTTCTTGTCGACGTGGGGCGAACGGTTGACCGTGAACTTTTCGATGCGCGTCGGCAGCGGGATCGGCCCGCGCACTTCGGCGCCCGTGCGTTTTGCAGTGTTCACAATCTCGCGCGTCGAGGCATCGAGGATACGATGATCGAAAGCCTTGAGCCGGATACGGATATTCTGGGCGTTCATTAGGTAGAACTCTTAGTTTGCGTCTGCAAAACACAGACGCCAAATCGTGAAATCGCCAAGTCGTCCAAAAAGCCAGCCGCCCGATTTGGCGACTTCACGAATTGGCGACTTCACGTCTTTCTTTTCCTATTCAAGCACCTTCGTCACAATTCCCGCGCCAACCGTACGGCCGCCCTCGCGGATGGCGAAGCGCACGCGCTCTTCCATGGCGATGGGCTGCACCAGGTCGACGGTGAACGAGACGTTGTCGCCCGGCATGACCATTTCCGTGCCTTCGGCGAGCGAGACGATGCCCGTCACGTCGGTGGTGCGGAAATAGAACTGCGGACGGTAGTTGGCAAAGAACGGCGTATGACGGCCACCCTCTTCCTTGGTCAGGATATAGGCT
>JANMVX010000219.1:0-14940 GCA_031393505.1 Hyphomicrobiaceae bacterium | reverse complement strand
GGAAATCGTCAGTCGCCGAAGTTCCTGGCAAAAAATCGACACCAAACGTTAATAATCCTTGTAAAAACAATCAGTTACGAGAAAAAAACTAAACTCCAATACATGGGATTTGTACCCATGCGCGATCTGCGAATCGTGCTTGCCTGCGAGCCCCAAATCACTCATGTCAAGTAGCAGACTTAACTTGAAAGCAGAGTTAGAGACCCAAAACCGACCATTTTGTAGCCAGTTGCACATGCCTTGACTATGATATTAACCGCTTGAAGCGGCTGGTCTTTCTCGTTTCGACCTCCAGGAACTTCGGACTAAGAGAGTGGAGGTCAAAACCGATGGCAATTTCACGTGAATTCGCGCCAAATTAACTCTACTTTACAGCGTTTTTCACACTTTTTTGCAGTGTTTTTCACTGTTCTCTCGCAAATTTTTCAGCAACAAAACGTGAACGAATGGCTGCAAATGGCAGCTTAGTAACTTGAACTGATCACATTAAAACGTATACGTATCATCCAGATGAACTCAGAATAGGGCGCAAGCGGAATGAAAAAACCAACCGAGCGGGAGGGGTACCGGGAGCGGCTGAAGGCGCGGCTGCTGCAGACGGCGGCGGCGATTGCGGCGGGGGAGGGGCTGGGGGAGATGCAGGCGCGGCGGATCGCCGAGGAGGCCGATTGCTCTGTGGGCACCCTGTACAATATCTTTGGCGATATCGATGGGGTGATCCTGGCCGTCAATGAGCGCACCCTCGCCGATTTGGGACGTGCGCTGACGGCCGCGGCGGGGCGGGCGGCCTCGGCGGAGCTGGAGGCGCGGCTGATGATTCTGGCCGGCGCCTATCTGGACTTCGCCTCGGCCAACCAACAGCGTTGGCGCACCGTGTTCGAGCATCGGCTGCCGGAAGCGCGGCCGTTGCCTGAAGAATATCGGCAGGACCGGCGACGGCTGCTGGCCCTGCTCGACGCGCAGCTGGAGGACGCCATACCCGATCCCGCCGTTCGCGCCGACGCAGCTTTCGCGCTGTTTTCAGCCGTTCACGGAATTGTACTCCTGTCGCTCGACGCCAAACTCGGCGCCTTCGATCCCGAGCGCTGCGAGCGGCAGATCCGGTTCGTGGTCGGGCATGTGGTGCGTGGGCTGAGCGATGCCGGGCCGCATATCCGGCGGGTGTAGAAGCCGCGTGGCCCGCAGCTACTCCGCCGCCGCCGCCACCGGCCTTGCCGCTATCTTCTCCGCCACCAGCGCGGTCGCCGCCACAAAATCCGCCTTGCCCGATCCCAAGAGTGGGATCTTATCCACCAGCAGGATCTCGGCGGGTACGGAGAGTTCGCTCATGCCTTTGGCTTTCGCCGCGCGCGAAAAAGGCTCGCGCATGGCGGAACGATCCGTGCTCAGCAGAACCAACCGTTCGCCCTTGCGGGCATCGGGAACGGCAACAACCACGGGCACAACGTGCGGCCAGACCTCTGCCGCCAAAGCCTCGACGGCAGCCAGCGACACCATTTCTCCACCCACCTTGGCGAAGCGCTTGGCGCGCCCCTTGATGGAGATGAAGCCATCCTTGTCGACCGCGACGATATCGCCGGTGTCGTGCCAGCCGTCGGTCGGCGGCTCGATCACGCCGGGCGTGTCGAACTTCATGTAGCCGAGCATGACGTTGGGGCCGCGCACGAACAACCGTCCGCCTTCGGAGATGCCGGGGACGGGATCGAGCCGCATTTCCATCAGTGGGCTGAGCCGTCCCACTGATCCGACGCGGTTGGCGACCGGCGTGTTGATCGCCAGCACCGGGGCGGTCTCCGTCACGCCATACCCTTCCAGGATGCGCTGGCCGAAGCGTTCCATGTAGACGTCGCGGGTGCGCTGCTTCACGGCCTCGGCGCCGGCGATGATCATCCGTACTGATCGGAAATCATAAGGGTGTGCGGACCGCGCGTAGCCATTGAGGAATGTGTCGGTGGAGAACACGATGGTGGCGTTGGTCTGATAGATCAGTTCCGGGACGATGCGGTAGTGCAGTGGCGAGGGATAGAGATAGATCGGCGTGCCCGAGCACAGCGGCATGATGAGGCCGCCGGTGAGGCCGAAGGAATGGAACACCGGCAGCGCGTTGAAGACTTTGTCCTCGGCGCTGGCGGGCACGCAGGTGAGCGCTTGCGCCACATTGGCCAGGATGTTGCGATGCGACAGCACCACGCCCTTGGGCATGCCCTCCGATCCCGACGTGAACAGAATGACGGCGGGAGCCTTGGGATCGGGCGTGGCGCGCGGCTTGCCGCCGGCCATCAGACCGCGGAGTTTATCGGCGAAGGAGATCGTCGCACGCACGTCTTCGAGGTAAACGATTGCGACGCCTTCACTTCCCAACCGCTTGATCAGGACGCCAAGCCGGCCCTTGTCGATGAAGGCGCGCGAGGTCAGCACGGTCTTGACCTCGGCGGTCTTGCAGGCCGCGGCGACATTTATGACGCCAGCGGTGTAATTCAGCATGGCGGCGACCCGCCCGATCCCCTGCAAGGCGTAGAATGTGACGACGACGCCGGCGGTGTTGGGCAATAGGACGCCCACAGCCGATCCCGGAGCGGTCAGGGTCTCGAGTTTGCCACCGAGCACTTGCGCGCCCGCAATCAGCTTCTTATAGGTGAGGCGCGTGCGGAGCGGATCCTCGATCATGATCGCGCCAACGTCGCGGCGAGCCTGTGCGGACACCAGGGCCTGGAACAGGGATTTGTCGATGTTGGCGTTCTGAACCGCGCTTTCCACCATGATGTCATTGAGCGCGGCGCCGGCGGCGCGGCGGCGGTCGCGACCGCTGAGGGTGGGGTCGAGCGCCAATTTACGCGGTGGCAGAATGGTGACGCGCACTTTGGGGAACGCCATCTTGGCCAGCTGCGTGATGCGCAGATAGCTGAAGGGCGTGTGCTCCAGACCTTCGATCCGTACCGGGACGACGACCGCGTCGGCTTTGTCGGCGATGAGCCCGGCGCCTTCATAGACTTTCATCAGGCCGGTGGTGACGGTGAGGCGCCCTTCCGGAAAAATCACCAGCGATTGGCCGGTTTTCACGATGTTGATCAGGTCGCGCGTCGCGAAGGGTTTGGTCGGATCCATCGTGTGCGCGTTGATCAGCTTAAGGAAGGGTTTCACCCACCAGGCTTCCGCGATGCCGCTGTCGACCGCGAAAGACGCGTGGGAAGGCAACAGCGCGTGCATGACCGGGCCGTCCATCAGGCTGGTGTGGTTTGGCGTGATGACCGCGCGGGAACCGGCTGGAGGAAGGTTTTCCAGGCCCTTCACTTCCAGGCCGTAGAAATATTTGAAGAGGAGCATGGCGAAGTCCTGGACGCCCTGGCGGCCCCAGGCGCGCAATATAAAGATCATGGCTGCGAGGTTGCCGAGAGCCGTGAGGGCGAGGATGCCGGAGGTGGAGAAACCAGCTGTTTGCAGGGCTATCAGCGCGAGCGTGGCCACCGTCATGAAGGCAGCGTTGAGCACGTTGACGCCGCCGATCACACGGGCGCGGTGGTCGGCATGGGCGCCGGCCTGGACTGCGGCGAAGGCGGGGACGACATAGAGGCCGCCGGCGAAGGCGAGACCGATCAGGTCGACGGCGAGACGCCAGCCAGCGAAGGTGGCGAAGAAACCGGACATGCTGAGTTCGGGCGCGCCGGCGGCGGGAGCGGCGCCCGTGAGGCTCCAGGCGAGGTCGAGGCCGAACAGGGCCATCAACAATGCGCCGGCGGGGACGAGCGCCAGATTGGGGCGTAGGCTGCTCAGTCGTGCGGCGGCGACCGAGCCGGCGGCGATGCCGATAGTGAAAAGCGCGAGCGCGAGGTTGGTCACTTCGGGCGCGCCGTTCAGCTTGTCCTTGACCATGACGGGCAGCAGCGTGAGGACGATGATGCCGACCAGCCAGAACCAGGAGACGATCAGGCCACCGATCCAGCTCGGACGATCCTTGCGAAGATCCGTCAGCAGATGAACTGTGGACGTGAGCGGATTGCGATCAATGACGATGCTTTCGTCGCCTCTGCCGGTGCTGGGGATGGCATAGGCGGCGGCGACGCAAATGGCCGCGAAGGCGAGAACGGCCGGAAGGACCAGCCAGTTGGCGGCGGCATGTGTCGCCGCTTCGCCGCCCGCGATGGTGCCGACGAGAATGGCGGCGAAGGTGGCGCCCTCCACGAGAGCGTTGCCTGCCGGCAGTTCCTCCGTCTTCAGATGATCTGGCAGGATGCCGTATTTGATTGGGCCGAACAAGGCGGCGATGATGCCGTAGCCGAGGATGGCGAGGAGGAGAACGGTGGGCGACTGCATGAGAAAGCCGATGCCAGCGATGACGGCGACCGGGATCTCGGCCAGCTTCAGGCGGCGCGCGACCAAGGCCTTGTCATATTTGTCCGCAAGCTGACCACCCAGCGCCGAGAGGAAGAAGAACGGCATCACCAGCGCCGCGCTGGCCAGCGCCAGCCAGGTCTCCTTGCCCGCCCCGCCGAGCCGGTAGATGATCAGCATACAGAGCGCATTCTTGACGAAATTGTCGTTCAGCGCCGAGAGGAATTGCACTACGAACAGCGGCAGAAACCGGCGCGCACTGAGCAACGAGGCGAACATGGGTTTGGGTCCTTGGATTTGAATTCGGTCTCGTCAGCAACCAATTGATATTGCGTCGAGTTGCTTCCGTGTTGCATTCGGTTGCGCCGGCGTTGCGTCCTGTCGCACCGGCGTTGCGTCCCGTTGCATTGGCGTTGCACCCCGTTGCTCTGGCGTGGCAGTGCGTCCCGATGCGTCGCTTCCAGTCATCACGTGCGATCATAGCCAGACATGGTGAGCGATTGATTACCATGGTTAAAATCGCGTTGGTCTGGGAGAAGTTACTGCAAAAGCACAGCATGAACGATGTTCACGAATGGATAAGTAGCATCGGGTGCTGAAAGTTCAAGGGGGTTCTGTGAACTTGGTTCACAATACAGACAATGAACCAAGTTCTTTGAGACGGAATAGAGTGCGATTGGGTCGCGCTGCCGTCTCACGCTTCAATACCGGTCGATGACCTTGCCGGTTTCGCGTACGATTTTCCCATGTCCTTCGGCCAGGTCCACCTGCAGGCGGGCGTAGCCGGTGCCGCCGGTGCGTTTGGCGCCCGAGGCGACCTTGAAATCGTAGACGAAGGTGAGTTCGTAGATGCGCCCGGTGTTGCGCAGGGGGCGGATGGCGAGCGTGCCCGGCTGCAATGTGAATTCGCGCGAGGGCCAGCGTGCGTAGTACTTCAGCTTATCACGGACGATTTTGTCCAGCGGGGTGTCCCGCTTGCCGAAATAGTTGACTTTGGCCGCATAAATGCCCCGCAACACGTCGGGGCTGACGTTGTCGCCGCTGAGGTAGAACTGGGTGACGAAGCGCGCCAGTCGCGCTTCAATATCGCTGGTGTTCGGATTTTTCGGCTGATGATAAGCGCTGGCCTCGCCGTTCGCGTCAAGGGTTGCAATATCCGTATGCGGATTGGATGCAACGCTCATATCCACGGCATCGGTGGTCTCGTCCGGCTGTCCGTCGTCCGCGTTCACGGCGACGTTGGTCACGCCCTCTCCCGTGCTCGGCACCGCGATGAGCCAGGCGTTGGCGAGCACGGCGTCGCCGGTGTGGCGTTCGGGATCGGGCGCATCGAGATAGCCCGCAACAACAATGTGCTCCCCAATCAGACTGTCGAGCTTGTGCTCGCCCGCCGCGTCGCTGGTGAGGATCTGCACCGTGCGCACGCCGTCGAGCCGGACCGGCGCGCCTTCCAGGCTGGTGGCGTCGGCGCAGGCGGGGTGGAGAAGTTCGATCTGATAGCCTTTGAGGCCACTGCCGGCCTCGTTGGCCAGGCGCATGACGGCGAGTTGGCCCTGGATCGGGCGCTTGCTGGCGAGGCAGCGGGCGTCGACTGACGGGACGGCGGCGGCCAGACAGAGAAAGGTGCCGATGAGGGCGCGCATGGGGGAACCTCGCATGGCGAAGGGCTGTTGTGCTCGCGGGCAAAATAGCATCCAAATTGTGTCTCCGCCATGATGGCGGTCTTCCCGCTCAGGATGTCCCGAGATGCCCGTTGCGCCGTCGCCGGTTTCGCCTTCGAAGGACCCGCTTCTGCAACCCTATCGGTTGAAGCACCTGACGCTGAAGAACCGCATTATGTCGACGTCGCACGAGCCATCCTATTCCGTGGACGGACTGCCGAAGGAGCGCTACCGGCTTTATCACGCCGAGAGGGCGCGCGGCGGGATTGCGCTGACCATGACGGCGGGATCGGCTGTTGTGGCGGCGGATTCGCCGCCGGCGTTTGGCAATCTGCATCTGTATAAAGATGAGATCGTTCCGTGGCTGCGCGAGCTGTCGGACGCCTGTCATGAGCACGGCGCCGCGGTGATGATGCAGGTGACGCATCTGGGGCGGCGCACCAATTGGAACAAGGGCGATTGGCTGCCGGTGCTGGCGGCCTCGCCTTTTCGCGAGCCGGCGCACCGGGCGTTTCCCAAGCAGATGGAGGATTGGGACATTGCGCGGGTTATTACGGCGTATGCGGATGCAGCCGAGCGGTTAAAGGCGGGCGGTCTCGATGGCATGGAGTTCGAGGCTTACGGACATCTCATGGATGGGTTCTGGTCGCCGTTGACAAACACGCGGACGGACGAGTGGGGCGGGTCGCTGGAGAACCGCTTACGGTTTTCGCTGGAGGTGCTGAAGGCGGTACGGGCGCGGGTGGGGCCGGACTTCATCGTCGGCATGCGCCTGGTGGCCGATGAGGACAGCGCGGGTGGGATTGCCAAGGCGGAAGGATTGGAAATCTGTAAGCGGATTGTCTGGACTGGGCATGTCGATTTTCTGAATATCATCCGTGGACAAATCGATCATGATGCGCGGTTGAACAAGGTCATTCCGACGGCTGGCATGGCGTCGGCGCCGCACTTGGATTTCTCCGGAGACATACGGGCCGCGACCAAATTCCCAACCTTTCATGCTGCGCGCATAAATGACGTGGCGACGGCGCGGCATGCCATCGCCGCGGGTAAACTGGACATGGTCGGCATGACGCGGGCGCATCTGGCCGATCCGCACATCGTGGCGAAAATCATGGCAGGCGAGGAGGCCAGCATTCGGCCGTGCGTGGGGGCGACCTATTGCCTGGATCGCATCTACGAGGGGCACGAGGCGCTGTGCATCCACAATGCCGCGACCGGGCGCGAGGCGACCATGCCGCATGCGATCGCCCCGGCTTTGGTAATGCGAGGTATCGTGATCGTCGGGGCGGGGCCGGCCGGGCTGGAGGCGGCGCGGGTTTGTGGCGCGCGCGGGCATCGGGTGACGGTGCTGGAGGCGGCCCCTGAGGCGGGCGGGCAGTTGCGCATGATCTATCGCAGCAAACGGCGTTCCGAAATGCGCGGCATCGTGGATTGGCGGCTGGCGCAATGTGAGGCGACGGGGGTGGAGCTGCGGTACAATACGTTGGCGGACGAAAGTGATGTGCTGGCGCTGAACCCGGACATCGTGCTGATCGCCACCGGCGGCCTGGCGCAGCGTCATTCGCAGGTTGGAGGCATGGAGCTTGCCGTCACCGGTTGGGATATTCTCTCAGGCGACGTCGCTCCCGGTAAAGACGTGCTGCTGTATGATGATCATGGCGGGCAGCAGGGCCTGATGGTGGCCGAGTTTCTCGGCGAGGCGGGAGCGGCGCTAGAGTTGGCGACGCCCGAGCGGTTTTTCGCCCCCGACGTCGGCGGCCTCAATCATGTCAGCTACATGCGGGCGCTGCAAACACGCAACGTGCGCATCACCATCTGCACAAAATTGCTCAGCATAGCGCGTGACGGCAACCGGCTGACCGCGACCCTGGGCTCGGACTATTCCGACCGCATCGAAACGCGCAGCTTTGATCAGATCGTGGTCGAACATGGGACGCTGCCGCTGGACGATCTTTATTTCGCGCTGAAGCCACAGTCCAAGAACCGCGGCGAGATGGACTATGCGGCGCTGATCGCGGGACGTCCCCAGCGCATCGCCCAGAGCGCCGACGCCAAATTCCAGCTGTTCCGCCTCGGTGACGCCGTCGCGCATCGCAATATCCACGCCGCGATCTATGATGCGTTGCGGCTGTGCAAGGACCTTTAGGGGATCACACGCCCCCGCCCAAGTTGGGTCACGAAGGAGTGTAAGGGTTTCTCGCAGGGCTGACGGAGCGGGCTGTTGCGGGGCTGCCTGATCGCAAACCATCGTGAGGGACAGCATGGATCCGCAGGTCAGACGCGCCATTGGCGCCGCCAGCGCCACCGAGTTCGCCGGCAACATGATCCACACCAGCGTCAGCGGTGTCATCACCGCGCTGGCGTCCGGCGTGGCGCTGATCGTCTCGGGCATCAGCCTGTGGGAAACTTCGCTGAAGCAGCCCAATCTGCAGTTCTATCTCGGCAACAATCTGGCCTATACGCGTGACCCCTGGGGCAGCGACGAGGTGCTGGTCATTCCCGTGACCGTGACCAATGCCGGCGCCCGCGACGGCGCGGTCATCTCGCTGGAAATGGATCTGAAGAACACCGGCAGCGGAGCTGTCGAACATTTCACCAGCTATTACACGGCAGATGCCAGCTACTTCGGCAGCAATGACGACGTGAGCGCAAACAAGCACCGGCCCAAATCACCCTTCTCGCCCATCGTGGTGTCCGGCCGCACGACATTTTCCGGCACGGTTCTGTTCTATCCCAAAGAGCAGAAGCAGAAGGCGGTGGTTGAGCCAAAGTCTGAAGTTGAAATGACCATCAGTCTGGTGACGACCAAGCCGTCAGGATGGATCGATGAACTCATGGCGACCACGCCGCCGCCGGTCACGGTGAAAGCCGATGTGCAAAACTTTCTGCCTGGAGCCTTGTTCGTCGGCGAGTTTGCGAGGTTGCGGCTGAAGGAGTTGGTGGGGAAGTGAGGGATGAGGGATGAGGGAACAGGGAACAGGCTTCCCTTACTGTTCCCTGTTCCCTCACTCCCTAAACCGCCCCCTCCAGCGCTTCCAACACCCGCGTCACCTCGGCGGCGGTGTTGTAATGCACCAGCGACAGCCGCACCACGCCGTCCTCGGGATCGATGCCGAGCGCCTGCATGACGCGGTGCGCATAGAAGTGCCCCGACCCCGTGCAGATCTTTCGCGCCGTCAGCTTGTCCACCACGTCCTGGCAGGAGCCCTTCTTGGGGCGGAACGCGATGGTCGCCGCGCGCTTGTGCGGCTCTGCCGTCCGCAAGCCGACGATCCGCGCCCCCTTGTCGGCGAGCAGCGTCAGGATGCGGTTGGCCTGCTCGCATTCGTGCACGTGGAAGCGGTCCATGATGCTGGCCATGCGCGTGTGCAGATGCTCGGCAGGCGTCTCGCCCGGTGCCAGATGATGCGTATACGCCTGTTCGAGATAATCAATGACACCGCCAGCACACGCGATCTCGCCATGCTGCGGACCCGCCGGCGTCAAGCGCTTGCCGAGCAGCGGCGCGTTGAAGAAATGCCCCTGGTTCGGCATCTTCTCCAGATGCGCGCGCTTGACATACAGCAGCCCCTGATGCGGGCCAAAAGTCTTGTACAGACTGAAATAGTAGAAATCGACATCCAGCGCCTTCACGTCCGGCAGCAGATGCGGCGCACACGATACACCGTCCACGCCGATGCGCGCGCCGGCTGCATGCACCTCATTGGCGATGGCCTTGATGTCGTGGATCTCGCCCACAATGTTCGAGCAATGCGTGATGAACACGAACCTCGTCCTGGCATTCAAAAGGTTCTTGAGCCTGGCCATATCCAGCCGCCCCGTCTCAGGGTCGACACCCAACTCGCGCACCAAAATGCCGCTGTTGCCCTCCGCCAGCCGCCGCCACGCCCCCACATTGGCCTCGTGGTCTTGGTTGGTGACGATCACTTCGTCGCCCACGTTGAGTTCGGCGCGCAGCGCATGCGCCAGCACATAGGTGTTGATGCTGGTGGACGGCCCGAACATCACCTCCTCAGGATCGGCGTTCAGCGCCTGCGTCCACAACGCAATCGAACGATCCATGGCGCGCCCGGTATCAGCCGAAGCCGCGAACGACCAATAGGGCTGCACTTTTGCGGCCGTCATGTAGTGCGCGAACTGGTCGATGACCGGCTTGGCGGCGTACGAGCCGCCCGCGTTCTCGCTCATCACCCACTGCCCGGTCTCAGGGTGGGCGAAGGTGGGGAACTGGGCACGGATGAAGTCGTGGTCGAGGTGGGGCATGGGGCCTGCTGGACAGTTGATGTCGGTGTGTTTGCGGAACTGGGCTATTTGGACCTGGGTACTCGTCGCAAATTCCGCACGCGCGACGAATGCGAAACGCGCATCACTTCGATGTCATTTTCGCCGGCGTATATGCGATAGAATATTGTGTACCGATAGGTCTTCATTGGACAACGGCGAACATTCGGACTGCGCGTCCTTGGATTGGCCAAAGGGTTTTCATCGCAGCGCTCGATAGTACGTTCGCGCGCCTTCGACAGCCGTTCGCCATGTTTCTCGTCGCTCGAGGACGCTTGCCGGATGATCGTCGCGATGTCGGTCGTCGCTTGCTCCGTATAGCGGGCGGTCATTTGCGATAGCTGTCGAAAGCCTTTCTCACTTGTTCAGGAGTGGCAAACTGGCCGCGATTGGCTTGATCGAGGCCGACCTGGATGAGTTTTTCTTCTTCATCGGTGATCTCGTAGTAGCCGGCCGGGTCGGCCAGATACTCTTCCATGATTTCAGCGAGTTCGTGCTGCTCATCAGCGGGTAGCAGCTTGGCTCTTGCGATGACCTTTTCGAGCAATTCAACCATTGGATCAGTGCTCCTCACTGGGCTCTCGTTAGCATCATATACTCGCGTCAGTTATGGGGTGCGGGGGAAACTGCGAAGGTTTCGGACACGTGCCGAATGCCTGACGCGTAGCACTTCAATGGCGCTATCGCCGAGGATCCGATAGTACACAGTGTACTTGAATGCGACGACGGGCTTGCGAAACACGCCCTTCCGCGACGTTCGCGCAGCTGCTCGCGGAAACTGCTCGCATGACTGGATGGTTCGCTCAATTGCCCGCGAAACGCTGTCGGAGCCCTTGAGGCTTCGTGCAGCGATGGTCTCAAGGATGAGTTCAATTTCATGCCGGGCACGCGGCGCGTAAATGACCGTCACAATCGATATTTGTCGAAGATCGGCCTCATCTGCTCCGTTGTAACAAACTCCCCCCGATCAAGCTCCGCAATGGCCTCATCGATCAAGAGTTCTTCCTCTGACGAGAGGACGTAAATGTCGTCGGACGCGTTTGCATACTCCTCAAGCATCGCAGCTGCGCGTTCCTGGCGCTCGGGCGGAAGCTGTCGCACTTTTTCTACAGCTTTTTCGAGTACTTCAATCATCGAACGGCCTCCTTCACCAGATCGTTGAACACCACCCTACCCCCGCCCCCGATACGGCGCCACCCCCTGGTCCGGCAGCCACAGCCCCTCGGGCGGCGCGCCGGTCTGCCAGAACACGTCGATCGGCATGCCGCCGCGCGGATACCAGTAGCCGCCGATGCGCAGCCAATGCGGCTCCAGCAATCCCGCCAGCCGCTTGGCCACTGTGATGGTCGTGCCCTCGTGGAAGCCGCCGTGGTTGCGGAAGCTGGTGAGATACAACTTGAGGCTCTTGCTCTCCACCAGCCAGCCCGCCGGCACATAGTCGATCACCAGATGCGCGAAATCGGGCTGTCCCGTCACCGGGCACAGGCAGGTGAATTCCGGCGCGGTGAAGCGGGCGAGATAGTGCGTATCGGGATGCGGGTTTGGCACGCGCTCCAGCACCGCCTCCTCGGGCGTGGCGGGCTGGGCGACCTGATGGCCGAGCTGTGTGGTGTGGGGCTTTTTTGTGGGCATGTCTGGTGCTCGTGGCTGGCAATGGGGTCAGACCCCTTTCGCCGCGAGGCCAGGGGCCCCACGACGGACTGTGGACGGCGAAAGGGGTCTGACCCCGTTCTCTCAACGATGGGACTTTATCGGTTCATCAGCCTCGGCTATGACACCGCCAGCACAAAACCTCAACACGCACCTCATGAGAGCCCCATGACCTCCATCATCGACATCATCGGCCGCGAAATCCTGGATTCGCGCGGCAATCCGACCGTTGAAGTCGATGTGATCCTGGAGGATGGAACGCTCGGCCGCGCGGCCGTGCCGTCGGGCGCGTCCACGGGCGCGCACGAGGCCATGGAGCTGCGCGATGGCGACAAGAAGCGCTACGGCGGCAAGGGCGTGCTGAAGGCCGTCGAGGCCGTCAACGGCGAGTTGTTCGACGCGCTGGCCGGCATGGAGGCCGAGGATCAGCGCCGCATCGACGCGAGCATGATCAAGCTCGACGGCACGCCAAACAAGAGCCGGCTCGGCGCCAACGCCATTCTGGGCATCTCGCTGGCCGTGGCCAAGGCGGCGGCGGAATCCTCGGGCCTCTCGCTCTATCGCTACGTTGGCGGAACGTCGGCCCGCGTCCTGCCCGTACCCATGATGAACATCATCAACGGCGGCATGCATGCCGACAATCCCATCGACATCCAGGAATTCATGATCCTGCCGGTGTCAGCGCCGACCTGCGCCGAGGCCATCCGCATGGGCTCGGAAGTGTTCCAGACCCTCAAGAAGGCGCTGCGCGACGCCAGCCACGCGACCGGCGTGGGCGACGAGGGCGGTTTTGCGCCGAACCTGAAGTCGGCCGACGAGGCCCTGGGCTTCATCATGAAGTCCATCGAGAAGGCCGGCTACAAGCCCGGCGAGGACATCATGCTCGGGCTCGATTGTGCGGCCACGGAGTATTACAAGAACGGCAAATACGCCATGGTGGGCGAGGGCAAGACGCTGGACAGCGCCGGTAACGCCAAGTTCCTGGCGGACCTCGCCGCCCGCTATCCGATCGTGTCGATCGAAGATGGCATGAGCGAAGATGATTGGGAGGGCTGGAAGGCGCTCACCGAGTTGCTCGGCAAAAAGTGCCAGCTGGTTGGGGATGATCTCTTTGTCACCAACACGACGCGGCTGAAGCAGGGCATCGACCGCGGCATCGCCAACTCGATTCTGGTCAAGGTCAACCAGATAGGCACGCTGACCGAGACGCTGGATGCCGTCGATATGGCGCACCGCGCGGGCTACACGGCCGTGATGAGCCATCGCTCAGGCGAGACGGAGGACGCCACCATCGCCGATCTGGCCGTGGCGACCAACTGCGGGCAGATCAAGACGGGATCGCTGTCGCGCTCGGATCGGCTGGCTAAGTACAACCAGCTGATCCGCATCGAGGGCGAGTTGGGCGATACGGCGCAGTATGCCGGGCGTGGGATTTTGCGCAAGGCGACGGCGTAGGGCGCATGAGGCGCTTTGTCTTCGCGCCGTAATGCGCCGCAGGGGTCGACACAGATGCGAGCTGTCGCGGTGAGCCCTGAGGCGCAATACGGCGCGAAGAAGAAAGTGCGCCTATTGCGCCCTACGGTATCGAGGGCGAGTTGGGCGATACGGCGCAGTACGCGGGCCGCGGGATTTTGCGGAAGGCGGTGGGAGCGTAGGGTGTAGGTTGGATCAAGCTCTTGCGCGACCCAACATCTAGCCACAAACTCTGCCTGTAGAATGCTGGGTCGCGCTGAAAAGCTTGACCCAACCTACTGTTGACTGACGGCGATGCCTCACGCAATCACCCCCAACCCCTTCGCCTTGACAATCGTCAGCAGCTTCAGTGACGGGCCGCTCGGTTTCTTGGCGCCGCGTTCCCAGTCGCTCACCAGCTTGGTGCCGACATTGAGATGCTGGGCCAGCACCGCTTGGCTCACGCCTTCGCGTTCCCGCAGCGCCAATATGTCCGCACCCGTCATAGGCTGCACTTCGGTCAGGCAAAAACTTTCGATGGCGCGCATGGTCTTTTTATCCAGCGCGCCAACTCGGGCAAGACTCTGAGCCGTTTTGTGCAGTGCTTCCAGCCGGTCGCTCGGATACTTGGCCACCTTCGCATTAGACATCGCAGATAACCTCCACCAGATCCCCGGCATCGATGAGATTGCCGATGTGCCGATCAGTCATCGCCAAAAAGGACGCCGCCGTCGCGCGCCAAAATTCCAACTCGCGGCCGGAAATGTTGTCACGCTCGTTCTTGGCGAAACCATAGACAAACACGCTGCGAACCTTGGAACGGAACGCCAGCAGCGTCCGGAATCCACCGGAGCGTCCCGTTCCCGTCCGCGCGATCCGCTGTTTGATCAGGCCGCTGCCCAGTTCGGCGTCGACCAGCCCGCGCTCTGCACGCTCGTCAGCTTGGCATAGCGCTGTGTCCGCAATCTGCTCGCCACGTGCAAACCGGGCGAATACTTTCGATTTGAATACCCGCACCGTTTCGGCTCCCGCGATAGTCGAAATATATCCCACTCAGGGGTACACTTCAAGGTTGACGGTCAAGACCAACTGCGGGCAGATCAAGACCGGATCGCTGTCGCGCTCGGACCGGCTGGCGAAGTACAACCAGCTCATCCGCATCGAAGGCGAACTGGGCGATGTGGCGCAGTACGCGGGCCGCGGGATTTTGCGGAAGGCCACGGCGTAGGGCGCATTAGGCGCTCTTCTTCGCGCCGTAATGCGCCGCCGGGGGTGGAACGCTTGGCGACGCCGCTGGTGGCTTGCGCGGCGGCGCAATACGGCCGCGAAGAGGCGTCCTATTGCGCCCTACGCGACGGACGCCGCGAAAAACCGTTCCAGGAAGCCACGGTAGATCTGCGTCAAGGTCGCCAGGTCATTGACGGCCACGCGCTCGTCAATGGCGTGGATGCTCTTGTTGACCAGGCCGAATTCGATCACCGGGCAAAAGTCCTTCACAAAGCGCGCGTCCGACGTGCCGCCGCTGGTCGACAGGTCTGGCGTGCGGCCGGTCTGCGCCGTTATG
>JANMVX010000209.1:0-3690 GCA_031393505.1 Hyphomicrobiaceae bacterium | reverse complement strand
TTCGCCACGGCACGCAAGAATGTCGTCACGGCAACGCTATCGGATCAGACTGGCGCCGAGATCTTCCCGGACGTTGGCAAGGTCGATCTGCTGATCGCTTCGCCCGAGTGCACCCACCATAGTCTGGCGCGCGGCAATCGGCCGAAAAGCGACAGCAGTCGGCGCTCGGGCTGGTTCGTCACGCGGTTCATCGAGGACCTCGCGCCCGAATTCATCGTGCTCGAAAACGTCGCCATGATGCGACATTGGGAGGGGTACCAGGACCTCTTCAGGACGCTGGAAGACAGATACGGCTATCAGCTGCGCACCCAAGTGCTGGACGCTGCCGATTTCGGGGTGCCGCAGAACCGCAAGAGATTGTTCATCTTTGGTTCGCGAAAGCGGCGACCGGACGAGATCAAACCGACCGTGGTACGACAGACGGCGGCGCGGACGATCCTGGACGGGCCAGAGGCGTGGATGGCTGGGCCATTGAACAATGGTCGAAGAGCCGAGGCTACTCTGGCGCGGGTCCGCAAAGGCATTGACGCAATCGGAGACGGCGTCGATTTCCTCACTGTCTACTATGGTTCCGACAAAGCCGGTGGGTTCCAGACTTTGGACCGGCCGCTGCGCACCCTGACCACACTGGACAGATTCGGACTGATACGCTGGCGCAATGGCGAGCCGACGCTGCGCATGCTGCAGGTTCCGGAGTTGAAACGGGCCATGGGGCTTGGCGACGGTTTCAAGTTCGGATTTGGGACGCGTCGGGATCAGATCAGGCTGCTCGGCAACGGCGTGTGCCCGCCAGTGATGCGTGCAGTGATCGAGCAGTTGACTGGCCAGACAGCACGAGAGATCAGACCGGTGAAAGCATCCAAATCAGGAAAGTCGAGCTTCGCCTTTGCGTGAGTTTTGCGTGACTCGGTCCCGCATGGTGCGTGAGATTTGGGCACTTGCTGCAACGGGCACCCGGATAACATGTTGATATTGCTACGATTTAATTTCAGTTGCAGAACTCTGACTCCGCCAGTCAAGGTTCGAATCCTTGTTCCCCAACCAATCGTCCCTAACCGAACGCAAAGCGTTGCAGCACGCGGAATCGCTCACCGCGCCGCTCCTGCTTGAACACAGCCAAGCCATCAATTTGCAGGTCCGTGTCGATCGGCGCGTAAAGTTCGGCAAGCGCGCGGTGCAGTGGTGCAATCGCGTCCGGCCCCAGCGAACCGGATAGGGTCATGTGGAACTGGAACTGAGCAAAGACATAGGGATAGCCCCAGCGCTCGAGGTTGGCGATGTGCTCGGATGTGAGCGGGGCGGCCAGGCGGCGCGCGCGATCATGGGCCGACAGGCGCGCGCGGAAGGGTTCGAAGGACACGACGCAGCGGTCGGCGAATTGATGCAGCGGTTCATGGCGCTCAGCGGGGCAGAGCGCGATGAATGTGTGCAGCCGGGTGACGCGGAGAGGACCGATGCTGAAACTGCGTTCGCGGCGTGCGAACGCCTGCGCCGACTGCAAGAGTGCGTTCTCGGTGGACGCGGCGGACAGCTCGAACGGCGCCTTCAGGGTGGCGTGAAACCCATAGATGGAGGGCTCTTGAACCGCCGACGCTGGCGCCGCGGCTGCGAGCGCATCATAAGGTTGGGGCGGCGTGGCGCCCGGGTGCGCCGGATCGTAGCCCAGCACGCGGCATCCAAACGTCCACAGCGCAGTGGTGGTTGCAGGCATATAGTAGATGGCGTAGCGGGCTGTGTCCGGCATGGGGAAGGTCCGTTTGTCTTTGCCTGGCAGAGAGTCTGACCAAGGGGTAAACCGAAAAAACATGCCTCTGCAGTTACCAAACTGAGGCTATTCTGGCGACGGCTCCGCCGCTGCCACCTAAGACCGGACAGGCGCCGCGAAGGTTTCTGCGGGACGTAGCGCAACCGCTTGCGACCTGGCGACGCCAACGTCTCGGCATTAATGACGGAGCCTCAAGCCATGATGCCGCAGTCAGAACCCTGCCGGGCCACGATCGTCATCCCGACGTTCCGGCGCCCGAAGATGCTGGAGTCGGCCCTGCTCAGTTGCCTGGCTCAAGAGCCCGGCAGCCTGGCTGGCTGCGACATCCTGGTGGTCGACAACGCGCCAGAGGCGTCGGCGCGCGCTGCCGTCGAGGCGCGCGCCGGCCAGGCCGCCGTTCCCGTCCGCTATCTCCATGTCGCGGTTCCGGGTATTGCACGCGCGCGCAATGCCGGTGTTGCGGCCGCTCAGGGAAAGTTCGTGGTTTTTCTCGACGACGACCAGGAAGCTGCGTCGTCGCACTGGCTTGGCGCCTTTTTGGGGTTGGCGGAGCGCGGCGCCAAGGCTGCATTTGGCCCAATCCAGCCCGCGTTTGACGCGCGAGGAGACGGCGTGCCGCCAGGCGCGGCGCGCATGTTCCGGCGGGAGCTTTCGGCGGATGACGGCGACGACATCAGCCGGCTCAGGGCGTTCCTGGGATCGGGCAACTCAGTGTTCGAAAAGGCCAGCTGTTTTAACTCTGCAACGCCGTTCCCGACCGAACTTGACGGGCTGGGCGGAGAGGACAGTGAGTTTATCGCGGGATTGGCGGCGCGCGGGATACCGCTGACCTGGGCGGCCAAGGCGCTGGTCCGGGAACATGTTCCGAGCGACCGCATGACGTTGAAAAGCCTCGCCCAGCGCAGTTTTCGCAATGGGCAAATAAGATCACTCATCCAGTCCCGTTCCAAAGAGGGGTCGGCGGCGAAAGTCGCTCTGTGGATGGGGGTGGGGATGGGTCAGGCGGCGCTCTATGGGGCCGGATCGCTGGCGATGGCCGCGCTCGATCCAAAAGTCAGCGCCGATTTGAGAATCCGCGCCTGGGGCGGGGTTGGCAAGGTGCTTTGGACCCGGAGGTTCTGGCAGATATCCTATCCCGCAGGCGCGGTCGCGAAGACTTGAAACGTGAGCCGCGACCATGGCCTGACCCAAAACGAAAATGCCCCAGACCGCGAGGCCCAGGGCATTAATCGACACATCGTATCGAGGAGATCTTGAGACGTCGCCTTGCGGCGATTTTCAGTTTCGCGTCACTTCTTGGCAGGCCTGGCAATGACCTACTCTCCCGCAACAATTGATGCAGTACCATTGGCGCGGAGGCGATTCACGGCCGAGTTCGGGATGGGATCGGGTGTAGACACCTCGCAATTATCACCAGGCCAGCAAAGAAGTGCCACTCTTACTGAACATAGGGAAACGTCCCGGGGCGACACCTTTTAGGGTATCAACCCCGCAACACATTCCTGAAATGGTTTTGACTGAGACATGCCTTCTGTCTGGCTTAGGGACAGGCATGACTAATGAGAGCAATCAAGCCGATCGAGCTATTAGTATTGGTTAGCTTCACACCTCACGGTGCTTCCACATCCAACCTATCAACGTGGTAGTCTTCCACGGCTCTCAAGGGAGTACTTGTTTTGAGGGGGGCTTCCCGCTTAGATGCCTTCAGCGGTTATCCCTTCCGAACTTAGCTACCCTGCTATGCGGCTGGCGCCACAACAGGTCCACCAGAGGTTCGTCCAACACGGTCCTCTCGTACTAGAGTCAGATCCTCTCAATACTCCAACAGCCACGGCAGATAGGGACCGAACTGTCTCACGACGTTCTAAACCCAGCTCACGTACCGCTTTAATCGGCGAACAGCCGAACCCTTGGGACCAGCTTCA
>JANMVX010000205.1:0-1792 GCA_031393505.1 Hyphomicrobiaceae bacterium | reverse complement strand
GGCGTGATCGGCAGCTTCGGCATCTTCCATGTCTTGGTGCAAAGCGAGTGGATCAACTGGGCGCCGCAGGTGCAGAAATTCGTGCCGGAATTGCTGCTGGTGCTGTGGACCATTCTGATCCCGGCCTTCTACCGGCCGTCGAACTGATCGTGTACGCCGCAGTTTCGTCATCAGCAGGCAGTGCTCTATCAATATCAATTTCTGTCCGTAGTCGTTATTCCCGCGTAGGCGGGAATCCATGCAAGCCAGATTGTTGCGAGACGGTCCAACACGTGAAAGTGCCGTTCAATCGACAGTTTCGGTGCATCGAGCGTCCGCCAAGCCATTGACTTGCATGGACCCCCGCCTTCGCGGGGGTGACGGAAGAAGCAGGAATGACAAATTGAGCGTATACGGCTAACAACGCGAAGTCACGTCAAGAGGTGCGTATCATGGCCAATGACAGCTACGACGTCCCCGCCGCTGGGATGCAGCCCGAGGATCATAACGACGATCTCGAGACCTTTGAGGAACTCAAGCGCCGCGCCAGTTTTGAGCGCCGCGCCGATATCCCTTCTCCGACCTGGGCGCCAGACGATCAGCATCCAGACTATGCCCATCTGCTGATTGCCGAAAAGAAAAACTTTGTCAGCCCGCGCTCGTTCTCGCTCACGCCGGACGTGCTCGATCTGCTAATCGCGGCCAACAGCTTCCAACCCAAGGGACCCAAGGACACTTTCGTATTTGCGATCCGTGGCGGCGAGATGGCGACCGGCTCGACGAATGCGGACCCCACGAAGGTCGAACTCAACGATGTGCGGCCGGATCACAAGGATTTCCACTGCACGATCGGCTTCTATCACCGCGGTTCGCGCAAGATCACGGCCTTCCGCGCCTCGACGGTGCCGAACGTCCATTACATGACCAACTACTTCAAGATGACCAACAAGATTGGGTCTTGGAGCGATATCAAATCCAACCTGCTGCCCAGCGGCCTCTACCGCTATCGGGTCGGCACGCATCGCGGCAAGGTCACGCCGGCGCTGCAACTGGCCGACTACAACCGCCCCAGCGAACATGGCGACGTCACGGTGTTGCGCACTACGGATGTGATGTCCTACCGCTGCGACGGCTTCTGGGAGCGTTGTCTGCCGGGCGACAATGTGCATTGCGCCTATTCCAACAATGACTTCTCCTCGGCCGGCTGCCAGACCATTCAGGGCGGTGACAAGTGGGGACCGTTCGGTGACTTCCAGAAAGTGCTCGATGGCATGGGCCAAGGCGCTGTCATCGACTATGTGCTGTTCACCGGCAAGGAAGCCGCCATCGCTGCGATGCTGATCGCCAAGGGACAGCAGCACCAGACCGATCTGGTCGACGCCTGCCTCAGGCGCCTGCGCGGCGGATCGGAGGGGCCGGAGGTTGTCGCGTTGCAGACGCTGCTCGGCATCGCCAAACCATCGGGCTTCTTTGACGCCGACACGCGCAAGAAGATGGTCCAGGCGGAGGCCAAGCTCGGCCGCGCCGATGTCAAGACCGACAGCATTTTTTCGCCAGAGGACGAGAAGGCGTTCGGCTGGAGCGTGTTCAGCGCCACGCCAAAACCCGCCACCATCGTCGACCCGCCGAAGCAGGCCAAGCCGGTGGTATCGTCCATCGACCCCGGCCCTTCGCTCGGTTCGGCCGGGTTCCGTCCCGAAACCCTCATCCTGGTTGCGGGGCCTGCCAACAGTCAGCTCTCGCCTGATTTCAAAACCCTGGTGGTGCCGGGCGAAGGAACCTGGACCGTCGGGCCGAAGATCGGCATGCTGAA
>JANMVX010000157.1:0-1884 GCA_031393505.1 Hyphomicrobiaceae bacterium | reverse complement strand
GCTCGCAGCGATGCCCGAACAGGCCGGCCTCGACTGGCTGCAGGGCCATCTCGACGCCACGGTCCGGCCACTGCTGGGCGAGCGCTACATCCTCGACATCGACACCACGGTGAAGCCGCTCTACGGGCATCAGGAGGGCGCCGTCGTGAGCTACAATCCCAAGAAGCCGGGACGCCCGAGCCATGTACATCACACCTACATGCTGGCCGGACTGCGGCTGGTGATGGGCGTGGAGACGGCACCGGGTAACGAGCATACCGGCGCGCACTCTGCACCCGGACTATGGGCTCTGATCGACAGTACGCCGCACGACTGCCGGCCGACCCTGTTGCGCGGCGACAGCGGCATCGCGAGCGAAAACGTGATGCGCGAGGCTGAGAGCCGCGGCATCCCCTACCTGTTCAAGCTGCGGCTAACCAAGAACGTGAAAGCCCTTGTGGAGCGCACCTTTTCCAGAGGCGGCTGGCGCGACGCGGGGCAGGGATGGCAGGGCAAATCGGCCGAGCTGCGGCTGACCGGATGGAGCTGCTCGCGCCGCGTCATGGTGTTGCGGCGCAGGCTGAGGAATAGCGTGGTCGCGAGCACGCGCGATGCGGACGATCAGCTGCGGTTGTCCTTCGCCGAGGTCGAGGACGATACCGCGCTGTGGGAACATGCCGTGCTCGTCACCACGCTCAATCTCACGCAGGTCGGCGGCCGGCCGGGCGACGACGTGCTGCCGCTGGCCCAACTCTACCGCGACCGCGCCGATTGCGAGAACGTCTTCGATGAACTGAAGAACCAGTGGGGCTGGGGCGGCTTCACCACCCACGACCTGGCGCGCTGCCGGCTCACGGCGCGGATGGTGGCTCTGGTCTACAACTGGTGGAACATCTTTGTACGCCTGGCCGAACCCGACAAGCATCTGGAAGCGATCACCAGCCGCCCCTTGCTGCTGGCCGGCATCGCCGAGCGAACGCGCCACGGCCGCCAGACGACCTTGCGCATCGCCTCGACACACGGCAACGCCCGATGGGCCGAACGCGTCCTGACCGGCGTCGCCGTCTTTCTCAGAGGACTGATCGAAACCGCGGAGCAGTTGACCACCGACGCTCGATGGGCGCGAATCCTGGCCCAGGCGATGAGATCATGGCTCAAAGGTCGCCAACTGCGCGCGCCACCCCGCCTGATGGCGCCGGCCTGAGGCCACAAACCCACATCCCAGAGTTGAACCGCAGCCTCAGAAACGAGAGGCAATGGCGATCAACTGCCGGTTCTAGGTTCATCGAGGCAGACCAAGGGGCGCGCCGGATCGTGCGGGCGCGTATAGACGTCGAGCACGTCCTCCATCGCCGCCACAAAGGCCGCGTTGGCCTTGGGCGGGATCACCCAATAGTCCGTCAGGTGCGGTTTGAGATCGTTTTTTTTAGCGCGCGGCCGACGGTGTTGAAATGCGCGGCGTCAACGATTTTGCGCTCGACAACATGTTCCGCCAGCAGACGGATGGTCCAGCGGGCATGACCGGGCGGCGGCTGCGAGCAGGCCAAAGCGGTCAGTTTGGCTTGGGCTTCGCCATCGAAAATCGGCTGAACTGGCGGCGTTTCGCGCTTTTTGCGCGTGAGCACCGCATCGAGCCCCTGGGTCACCAGCGTCTCGCGCACGCGCGACACCATCGTCAGATTGGTGTCGAGCGACTTGACGATCTGATCGTCCAGCCAGCCGCAACCGGCCTCGGAGAGGTCTGCCTTGAGCAGGATGCGCGCTTTCAGGATCGCCTTCGCCGGGGCTTTGCCCTTGGAGATCAAGTCGTTCAGCCGCTTGCGCTCATCGGCGCTGAGTTCGACCAAGAATTTCTTGGCTGCCATGATCGATTCGCCTTGCCAGTTGCTACCGGCAAGACAAGAA
>JANMVX010000147.1:0-9778 GCA_031393505.1 Hyphomicrobiaceae bacterium | reverse complement strand
GGATGGCGTGGCCGAAGTTCGCTCCCGGGCCGGTTAGTCCAAACCGTTCGTAGACGCCGAAATAATCGGGCGCGTCCGGGAACAGCTCGCGCACCCAGGCGATTTCTCTGACGTTCTCGCTGACGTGCGTCTGCATCAGCGCGCCAGGATGCTCCGCCCACAGCGCACCGGCGGCGCCGAGTTGCTCAGGGCTGGAGGTTGGCGCGAAGCGGGGCGTGACGGCGTAGACATTGCGACCCTTGCCGTGCCAGCGCGCAATTAGCTCCTTGGACTGATCATATCCCGATTGCGGCGTATCCGTCAGACCGGCCGGCGCATTGCGGTCCATCAGCACTTTGCCGCCCGCCACGCGCATCTTTCGGGCGGTGGCTGCGGTAAAGAAGGCATCGGCCGATTGGGGGTGGACGGTGCAGTAGCTTGAAACGGTGGTGGTCCCGTTGCGCAAGACCTCGTCGAAGAATACTTCGGCGATGGCCGCGCAATGGGCGGGATCGGCGAAGGCCAGTTCGGCCGGGAATGTGTAGTCGTTCAGCCAGTCAATCAGCTGCTTGCCGTAGCTGGCGATGACGCGGGTTTGGGGATAGTGGATGTGGCAATCGACAAAGCCCGCCATGATGATGCGGCCGGGATAGTGGTCGACGCGGATGCCGGGGTGGCGGGCGAGGATGTCGCGCGCGGTGCCAGTTTCAAGGATGCGGCCGTGTTCGATAACGACGGCGCCGTCGGTGTCAAAGGTATAGGATTTACCGGGATCGAATGCATATGGATCGCCCGTGAATGCAAACGTCTGCCCACGGATTGCGAAAGCGCTCATCAAAAAGAGCCAGGTGAGGGGCCTCTTCTCCTTTCCCCCATTTTTGGCGGAGAGGATGTCGCCCGAGCCGTTAGGCTAGGAATCAGCGACAGGTGAGGGGCAGCCGCTTGCTCCGTACTCGGCGCGCGAAGGCCGGAACAAGTGGCTGCCCCTCACCGACCGCCCAGCTCTTGCCGCCAAAGAGGGCGGCTGCGAGGGGCGGTCTCCTCTCCCCCTAAGAAGGGGGAGAGGAGGGTCCGCGTCGTAGACTTACTTCGGTATCGTGCCTTCGATGCCTTCGACATAGAAGCCCATTCCCAGCAGGTCGCCGTCGGGCGCGGTCGCGCCGGCGGCGAGCCACTCCGACCCGTCCTGCTTCTTGATCGGACCGGTGAACGGATGCAGTTTCCCGGCCGCAATGGCCGCGATGTCCGCTTCGGCCGCCTTGGCGAATTCAGCTGGAACCTTGGCGTTCACCTTCGGAATATCAACCGCGCCGTCCTTCATGCCCTGCCAGGTCGAGCCGGTCTTCCAAGTGCCGTCCATTGCGGCCTTGACGCGGCCGACCACATAGGGCGCCCAGTTGTCGGCGATCGAGGTGATCACGTTGTCGGGTGCGAAGTGCGCCATGTCGGACGACTGGCCGACGGCCCACAGGCCCTTCTCGGCGGCGACTTTCACGGCGGCGGCGCTGTCCGTATGCTGCATGAGAACGTCAGCCCCCTGAGCGATCAGCGCCTTGGCGGCGTCGGCTTCCTTGCCGGGATCGAACCAGGTCGAGACCCAGACGATCTTCATCTTGACATTCGGGTTCGCCTTCTTGGCGCCGATGTAGGCCGCGTTGATGCCCATCACCACTTCCGGGATCGGGAACGAGGCGATGTAGCCGATGGTGTTGGTCTTGGTGAGCTTGCCGGCGAGCCCGCCCACAACGTAACGCCCCTCATAGAAGCGGATGTTGTAGTTGGCCATGTTGTCGGCGGTCTTGAAGCCGGTGGCGTGCTCGAATTTTACGTCCGGGAATTGAGCCGCAGCTTTCAGCGTCGGATTCATGAACCCGAAGCTGGTTGTAAAGATGATCTTGTTGCCGTCCTGGGCCAGCTGCGTGATGACGCGCTCGGCGTCCGGGCCTTCCGGCACGTTCTCGACTTCGGTCACCTTGACCTTGTCGCCGAATTCCTTCTTCACCGCCTCGGCGCTGAGATGGTGCTGATAGGTATAGCCGCCGTCGCCAATCGGGCCGACGTGGACGAAGCCGACCTTGAACGGCTCGTCAGCATACGCAACACCGGCCAGCGACGTGCCCGCCGCCAGGGCGAGCGCAGCCAGTCCGCGCCGGGTCATCAAAGCATTGATCATACTCGTCCTCCTTGGCGAGCCCACCGCGGCCCGCTCATCTCTACGTTAATAGCCCATCACGAGGCGGCGTAGAAGACCCTGCCGAGCGATGCCGGTGCATTGAACTGCAGTTTCATTTTGTCGCGGGAGATCACGACCAGCACGAGGATTGTCGCAAGATATGGCAGCATGGACAGAATATTGGCAGAAACGCTCACCCCCAGCGCCTGGGCGTGCAATTGCAGCACCGTGACCCCGCCGAAAATGTAAGCGCCCAGAAGCGAGCGCCAGGGTTTCCACGAGGCGAACACAACGAGCGCGAGCGCGATCCAGCCGCGGCCTGCTGTCATTTTCTCGGCCCACAGCGGGGTTTGTACCAGTGATAGGTACGCCCCGCCGAGGCCGGCCATGGCGCCGCCGAACATCAGCGCGAGATAGCGGATGCGCACCACAGGATAGCCGATGGCGTGCGCCGCATCGTGGTTTTCGCCGACGGCGCGTAGCACAAGCCCGCCGCGCGTACGATTGAGGAACCACCAGACGCCGGCGACGCAGGCGATGGAGAGATAGACCATCAGGTCCTGGCCGAAGAGGAGTTTGCCGGCGATGGGAATGTCCGAGAAGCCGGGGATATTCAGGCGCGGGAACGGGCCGGCGGAGAGACCGGAGTAGCCCTGGCCCCACAGCGCCGACAGTCCGAGCCCGAACAGGGTGAGCGCGAGTCCGGAGGCGACCTGGTTGGCGAGCAGCGTTTGCGTGAGGACGGCGAACAGGAGGGCCATCACAGCGCCTCCGGCCATGGCCGCGACCAGCGCCAGCGCGTGGTTGCCGGTGCCGATGACGGTGGCGAACCCAGCGACCGCCCCCATGATCATCATGCCCTCGACGCCGAGATTGAGCACGCCGGATTTTTCCGCGACGAGCTCGCCGAGCGCGGCAAAGAGGAGCGGGGTCGAGGCGACGACGACGCCGATCAGGATGTCAACGAGAAGGTCTGGGGACATGATGTTCATCTTCGGCCTGGACGGTATTGAGTGCATACAGAGCACTTCGAGCCGAAGATGAACTTCGTGTCCCCGGTCTTGCGAGCGCACAGCAGACCGGGGACACGAAGTTCATCGCCAGCGAGAGGGCGGTGATTCAGTCGATGGATTTGTGGGTGGCTGGCGATGAACATCATGTCCCCTTTATCCGGTACGTCACCAGCACATCCACCGCGAGCAGGAAGAACAGCAGCATGCCCTGGAAGACGCCCTTGACCGCCGACGGCAGCCCGAACGCCACCTGGGCCGCGTCGCCGCCATTGTAGGTCAGCGCCATCAGCAGCCCGGATGCGATGATGCCCAGCGGATGCAGCCGGCCGAGAAACGCCACGATGATGGCCGTAAAACCGTAGTTGTTCGGGATCTGCGGCACCAGCTGCCCGACCGGCCCCGCCGCCTCGAACAGACCCGACAGTCCCGCCATGCCGCCCGACACAAGGAGGCACATCCAGATGATGCGGTTCTCCGAGAACCCCGCGAACCGCGCCGCCGCCGGAGCCGCGCCGAGAACGCGGATCTGATAGCCCAGCACGTGGCGGGCGAGGGCGAATTGCGCCACAACCGCCGCCGCAATGGCGACCAAGAAACCGATGTGTGCGCGGCTGTGCGGAATGAGGATCGGCACCCGCGCGGCATTCTGGAACAACCGGCTCTCGGGGAAATTCAGCCCCTCGGGATCGCGCAAGGGGCCATCCACCACTACCGTCAACAGCAACACCGCCACATAGGTGAGCATCAGGCTGACCAGGATTTCGTTGGCGTTGAAGCGTGTGCGGAGGAACGCCGGGATGGCCGCCCACGCCGCCCCGCCGAGAATGCCGGCCAGGCACATCAGCGGGAACAACCAATAGCCGCCGCCCGGATAGGCCGCGAGGCCTACGGCGCTGCCCGCGATGGCGCCCATCGTGTACTGACCTTCGGCGCCGATGTTCCAGACGTTGGCGCGGAAACCGAGCGCGAGCCCGACCGCGATCAGGATCAGCGGCGTGGCTTTCACCAGGAGTTCCGCAAAGCCGCGAAAGGTCGTGAGCGGATCGATGAAGATCTTGTACAGGGCCTGGCCGGGCGGCTTGCCGAGCGCGTAAAACATGATCGCGCCGCCGATGATGCTCAGCAGCAGCGCCAGGACGGGCGTGAGATAGAACATGGTGCGCGAAAGTTCTTTGCGCGGCTCAAGCCGGAACATGGGCGCGCTCCTTTGCGGGAGCGGCGGCGGCCCCGCCCATGTCGCGGCCGATTTCTTCCACCGTGATCTGCTCGGCCGGGCGCGTGACGGAGAGGCGCCCGTTGGCGATAACGGCAATACGAGTCGAAATGGCCAGCAGTTCGTCGAGGTCCTGCGAGATGACCAGCACGGCGGCACCCGATGCTGCGAGATCGATCAGCGACTGATGGATGGCGGCCGCCGCCCCCGCGTCAACGCCCCAGGTCGGTTGCGATACGACTAGCACGGACGGATTCTGCATCACCTCACGGCCGACCACGAATTTTTGCAGGTTGCCGCCGGAGAGGGACTGCGCCGCCTTGCCGACGCCAGCGGTTTTCACATCGAAGCGCTTGACGATAGCTTCGGCGAAGTTTGCAGCCGCGCTTTGGCTGATCATGGAGTTGCGCGCCAGACCCATGCGCTCGATGCCAGAGAGTAGAGTGTTTTCCGTGAGCGACAGCGTCGGGACGGCCGCGTGACCCAGCCGCTCTTCGGGCACAAAGTTCATGCCGAATTTTCGCCGCGCCTGTGGGCCGAGCGCGCCGACCGGAACGCCATCGAGTGCGATTTGATTTGCCAAAGCAGGCCGCTCCCCGATCAGCGCCTCCATCAGCTCGATCTGGCCGTTGCCCGCCACGCCCGCGATGCCGACGATCTCGCCGGCACGCACATCGAGCGACACAGTCTCTAGATCGACACCGAACTGATGATTGCTCGCCAGGGTCAACCCCTTCAGTTGCAGGCGAACTTCGCCGGGGGGCGAAGCGGCCCGCGTGGGTGGTTTCAGCAGTCCACCGATCATCATCTCGGCGAGGCTCTTGGCTGTCTCCTGGCGCGGATCGCAGCTCGCCACCACTTTGCCGCCTCGTAAAATGGTGGCGGCATCGCACAGCCCACGGATCTCTTCCAGCTTGTGCGAGATATAGAGAATCGACACGCCCTCCGATTTTACGCGGCGCAGGGTGCGGAACAGCACCTCCACCTCTTGCGGCGTCAGCACGGAGGTCGGTTCGTCCATGATGATCAGGCGTGGTTTTTGCAGCAGCACACGGATGATCTCGATGCGCTGGCGCTCGCCGACCGACAACGTGCCGACCATGCGGCCGGGATCGACGGTGAAGCCGTAAGCGGCGGCCAGCGCGACGATGTCTTTCGTCAGTGCCCGTCCCGTGCCGCGCCCCTCCATGCCGAGCGCGACATTGTCGGCGACCGACAGGCCCTCGAAGAGGGTAAAGTGCTGGAACACCATGCCGATGCCGCGCGCGCGGGCGTCGGAGGGTTTTCCGGGGGCATACGGAGCGCCGTCAAGCGACATGATCCCGCTATCGGGCTTCATGACGCCGTAGATCATCTTTACCAAAGTGGATTTGCCCGCGCCGTTCTCGCCCAGAAGCGCATGGATTTCACCCTTGCCCACGGAGAAACTCACGTGGTCGTTGGCGATCACGCCGGGGAATGAGCGCGTGACGTCGCGGATGTCGAGCAGCGTGCCTGGTTGAGTCATAGGCCCGCCCCTGGCTCGGTTGAATCCCCTCCCCCCTTGTGGGGGAGGGTTAGGGAGGGGGGGGCTCGACGCGGACGCCGCATGCGGATGGAACCCCACCCCCGGCCCCTCCCCACAAGGGGGAGGGGAGGGAACAAGCGCCGATGGCATCGTGTGGCCGCTGGCAACGGAGCTGCTAGCCATGCTGGCGGTCTTTCTCAGCATGCTCCGCACCGCCCGCACTGACCCAGGCCGCCAATTGCGCCGCGACCGAAATCGCGATCATGGCCGGCTCTTTGCCCGTGATGCCACCGATGCCGATGGGGCAGTGGAGGCGGGCAAGCGCGGCGTCGGCGATGCCAGCCTCGCGCAGCCGCTTCTCGAAGCGCGCGCGTTTGGTCGCCGAACCGATGAGACCTGCCCAGGCAAATTCGCGCCCCAAAATGGCATTGCACAGCGACAGATCGAGGGCGTGCGAAAAGGTCATGATCAGGTGCAAGGCATGTTCTGGCGCGGTGGCGGCGATGGCGGTTGGATCGGTCGATATGATGGCTTCGGCGTTAGGCAGAATGTCCGCCGGAAAGCGTTCAACAGCCACATCGACCCAGGTGATCGAGAATGGCAAGTCGGCCAAAGCGCGCACGACCGCGCGTCCAACGTGGCCGGCGCCATAGAGATAGAGCGGGTGCGGCGCGGCGGGCTCGGGCTCGATGATCCAGTCGGGTTTGCCGCGGATGAGGAGGGTCGCGCGCGGGCGTGTCCCCGAGAGCATGGCGCGGACGGCGCGGAGCACGGGGACGGGCAGGTCGCCGGAGTGGCGGCGATCGGTGATGAGAATGGGTGGCGCGATGGATCCAACTGCCCGCACAACCAACCCCTGAATGCGAGGCGCCGCTCCACGTCCTTCTCCCATAGGGAGAAGGTGGCGCGAAGCGTCGGATGAGGGGTGCAGGGGCCAGAGATTGTCGTACGCGCGTGCCACAACGCGGCCCCCGGCACCCCTCATCCGGCCGTTGGCCACCTTCTCCCTATGGGAGAAGGGATGGAGCCGCGCGTCCGTCGATTGCATTGCCAGAGGGACGACGCGCTCAAACAACAACCGCACCATGCCACCGCAGCACTGGCCGAGCGCGGGGCCGAGCGGGTAGGCGCGCAATTCGCGATGCCACGCCGGAAGTCCATCCGTGAGCATCTTTCGCGCCGCCGCGATGGCCTCAAGCTCCAGCGTACCGCCGCCGATGGTGCCGTCGAAACCATCCGTAGACACCCACATCACCGCGCCCGCCTCGCGCGGGACGGAGCCTTCGGCCTCGGCGACCAGGATGCGGATCATGCTCATCGTTCGCCCGCCGCGCGTAATGTAGGTTGGGTCAAGCGTTTCAGCGCGACCCAACATTGCAGGCGCCGGCCGTGGAGTGTTGGGTCGCGCAGAGCTTGACCCAACCTACAGCTCACCGCTGTCACGCTCATCGCTGTTTCGCCTTCAACGCTTGCACCGCCATTAGCACCCGTTCGGGCGTGGCCGGAGCATCTAGCGCGGGATCAATCTTGTAGCCGCCCACGCTCGCCACGGCATCGCCCAGGGCCAGGAGCGTGGAAATACCCAGCATCAGCGGCGGCTCACCTACGGCTTTGGAACGATAGATCGTGTCCTCAGAATTTTCCCCACTCCACAAAGAAATGTTCATCACCGGCGGGCGATCCGAGCACGCCGGGATTTTGTACGTGGACGGAGCGTGCGTGGCGAGCCGGCCCCTGCTGTCCCACACCAGCTCTTCGGTGGTCAGCCAACCCGCGCCTTGCACGAACCCGCCCTCGATCTGGCCGAGGTCCACCGCCGGGTTCAGCGATTTGCCGACGTCATGTAAAATATCCACGCGCAGCATGCGGTTTTCGCCCGTCAGCGTGTCGATGGCGACTTCGGTGACCGCCACGCCGTAAGCGAAGTACAGGAACGGCCGGCCTTTTCCGGTGGCGCGGTCCCAATGGATTTTTGGCGTGGCGTAGTAGCCGGTCGAAGAGAGCGACACGCGCTTGGCGTGGGCTAGAGTGGCGGCCTGCTGCAACGTGTACGTCTTGCTCCCGGCGGTGATCCGTCCAGGGAGGAATGAAACCTCATCCGCAGCGCACCCCGCCTCGGCCGCCAGCACGCCCGCAATACGCGCCCGAATGGTCCGCGCTGCCTCGCGCGCCGCCATGCCGTTGATGTCCGACCCCGACGAGGCCGCCGTCGGCGACGTGTTCGGCACTTTTCCGGTTGTCGTCGCCGTGATCTTCACGTTGGCGAGATCGCACTGGAACTCCTCGGCCACCACCTGGGCGACTTTCTGATAGAGCCCCTGCCCCATCTCCGTACCGCCGTGATTGAGGTGGATCGATCCATCCGTGTACATGTGCACAAGCGCGCCGCCCTGGTTCATCTGCGTGAAAGTGAAGGAAATGCCGAATTTTACGGGGGAAAGCGCGATGCCGCGTTTCAGAATCGGGCTTTTTGCGTTCCAGGCGCGGATGGCGGCGCGGCGCTTTTCGTAATCCGAAGTGCGAACAAGTTCGTCCGTCATCGCATCGATGAGGGAGTCTTCGACCTCCTGGAAATACGGCGTCAGGCTGCGTCCGCTCCCAGCCGACTTTCCCTTCGGCGCATAGTAGTTCGCGCGCCGCACCGCCAGCGGGTCGATCCCGAGCTTGAACGCAATTGCGTCAATGACGCGCTCCATACCGACCATGCCCTGCGGTCCGCCAAACCCGCGGAACGCGGTATTGGAAACCGTGTTCGTCTTGCAGCGATAGGACGTGATGCGCACATTCGGCAGATAGTAGCAGTTGTCGGCGTGAAACATGGCGCGGTCGCAGATCGCCATCGACAGATCGAACGACATGCCGCAGCGCGCCGCCTGCTCAAAGGTGATACCGAGAATGCGCCCGTCCGCGTCAAAACCGACATCGTAGTCGATGCGGAAATCGTGGCGCTTGCCGGTGATTTCCATGTCGTCGTCGCGATCATAGCGAAGTTTTGCCGGCCGCCCGGTTTTGCGCGCCACCAGGGCCGCCACCGCTGCGGGCAGACTGCCCTGCGATTCCTTGCCGCCAAAACCGCCGCCCATGCGCCTCACTTCCACCGTCACCGCGTTGAACGGCACGTCAAGCACATGCGCGACGATGTGTTGTATCTCCGTCGGATGCTGGGTGGAGGAATGCACCAGCACGTCCCCGTCCTCGCCGGGTATGGCAAGCGCGACCTGGCCTTCGAGGTAGAAGTGCTCCTGCCCGCCCATCCGCACACGGCCTGTCAGGCGGTGCGGGGCTGTCGTTAGCGCTGTATCGGCATCACCGCGCCAAAACGTGTACGGATCAGCCAGGAACGACCTTTTTTCCATCGCCTCATCAATTGTGAGGATGGCGGGCTTGTCGACATAGGCTACCGTCGCTAGACGCGCGGCGTGGCGGGCCACCAGACGGTTTTCCGCGACCACCGCGAACAGCGACTGGCCGTAGTGCTGCACCAGGCCGGCCGCGAACACAGGGTCGTCCCCCCGGCCCTGCGGACTGGTGTCGTTCAGCCCCGGAATGTCGGCGGCGGTCAACACCGCCACCACGCCGGGCGCGGCGCGCACGCGGGCCAGGTCGAGCGACCCCACCTCGGCATGCGCCCGCGTGCTCAGTCCCAGCGCGATGTGCAGCGTGCCCGGCGGCTCGGGGATGTCGTCCGTGTAGAGTGCGGTTCCGGCGACGTGCTTGTGTGCGCTGTCGTGCGGGACGGGCTGGGCGACGCCGCCGGTGATGCGGGTACGGAGGGTGGGGCGGGCGTTATCTTGCATGGCCACTCGCAATCGCCATTCGAACGGGCAGGGCCTGCGGCGTAGGGGCGACCCGTGGGTCGCCCTCGGGCACCTTGCGCTGCCGCACGAGGGCGA
>JANMVX010000130.1:0-38891 GCA_031393505.1 Hyphomicrobiaceae bacterium | reverse complement strand
TGCATGGCCTTGGTGATTTTCTGCGTCGCCTTCACCGAGGTGATGCGGTTGCGCAGGTCCTTTAGTGACGGCATTTCGTCAAATCTCTCTTCAGTTCACGGTCTTCATGATCGACGTTACGTCAGTACCCTGGTCCATGCGAAAAACGCGCAAGTTCCGAAGACTGCTACCAAACCAACTCAACTTTCTCAGCGCCGTGATCGCCAAGAACAACTTACCGAAGTCTTCGTGATCCGCAGCGTATGTGCTGCCCTGGATTTTTCGAAAGCCGAAGGGTTCGAGTGTCAGTCGTATGTCCGAATACGCCTGGCTCGTGCCTCTCGGATAATCCCGCTCAACAACCTTGGTGTCTAAGTCGAAAACAAGACCGTACATGTGCCTTATTCCGCCACAGGGTCGTTCAAGATTCTCGCAACCGGATACTCGGTGTCTTCCTCATTCTCCAGTATCCGGATTTTCGCCGTCGCAGCATCTAAAAGCTGAACCACTTGATAGACCGGCCCATCGGGACCGAATGTGCGGATTTGCCCGATCAGGCCTTCCGCCAGGTTTCGCGGCGGCAATTCCACTTGCGTTTCGCTAAACCCAGCCGACATCGGAGCCTCCCTACGCCGTGAAACCCTTGGCGAACGCGTCAATCGCGTCCTTCAACTGAGCGCCAAGTTCCTTGGTCAGCTCTTTCTTATCGCGGATGCCGTCCAGGATCGCCTTCCCCTTGTCGCGCAGCGTGCGCAGCAATTCAGCCTCGAACTTGCCGACCGCAGACACCGGCAGATTGTCGAGATAGCCGTTGGTGCCGGCGTAAATCACCGCCACTTGCTCCTCGACCTTCAGCGGCGAGAACTGCGGCTGCTTCAAAAGCTCGGTCAGGCGCGCGCCGCGCCCAAGCATTTTCTGCGTCGCTGCGTCGAGATCCGAGCCAAACTGCGCAAACGCCGCCATTTCGCGGTACTGCGCCAGCTCGCCCTTGATCTTGCCGGCGACCTGCTTCATGGCCTTGATCTGCGCCGACGATCCGACGCGGCTTACCGACAGACCGACGTTCACGGCGGGGCGGATGCCCTGGTAGAACAAGTTGGTCTCAAGAAAGATCTGGCCGTCGGTGATCGAAATCACGTTAGTCGGAATGTAGGCCGAGACGTCGTTAGCCTGCGTCTCGATAATGGGAAGCGCCGTCAAAGACCCAAGTCCACTTTCCTTGTTCAGCTTGGCCGCGCGCTCCAGCAGGCGCGAGTGGAGATAGAACACGTCGCCGGGGTAGGCTTCGCGACCCGGCGGGCGGCGCAGCAGCAGCGACATCTGGCGGTAGGCGACGGCCTGTTTGCTGAGATCGTCGTACACGATGACGGCGTGCATGCCGTTGTCGCGGAAGAACTCGCCCATGGCGCAGCCGGTGAAGGGCGCCAGATACTGCATTGGGGCCGGCTCGGAGGCGGTGGCGGCGACCACAATCGAGTATTCCAGCGCGCCGCGCTCTTCCAGCTGCTTGACGAACTGCGCCACGGTCGAGCGCTTCTGGCCGACGGCGACATAGATGCAATAGAGTTTTGCGCTCTCATCCGTGCCGACGTTGATCGACTTCTGATTGAGGAACGTGTCGAGCGCCACGGCTGTTTTGCCGGTCTGGCGGTCGCCAATGATCAGCTCGCGCTGGCCGCGGCCGATCGGGATCAGCGCGTCAATGGCCTTCAGGCCGGTCTGCACTGGCTCATGCACAGATTTGCGCGGGATGATGCCCGGCGCCTTGACGTCCACGCGGGCGCGCTTGTCGAATTTTATGGGGCCCTTGCCGTCGATGGGATTGCCGAGCGCGTCGACCACGCGGCCGAGCAGCCCCTTGCCGATCGGCACGTCCACGATGGCGCCGGTGCGCTTGACTGTGTCGCCTTCCTTGATCGAGCGGTCGTCGCCGAAGATCACGCAGCCGACGTTGTCGACTTCGAGGTTCAGCGCCATGCCGCGGATGCCGCCAGGGAATTCGACCAGCTCGCCGGCCTGCACCTTGTCGAGGCCGTAGACGCGCGCGATGCCGTCACCAACGGACAGCACCTGGCCGATTTCGGACACTTCGGCTTCCTTGCCGAAATTCTTGATCTGATCCTTGAGGATGGACGAGATCTCGGCGGCTCTGATTTCCATCAGCGAACCTCTTTCATGGCGAACTTGAGATTGTGGAGTTTGGTTTTGATCGAGCTATCGATCATGCGGCTTCCGGCCTTGACGATGAGGCCGCCCAGGATCGACGGATCGACCTTGGTATTGAGGTGTATGTCTTTTCCAAGCGACGATTTCAGCGTCGCCAGCAGATCATTGCGTTGCACATCGCTGAGCGGCTGCGCTGAGGTGACCTCGGCTGTTACCACGCCCTTCATGCGGGCAAAGAGGGTGCGGAAATCGCGAATCATGGTGTCGAGCGAGAACAGCCGGCGGTTGCGCGCGATCAGCTTGATGAAATTCTGTGTCAGGATCGAAACGCCGGCCTTCTCAAGAATGGCCGTCATGGCGCGCGATTGGTCCGCAGCGGAAAACACCGGGCTGCGCACCAGGCGCTTCAAGTCGACGCTCTCGGCCAGCAGCTTGTCGATGGTGTCGAGGTCGCCGGAAACCTTGTCGACCGCGCCCTGCTCCTTGGCCAGATCGAACAGCGCGGTAGCATAGCGCCCGGCCATGCCCGTCACACCCTGGTCTTCGCCTGCCACGTAAACGCTCCCGCCCGCCGGTTGGTGCCCCGCCGGATGGGAGGCAACCAGATTGCTATCGAAATCGAGGATTTTTTGGATGCCAGGGGTCGCGTGCAAACGACAGCGACCGCCCCAGACCCTGACTAAGACTGCGCGTCGTCTAGCATAGGCTCTTGGGGCCGCGCAACACGCCAGCGGGAATGCACGTTGCCGCAGGAGGGTGGTGGCCCAAAACGCCAACCGGCGCCGCCTCGGATCGAGGGGCGCCGGTTGCGCAAGAAGTTCAGCTGCGACTGTAGATCACTTCATCGGCACGTGCGATTCCGAGCGGTCGAAGAGGTTGTAGACAAAGCCGACGCGCACGGTTTGGGTTTCCGGCGTCATCCGGTGCCGCTCATCCGGTGGCGGGGGCGGCACGGCCGCAAGCATCTGGGCGTTGTAGTGTGCAAATTCATAGTCGAGCGTCAGGCTGAGCCCATCCGAGATCTTCCGCTGCACTCCGGCGCCTGCGAACCAACCTTCAAATGTGGTGTCTTTCATATAGGCGCCGGCGCCACCTGGATTGTATTTGAACTGAAATCCGGCACGCGTGTAGCCGCCCTTGCCGTAGATCAGCGTCCGGGCGTCCGTCAGAACGCCCAGGCGCAGGCCGGTGTTGAGCGAATAGTTCTCCACCAAGTGGTTTTTCGTTCCATTGAGTTCGGTGATCGTCAAATCCGCGCTCTCAAGGTTGAGCGTCGAGATCGTGCCGACGACCACGTTTGGCGAGAGGCGCCAATCGTAACCCCAGGTCAGGCCGCCCGTACTGCCCCAGGCCGGTCCGCCATGGACAGTCGTGCTGGGGCCAGGAGGCGCTATCGGGATATCCATTTCCTCGGAGCTCAGCCCCGTCGCGCCGACGTTGACGCCGACAAACAGTCCGCCCCATTTGGGCGACATCTCGTCTGCCGTGGCGGGGACTGTGCAAATCGCACAGGACAAAGCCGTGGCGAACGCCGCCAGTGTGTTGCGCAAGGTCATGCTCCTGAAGGGAAAAGTGTTGCATCAGCACGCATCACACTTGATGACCGACAGTAGCTGATTCGCAACGCACACGAACAGTTGCAAGTTTATGAACAGCGCGCTTCAGACGCGAAAAAGTCCGGAAACGGCGCGAAAGTTCAAATTTGTGACTCAAGCGCCACAGGCCGCCGCCGCGCAACCGCCAAGCCCGCCAGAATGCAGGCCAGCGCCAGCAGCGCATTGACCGGCGGCGTCTCGCCCAGCAGCAGCGCGCCCCAGACCACGCCGAACACCGGCACGATGAAATTGATCTGCGAGAAAAACGACACGCCCAGCCGTTTGATCAGTCCGAACATCACCAGCGTGCCCAGGCCCGTCGGCAGCGTGGCCAGCGCGACCAAGGCTATCAGTGACGTCCAACTCGGTTGTAGCGTCCAGGGATGGTCCCACAGCAGGGCCAGCGGAAAGTCGATCACAGCCGAAAGCGCGAATGTGACCGCAGCCAGGGCGCTCAGCGGAAAGCCGCGCAGCACCTTGGTCGCCAACGCATTCACGCCGTAACAGAAGGCGCCGAGCGCAATCGCCAGCTCCGCGACGGCCTGGTGGCTCAGTCCCACCAGCGTCTTTGGCCCGATCAGCACCACCAGCCCGGTAATGCCGAACAGCACGCCGATCAGTTTGCGCGGGGTGAGCCTCTCGTCGGATGTGAAAACGTGGGCGAGCAGGATGGTCGCCAGTGGCATCACGCCCATGCAGATGGCCGCGATGCCGGCGTCAACCTGATGCTGCCCCCAGCCGATGAGCACGAACGGCAGCGCATTGCCCGAGATCGCCGCCAGCAGCACCGCCCCCCAGGCCGACCGTGGGTAGCGGAACGATTCCCCGCGGTAGACGGCCAACCCCGCCATCGTGATCGCCGCGATGACCAGCCGCATGACGGCGAAACTGGTGGCGGGAATAGTTTCAACGCCCAGTTTGATCAGCAGGAAGTTGCCGCCCCAGACCGCGCCCAGCGCGAGCAGCACGAGATAGTCGCGCGGGGCAGGGGACATGATGTTCATCGACGGCCAGAACAGTTGGTGAAGATTAAAAGTGCATAGCCGAGCCGGCGATGAGCATCGTGTCCCCGCTTTTCCGAGGGCTCTGGGCAGAGCGGGGACACGATGCTCATGTTCGCGCGAACTTTGGAGACCGCCACTGCCAGCAGCGCGGGCGACCATGACCATCATGTTCCACCGTCACAATGGCTCAAATTGGCACGCGCGCGGAAACTTGGTTAAAATTCCGTCAATTGCCCCATGATTAAGTCAAACGTAATCGCAATGGCCTATTGATCCTGCTGGAGGCGTAAAGGAAACTCCTGGTCATGGCGTTGCAGGCAAAGCTCGAACTTCGGCAGGGTCAGTCCTTAGTGATGACCCCGCAATTGCAGCAGGCGATCAAGCTGCTGCAGCTGTCGAACCTTGAGCTGAATTCGTTCGTTGAAGAAGAACTTGAGCGCAATCCGCTCCTCGAGCGAAACGACGACGCGCCAGACGTGGGGCCTACCGAGCCGCCCGAACGCGCCGCCGCGGCCGAAGAATCCGAGCCCAAGGGGGCGGACGATTTCCTGGCCAGCGGCGAGGCGGCCGCCGATCCGGCGGGCGATCTCGACACCGCCTACGACAACATCGACCCGGATGGCGCGGCCCCGATGGAGTCCGGTTGGGCCAACACGCGCACGTCGTCCACTTCGATCAACGACGACGCTTTCGATCTCGACGCCACGTTGGTGCAAGAAACCTCGCTGCACGACCATTTACGCACGCAAATGCCGCTTGCCGTCTCCGATCCCGCGGGCCGGCTGATTGCGGCGGAACTGATCGATATGGTCGACGAGACCGGTTATCTGCGCGGTGACCTGGCTGAGCTGGCGAACCGTCTGGGGGCGCCCCTTGCCATGGTCGAAGGCACGCTGTCCGCGCTGCAAAAGCTCGATCCCATCGGCGTCTTTGCACGTACGTTGGCCGAATGCCTGACGTTGCAGCTGAAGGAGCTGAACCGTTACGACACGGTCATTGGCGCGTTGGTCGATAATCTCCAGCTGCTGGCCCAGCACAATCTGCCCGCGCTGCGCCGGCTGTGCCGTTGCGACCAGTCGGAACTCTCCGAAATGATCGCAGAGATCCGCTCGCTCAATCCAAAACCCGGCCTGAAATTCGGGTCCGTCATGGTGCAGCCGGTGGTGCCGGACGTGATCATCCGCCCCCGCAGCGATGGCGGATGGCGCGTGGAGTTGAATTCCGAAACGCTGCCGAAGGTTCTGGTGAACCAAAGCTATTATTCCATCGTCGCCGGCACGGCCAAGCAGGCCAAGGACAAGACCTATTTACAGGATTGTCTGCAGACGGCCAATTGGCTGGTGAAGAGCCTCGACCAGCGCGCCCGCACCATCCTGAAGGTGTCCGAGGAAATCGTGCGCCAGCAGGACGGCTTCTTCGCTTACGGCGTGCAACACCTGCGCCCGCTGAACCTGAAGACGGTCGCCGACGCCATCGGCATGCACGAGTCCACCGTCTCGCGCGTGACCTCGAACAAATACATGACGACCAACCGCGGCATCTTCGAGCTGAAGTATTTCTTCACCTCGTCGATCGCCGCCTCGGCCGACGGCGATGCGGCGCATTCCTCCGAATCCGTCCGTCATCGCATTAAGCAGCTGATCGAGGCCGAACCGGCCGGCGACGTGCTCTCGGACGACAAGCTGGTGGACCTCTTGAAGGCCGGCGGCATGGACATCGCCCGCCGCACGGTGGCCAAATACCGCGAGAGCATGAACATCGCCTCCTCCGTGCAGCGCCGCCGCAGGAAGAAGATGGATATGGGCGCGGGGGCGATGGCGTAGGGGGCCGTTCCGGTGTCAGGAACTTGTCCTTCACAAGTGCCTGACACCCAGTACCTTGCCGGATCGGCAACCCGCAAGTAACTGGGTGTCAGGCACTTACGAAACGTAAGTTCCTGACACCGGGCCGCCCCGACATCCCAAAACCTTGCCACTCCCGCGCGCTTCCCGTAAATCACGGCGGAACCATCAACCGATTGGAGCTGCCATGCCCTCCCCCCTCGTGCTGGTCCGTCATGGACAGAGCGACTGGAACCTGAAGAACCTGTTCACGGGCTGGAAAGATCCGGACCTGACGCCGCTCGGCGTGTCCGAGGCCAAAGCGGCGGGCAAGAGGCTCAAGGATCTCGGGCTGCAGTTCGATATCGCGTATACGTCCGACCTGGTGCGCGCGCAGCACACGTTGAAACTCATCCTGGCCGAGCTGGGGCAGCCCGATCTCACCACCGTCAAGAACGTCGCCCTGAACGAGCGCGATTACGGCGAGCTGACCGGTCTCGACAAGGACGAGGCGCGCAAAAAATTCGGCGAGGAGCAGGTGCACATCTGGCGCCGCTCGTTCGACATTCCACCTCCGGGCGGCGAGAGCCTGAAGGACACCGCGGCGCGCACGCTGCCCTATTGGGACACGGTGATCCGCCCCGACGTGCTGGCCGGCAAGCGCGTGCTGATCGCGGCGCACGGCAATTCGCTCCGCTCACTGATCATGCGGCTGGAGAATTTGTCGGGCGACCAGATCGTGAAGCGCGAGCTGGGCACCGGAGCCCCGGTGATTTATCAGATGAACACGGATGGATCGGTCGCGAGCAAGCAGGATTTGGCGGTGTAAGGACGGATGGGAGCCGCGAGTCCCTCCTCTCCCCCTGCTTAGGGGGAGAGGAGGCCGCGTCTCGCAGCGCGTTTCAGCGCAAGAGCCACGCGGTCGGTGAGGGGCAGCGGCGTGCAGCGGTCTTGGTGCAAACAGTACGAACTACATTGAGACCTGTGCGGAGCAATCGGCTGCCCCTCACCTGTCGCTGATTCCTCGCTGGCGCTCGGGCGACATCCTCTCCCCCAAAGTGGGGGGAGAGGAAAGTAAAAGGGCCGCTCGATGGCGGCCCTTTTCCTATCATCTGCCTAAAGACCGACTACGCGACCTTGGCGGTCTGCCGCTGGCCCATGAACTGGCCGGCGAGCAGCGGCAGCACCAGGTCGGCGAGCTGCGCCTGCTGACGGATCAGCGCCGGGATCGGCGAGTTCTTGATCTCGGCGGGGCTGAGGCCCAGCGCGTGACCGATGAACTGCGTCACCAGGGTCTCGATGTTGAGGCCCTCGAACAAGGCGGCCAGCGGATCCAAGGCCGGCTTGGCGGCGGCTGCGGGGGCAGCCGACGCAGCGGTCGCCTGGGCGGCATGGGCCGGCGCGGGCTGAGCCTTGGGAGCGGACGCCGCTTGCGGTGCTGCCGTGGCTTGCGGCGCCGCAACCTGCGGAGCGGCGACCCGAACAGCCTCAACATGCGGTGCCGCAACGATCGGCTCGACATGCACCTCGGTCGTCACGGCAGGAGCTGCCGTGGTCGTCGTCGTGGTGGTCGCGGCATGGCCAGCAGCGGCCTTGCCCTTCTTGGCCTTGACGGGCGCTGCCGTCTCGGTCGCGGCGATATGAGCCGACGCTTGGCCGTTCACGGACGACGCAGCCTTGCGGCTGGCCTTGGCCGGAGCCACTGGAGCCGCAGCGACCGGCGCCGCAGCCGCCGCAATTTCGGCCATCAGGTGCATTTCCTCGACCTGATACTTGTCGCGCAGGCGGCGCACCACCGACGCGTTGGAGACGCCGATCTCCTTGATCGCCGTCGTGCGCTTCTTGGCGGGATCGGCCGCCAGAAGTGCTGCAATCTTCAAGAGCATCTCGTGATCGTTGATGCCCGTACCCTTCGGCCTGCCACGCTTGCGATCGACTGCCATGTTCATTCTCCTCGCCCTAGGAAATTTTCAGTGAGACGGATATATCTGATTTCATTACGAAATTTCTACAGAGATTAAATAGGGCCTATGCCTCCCTATGCGCAAAACGGCTTGTTTTCGGGCCTTTCTCGAATATTCGTCTCGGATTGCATGCGCTCTGTTGCAAAAAATCCCCATAGTTTCAGTATCATCCGCCATGTAATGACTATGAATTCTTCGTTCTGCCTCCCCGCACCCAGGAGTGATTCGGGTCTTTTGCGGTTCGAAGCGCGACGGAACCGCCGCAGCCGCCGCGTTATCGACATGGACAGAGTGCTTGGTCCCGCACACCCTTGGTTTTTCGTGAGGTCGCCCCATGAGCGCCGAACAGACGGCCATCGCTTGGCATCGTTTTGGACTCGGCGCGCGGCCGGGAGATCTGAAAGACGCCGCAAGCCAGCCCATCACGGCGCTGCTCGACGATGTGGCAAGGGCGCTCGCGCCGCCGGAGTTGTCGCGGCTACCCGATGCGCCGGGATTGTTTGCGCAGTTTCAGAGACAGCAAGCCGAACGAAAAATGGCCAAGGCCAGCGCCACGGACGCAAAGTCCGTGACGCAAGACGCCTCCACGGTCACATCGATGCGCCTGATGGGGGCCGCGCCGCCCGCGCCAAATCTCGGCACCAGCGGACAAGCTGGGAAGCCGGGCGGCGTCATCCGGGATGCCGTGCTGGACGAGATCGACGCCCGGCTAAAGCTGGCCCGCAATGCGCCGCTCGGCTTTGGCGAGCGGCTGGCGCAGTTCTGGGCCAACCACTTCACGGTGTCGGGAACCAGCCAACCGGTGCACATTCTCTGCGGCGCGTTCGAGCGCGAGGCCATCCGTCCCCATCTCACCGGCAGTTTCCGGGACATGCTGCAAGCGGCTGAAAGCCATCCGGCGATGCTGCTCTATCTCAACAACGAGCGCTCGATGGGGCCGCATTCGCCAGCCGGACAGAAACAAGAGAAGGGGCTGAACGAAAATCTGGCGCGCGAGATATTGGAGTTGCATACGCTCGGCGTCGATGGCGGCTACGCCCAGGCCGACGTCACGAGTTTCGCCAACGCCATCACGGGCTGGTCGATGGTCGGCGGGAAAAGCATCGAAGGTACGCCCGGCGCGTTCATGTTCCGCCCACGCACGCACGAGCCGGGCGCAAAACGGGTGCTGGGGCGCGGCTATGCGCAGGAAGGGCGCGCGCAAGGCCAAGCCGTGCTCGCCGATCTGGCGGCGCATCCGGCGACGACCAAACACATCGCCACCAAACTGGTGCGCCACTTCATCGCCGATGATCCGCCGCCGGCTGCAGTCTCTGCCGTCGCCGCCGCATTTCAGAAGTCGAGCGGAGAACTGATGCCAGTCTACGAAGCGCTGCTGCGCACATCAGCCGCCTTCGCCAAGCCGTTGACGAAACTGCGCCCGCCGCGCGACTACGCCGTCGCGGCCATGCGCGCGCTCGACGTGGATCTCGACGCCAAGCGCTATTTCCGGGCCATGAGCCTGCTGGGTCAGTCGCCGTTCAAGCCGCCCAGCCCGCAAGGCTGGTCCGACGACAGCAAGGCCTGGCTCGCCCCCGACGCCATCGCCAAGCGTCTGGAGCTGGCGAGCCTGCTCGCACAAGCGGCGCGCACCGAAAAACCGCTGGAGCGCGCCAAGGCCGTGTTGGGGCCGCTGCTGAGCGAGGAGACGTCATCGACCATCGAGCATGCGGAGTCGGGCGGGCAGGCGCTGGCGTTGCTGCTGATGTCGCCTGAGTTTCAACGGCGGTAGAGCGTAAAACGAGGACAGTATACTTATATCGCGTCCCCGCCTTTCGACCTGCGACGGCTTTTCGGCGCGATATAAGTATACTGTCCCCGTTTTACCAGCGGTCTCGTTCTTCAGGAGTAGGCAGTCATGACCCGCGAACACGACCTCGCCTCAAGTTGCCTCGCCCATTGCGAGCAGCCGAGCCGGCGCAACGTCCTCGGCTTTTCCGCAGCCTTTGCGGCCTCGCTGCTGTTGCCGGCGCGGTCCAGCCTTGCGGCCGCACGCGATCCGCGCTTCCTGTTCGTCATCTTGCGTGGCGCGCTGGACGGGCTCTCCGCCGTTATGCCCGTCGGCGATCCGGAGTTTGCGACGGTACGCGGCGGCTTCATGGAGGATGTGGCGCAGGCGGGCAGGCCGCTGCCGCTGGACGCCATGTTCGCGCTCAATCCGTCGCTGAAAACGCTATCCTCGCTCTATCAATCCAAACAGGCCTCCATCATCCATGCGGTGGCCACGCCCTATCGCGAGCGCTCCCATTTTGACGGGCAGGAGGTTTTGGAGAGCGGCCTCCCACAAGTCACCCACGGCGAAAGCGGCTGGCTGAACCGGGCGGTCGCAGCGCTGCCGGCGAGCGCGATCTTGTCGGGCCGCGACAGGAAGGGTCTGGCCGTGGGCTCGACGGTGCCGCTCGTCATGCGCGGGGCGGTGCCGGTCATGTCGTGGACGCCGGAACATCTCCAACAGGCCAGCCAGGACACCGTCTCGCGCCTCATGTCTCTCTATCAGGCGCGCGATCCCGCGCTCGCCCAGGCGCTGCAGCAGGCCGGCATGATCGCCAGCGAAACCGGCGGCATGGCCAAGGACGGAAAACCCAAGCCCGGCCGCGGCCAGGACGCCATGCTCGCGATGGCCGAGGGCGCAGCAAAACTGCTGGTGCGCGACGACGGCCCACGCATCGGGACGCTGTCGATCGACGGCTGGGACACCCACGCCGAGGAAAAGCCCGGCACCGGCCGCTTGGCCAAGATGCTGGGCACGCTGGACGCCCTGTTCGCGCAGCTGCACGAAACCATGGCGCCGGTCTGGAAGGACACCGTGATCGTGGCCGCCACCGAGTTCGGGCGCACGGTCGCGATCAACGGCACGGCGGGCACGGATCATGGCACGGGGACGGTGGCGTTCCTGCTCGGCGGCGCGGTCAAGGGCGGCCGCGTCATCGCCGATTGGCCGGGACTGGCGGAACAGGCGCTCTACGAAAAACGCGACCTGAGGCCGACCACGGATTTGCGCGCCGTATTAAAGCCGGTGCTGGCCGAGCATCTTGGGATCGACAAGCGCGAGTTGGAACAGAGCGTGTTCCCGTCTTCGTCGCAAGTGGCCGGGCTGCGCGATCTCGTGGGCTGAGCCGCACGGGTCGATACAGTCGTCACTCCCGCGCAGGCGGGGGTCCAGACGAGCCGATGGCTTCGGGTACGGCCGATGCACAGTATTTGCCGATAGAAGGGTGCCTGCGCCTGCTGAACGACCTCGGAAAATACTGGCTTGGCTGGGTACCCGCCGTCGCGAGTATGACGAAACAAGGTCGCCAAATCCGGTTGAAATTTGGGCTTGGCCGGAGCAAGTTGGCGGCCATGGACCACAAGAAGAAGCGCTTCAAGACCTTTGCCGTTCTCGGCGCCGGCGCCTGGGGTACGGCCCTGGCCAATTCGCTCGCGATGGCTGGGCGCGATGTCATCCTCTGGGCGCGCGATCCCGCGCTGGCCGACGCCATCAACACCGCCCACGCCAACGACGCCCGCCTGCCCGGCCTCGCGCTCGACCGCCGCCTGCGCGCCACCAGCGATCTTGCCTCGGTCGCGGCGCGCGACGCCGTGCTGCTCGCCGCGCCCGCCCAGCACACGCGCGCCCTCTGCAAGCGCCTCAAGGCGCATGTCTCGCACGACACCGAATATGTGATCCTGGCCAAGGGTTTTGAACAATCGACCGGCGACACCATGGCCACGGTCGCGCGCGAGGAGGCCGGCATCTTCGCCTCCGTCCTCTCCGGCCCCGGTTTCGCCAACGACGTGGCGCGCGGCCTGCCGACGGCGCTGGTGCTGGCGTCGCGGGATTTCAAAATCTCGTCGCGGCTTGGCAACGCCATCGGCCACGACGCGCTGCGCATCTATTTCAGCGAAGATGTGCGCGGGGTGCAGATCGGCGGGGCGGTGAAGAATGTGCTCGCCATTGCCGCCGGCATCGTGGCCGGCCGCAGGCTGGGCGCCAGCGCGCAGGCGGCTCTGGTCACGCGCGCCTTTCACGAACTGACCGAGTTCGGCCGCCTGTGCGGCGTGCAGCGAGAGACTCTGACGGGTCTGTCGTGCCTCGGCGATCTGATCCTCACCTGCAACAGCCCGCAGTCGCGCAATTTCACCTTTGGCCGCCTGTTAGGCGAGGGACGGAGCGTCGCCGAGGCGATGGCCGAAACGCGCGGCACGGTGGAGGGCGTGTATACCGCTGCGGTTGTCGTCAGGGACGCACGCGTCGGCAAGCGGCCCATCGACATGCCGATCGCCATCGCCGTTCACCGGATTGTCAGCGGTGCGCAAACGGTAGACCAGGCCATCGACGAGCTTGCCGACCGGCCGCAAAAGGCCGAAGTCTGACGGCGGCCGCGCGCAGGGGGACCCATGCCGAACTTCTGGTTGTTCAAGAGCGAAGCTGAAACCTGGTCGTGGGAGCAGCAGCAGGCGCGCGGGGCCAACGGCGAGCCCTGGACCGGTGTGCGCAACTATCAGGCCCGCAACCACATGCGCGCCATGAAGTTGGGCGATCTGGGCTTCTTCTATCATTCGGGGGGAGTGCGCGCCGTGGTGGGGATTGTGCGAGTTTCGGGGGCTTTGCACCCTGATGCCGACGACGACACCGGCGCCTGGGAGTGCGTGGACATCGAAGCGGTCGCCAGCCTGCCAAATCCGGTGACGCTCGAGACAATCAAGGCCGTACCGACGCTCGCCGAAATGGTCCTGGTGAAAAATTCGCGCTTGTCGGTCCAGCCGGTGACGGCTTTGGAATGGAATGCTGTGTGTTCGCTCGCGGGCTTTGATCCCCACAAGATGAAACCGGCCAAACAGTGACCCAATCCGCCCTGCGCGAACGCATCCTGGCCGATACGGCCTTGCAACAGGCCGGCGATCTGGTGCCTGAAATCAAGCTCTATCTGGCGACCACGCCGCGCGAGATCTTGCGCGAAAGCGCAGTCAACAAGATCAACCGCAGCGAGCCGCCCTACTGGGCCTTCGCCTGGCCGGGCGGGCAAGCGCTGGCCCGGTTCATCCTCGACAATCCGGTGCTGGTGGATGGCAAGCTGGTGCTGGATGTCGGGGCAGGATCCGGGCTTGCCAGCATCGCCGCCCTGAAGGCGGGCGCGGCCGTCGCCATCGCCAACGACATTGACCCGTTGGCAGCCGCCGTCGCCGTCATGAATGGCCGCAAGAATGACGCCGAGGTCGAGCCGAGCACGGAGGATCTTCTGGACCGCACCGTCAAGGCGGGCCTGATCATCATCGGCGATCTGGTCTACGAGCCGCACCTGGAAACGCGCGTGCACGCCTTTTTGCTGCGGGCCCAGGCGGCCGGCATCCCCGTGCTGTTCGGCGATCGCGCTTCGATGCGGCTGCCCGCGTTGCCCTTCAAGCAGATCGCCGAGTACGAAACCGTGGTCGCCCCGCCGCTGGAAGAGGGCTACGTCGAGATCGCCCGCGTCTGGCACTTGGCACCGGCATGAGTTTTTCCCGCATCGCCGATCCCGCAGCTTTCATTCGCGCCAACACAAAGATCCTCAGTCCGCCGCTCATTCCGGAAGTCCGGCTGCATCTGGCGGAAGAGTCTCTCGCGATCTGGGCGAAGACCGAGGAAGAGTTCGGCGCCACCGGCCTGCCGCCGCCCTATTGGGCCTTCGCCTGGGCAGGCGGACAGGCGCTTGGGCGCTATCTGCTGGACAACCCCGCGCAGGTTGCCGGCCAACCGGTTCTCGACCTCGCGGCCGGCTGCGGGCTGACAGCGATCGCCGCGCTGAAAGCGGGAGCGGCCCGCGCCATCGGCAACGACATCGATGCTTTCGCCGGCGCAGCCATGACCCTGAACGCGGCGCTGAACGACGTGGCCATCGACGTGCAGCTTGGCGACAAGCTGTCCGGCCCGCCCCCCAACGATCACGTCATTCTTGTCGGCGACCTGTTCTATGAAAAGCCCTTGGCCGAGCGTGTGCTCGCCTGGCTCACGGTCTGCCAGGCGTCGGGCGCCGTCATCCTGACCGGAGATCCGCAACGGACCTACTTCCCCAAGGATCGCTTTACACAAATCGCCGAATACAATGTCCCCGTCAGCCGCGAGCTGGAAGACACCGAAATCAAGCGAACCAGCGTCTGGCGGCTGAAGGGCTGATCGCGCGCCTAACGCCTCGACATCAAAACCCGCCGAGAACCGCTCCCCGGCCGGAGCGCTTTTTCGCGCGTAGAGCCGGGGTCTTTGCCTGTGCGTTCTTGGCGCCGCGCCAGAGCCGCGCCGGGTATACGTCCCGGGAAAACGGGACGCGGGTGAAGCCTGCACCGACCTGGATGCCAGCGCCCCCTCGCCCGTGGGGAGAGGGCCGGGGTGAGGGGTCGCGCAGGGTACGGAGCAAGCCCTATGCTCCGCACCGGAAATTTGCTCAGAGTCTCAGCAAAATCGTCATTCCCGCGCAGGCGGGAATCCAGACATGCCGATGGTACGCTCGCAGGTCGATCCGAAAACGCGAGTTCTATCAGAGGCTTCCGTGGTTCATAGTTCGAGCCAAACACTGGCTTGGCTGGATACCCGCCTTCGCGGGTATGACGAACTTAAGGCCTGTTCGTATTTTTGCGGTGGTCTACCACGGGAGAAGGGCTCGAGCCGTGCGTTCCGCAATCGTGCAATCAAGCCACCACCTCATATCCGGCCGCGGCCATCACGCGCAAAAGCTCCTTGTGACCGATGGCGTTCATCTTTTTGGGCGGCGCCTTCTTCGGGTCCTGCTCGGCCTCGACCACGAACCAGCCTTCGTAGCCGTAGCCGGCCAGCTTCTTCACGATGGCCTCGAAATCCAGCGAGCCGTCGCCCGGCACCGTGAAGGCGCCCTTCATGACGGCGTCGAGAAAACTCTCTTTCGTACGGTCCAGCTTATTGATCACATCCATGCGCACGTCCTTGGTGTGGACATGTGTGATGCGCTTGTGGTGCTTGTCGATGACGCGCAGCACATCGCCGCCGGCGAAGGCCATGTGGCCGGCATCGTAAAGCAGCGGGATGCTGGAGTGCTTCATCAGCAGGTCCAGCTCCTGCTCGGTCTCGCAGACGGCGGCCATGTGGTGGTGATAAGTGAGCGGCATGCCTTCGCCGGCCGCCCAATCGGAAAAGGCCGAGAGTTTACGGCCGTAGACCTTGAATTCGTCCTCGGAAATCCTGGGCTTGCCCGCCAGCGGCTTGCTGCGATCCCCCTGGATCGAGCGCGAAATCTCGCCATAGACGAGCAGCGGCGCCTTGGTGGCCTTGAACAGATCCATCTGGGCCCGGATGGCGTCTTTCTCGGCCTCGATATCGCCATCGAGCAGTTTGCCCGAATGCCAGCCGCCGCAAATGGAAACCTTGTTGGCCGCCAGCATCGGCCCCAGCACTTTTGGGTCCTTGGGAAAACGCCGGCCGGTTTCGAGCCCCGTAAAACCGGACTCGCGGGTAAGCTTGAAACACTCCTCCAGCGAAACGTCGTCGCTGAGTTCCACCAGGTCATCGTTCCACCAGCAGATGGGGGAAATGCCGAGTTTCGCTTTCATGCGGGAGCTCCTTTGAGTGGGTGGCCGTTTGGCGGCATGTCTTCGACGATGCTTTGACACCGGTCGCCACCTAAGGCAATGCCCCCTTGCGCACCGCCAACCCCAGGGGCAGCGGAAACCGCGCCTCAGCTGCCGGCGCTGGGGTAGGGCGATGCTTCGAACCGATCGGCCGTCGCCGATTCCACCGGCGGCGGCGTCAAAACCCGCCGCCCCGAAAGGTCGGTCGTCCAATAACCGGCAGCGCGCGCGGCAAGGCCAAAACAGCGCTCCACCGCATGTTGCAAGGCGCCGTCAGTCTGCCCGGCCTCTTCTTCGAAATCGGCTGATGTCAATCCCAGCCGCCGCAACGGCTCCAGCGCCGCCGGGCGGAACCAGAACATCGAGCCTTCGAAGAACGCCAAGTCCACCGGCGCGTCCGGCGCCATGCGCCCCATCAGCCCACGGACGGTTCCTTCATTGGCGTTCCAGTAGGACGCGCGCGTGCGCAGCATCCAGCGCCAACCGGCCAGGCCAACATGTGGATTGGCGAAACCGTTGAGAATGCGTCGCACCTGCGCCGCCTCGCCGGAATGCAACACAAACAGCAAGCGACGCCGCAGTTCGCCGGTCCACAGATGCGGGCTGCGTTTGGTGTGCAGCTTCAAAACGGCCTGGTAGCCGTCCAGCGCGCCCGAGGCCAGCACGGCCAGAAACGGCGCGATATCGCGCCCGCGGTTCGGCGTCTCGTGAACCACCACCCCGGCCCGGGCGCCGAGACGGGCGCGCAACTCGTCCGCTCGCTCCGCCGTGACTGTCAGATGCAGCGGCGCGCCATCCGGCAGCGCGCGCCAACTGGCCAGCACCTCATCAAGCAACTCGGGATAGTAGATGTGAGCAATCATCGCGGCGCGAATGCCAGGGGGCGGAGAGATCGCCCGGGCCGCCAGGGACATCCGCCACAGCGCCTGGCCGGGACGGCTCAAAAAGGCCCAGCCGCCAAGGATTTCGGCCAACTTGTAAATGACATGCCGGACCGGCTGGCTGACGATCCGCAAGCGCAGCAGCAGTCCCGCTTTCAATCCCAAGGCGGTCATGCCGCCACCGCCTGCCCGGCCGGCGTGGCCACAGCGTCGATACGCTTGGCCGCGATGGCCTCGCGAAACAACGCCGCCAGACGATCGGCGCCACGCGCAATATCGTAGCGGCCGGCGATCGAGGCCTGCGCCGCACGGCCCATGCGCGCCCGTAGCCCCGCATCGCTGGCCAGCTGGCGCAACCGCTGCTCAAACTCGGCGGCGTCCCGGGCCAGGAATCCCGTCACGCCATCCTCGATCAGCACCTCGCTGAAACCCATGCGCGTCGCCACCACCGGCCGCCCCGCCGCCATGTACTGATAGACTTTCCAGCAGGACTTGTGCCGGAAGAAGGACGCCGTCCCCAGCGGCATGACGCCGATATCGAGCGCGGCCACGTCGTCGGCCTCGCCCTCAAGCGTCCAGTCTTGGCGCGTGGCGACGAGTTCGGGCACGGCTGCGCCTGCCCCGATCAACACTGTTTCACTCAGATTTTCCGTAGCCATCCTGTTCAAGGCAGACAGCACCGGCGGCAGAAAGCGCGCCGCCGTATAGGGCGTGCCGACCCAGCCGATGCGCGGCGGCCCGTTGCGCTGCCGCGCGTCGGCCATGGCGCCTGCGATGCGGTAGCGCTCGGCATCAATGACGTTCTCGACCACTTTGGGACGGCGCCCTCCCGCCGCTTCCAGCGCGTCGGCGAGGCTCTCGTTGGCGGCCGTCACCAAGTCCGCGGCCTGCATCGACGCCCGCAGTTTCGCCGCCTCTCCGCGTACGCCGTTTTTCAACCCTTCATTCTCGAAGCGATCAATCCAGAAATCGTCGAAATCGAGCACCGTCGGCACGCCGGGCACCGCGTAGAAGCGCCGCTCGCTCCAGAACGGCAGACGCGGCAACACTTCCTTTTCGATCCAGATCAGATCGTAGCGGCGCAGATCCGGAACCATCCGCATGCGCCCGACATAGGCGCCGATGATGCGGCCCCAGTTGCGCGATTTTCCACGATAGAACTGCGCCAGGCTGGCGTCATCGACGAAATGATGCGTATCAAGATTTATCCCGCGCGCCGCCAGCGAGGCCGCGAAGGCGTGATGGCGCACCCGGCTGCTCGCCCCGGTCATGCCGTAGCGCGCCAGCAGCAGCACGCGCAGATCCGTCGTCGATGGGTCGTTTTTCATGCAGCGATGATCCCGCGCTCGCGCAACAGCGTCAGAACGCGCTCGACCAACGCATCCGACGGCGTCTGCGCCGTCAGCAACGTTATGTCAGGCCTGAGGGGGCGCTCGTAAGGCGCCGAAACACCTGTGAAATTCTCGATCCCGCCGGCCCGCGCCCACCGGTACAGCCCCTTGGGGTCGCGCTGCTCGCAGACCTCGATTGGGGCGTCCACGAACACTTCCAGAAACGCCCCCGGCGCAAACCGCTCGCGCGCCCGCCGCCGATCGTCACGGCACGGAGAAATCGCCGCGACCACGACGATCAACCCAGCCTCCACCATCAGCCGCGCGACCTCGGCGATGCGCCGGATGTTTTCGGTGCGGTCGGCCGGGCTGAAGCCGAGATCGCGGTTGAGGCCCGCCCGCAAGGCGTCGCCGTCGAGCACCGTGGTGTGGCGACCGATGCCCTGCAACCGCCGCTCCAGCCCCGCCGCGATGGTCGACTTGCCCGCGCCCGACAGGCCGGTGAGCCAGAGGCAGAGGGCGGGCTGATCCCTCATGGCCGCGCCCTGCGACGAGTTTGGGACGCCGCGCGCTACATCGTCCTTATCCGAACCGAATGCATGCGGATTGATCCGCGCACTTACCAGGGCAGGTCTCGAAACACTCATCGCCCTGCGCTCCTCACGTTCCGCGACGCTGCCCGATGATTCGCACACAGTCACAGCGATTCGCGCTAAGTTTACATCGTCGTCGCCTGCGGAGAGGTGGCTCACACCGCGATTTCTGTGGACAGAATGGTGATGGACGCCAGCCAATCCCCGCCATTACAAGAGACGTCAAACAATTCCCCTGAGTGTGGCCCGCTGGCCTCTTGCGCGTCAGTCCCGGCTCCCGCACACGCGGTTGGGAGTCGTGGGCGGACAACGCCGCAGGCCGTGCATGGATTGAAGAGCGGGCGACCGAACATGAACCTGGATCCGGAAACGCCGATGGCCGCGGACGACGCCGCCCAGCCGGACGGTACGGAAGCGCGCGCCAAACGCACGTGCCTCCTGGTCCTCGGCATGCACCGCTCGGGGACGAGCGCACTCACGCGCGTGCTGAGTCTGATGGGCGCGGCGCTGCCGAAGACGCTGCTGGGGGCAAACAAGGGCAACGAGACCGGGCATTGGGAATCGCAGGTGCTGGTAGCGCACCAAGAAAGATTGCTGGCAGAATTGGGTAGCCACTGGGACGATTGGGATAAACTTGACTTTGGACGCGTAACGGCTCGTCGGATGGCCGAATTTCGATCAGAGTGGATCGGACTGCTGGCGTCGGAGTACGGAGACGCACAGCTGATGGTGGTGAAAGAGCCGCGTCTGTGCAGGTTTGCTGGGCCGTTCGTCGAGGCCACCGCCAGCGGCAGCGGCAGTATTGATTGCCTGCCCCTTCTGATGCTGCGCAATCCACTGGAAGTTATTGAGTCTCTCGAACGTCGCGACGGCATGGAGCGTGGCCAGGCTGGGTTGCTCTGGCTGCGTCACACTTTGGACGCTGAGTCTGCGACCCGCAACAGCCGACGCGCCATTGTTAGTTATGAAGCGTTGCTTAAGGATTGGCGATGCGCCGTGTCGGACCTGAGCGAACAGCTCGGGGTCAGTTTTCCGTTTTCAACCACCGACGTCACTGTCCAGGTCGAATCGTTTCTGTCGCCCATCCATCGCCATCACACGCGCAACGGCGAAGATTTGGTTCACGATCCGATGCTGCGCAATTGGATCGGTGAGGCCTATGCATCGTTGCTTGTGTTGGCTCAGTCACCTGACTCAAGGGCAGCGCAGGGCACGCTCGACCGTGTGCGCCGTGAATTTGAAAACGCGACGCCCGTCCTGCGCGCCCTGTTGGCTGAAGTCCGGTCCATTGGCGCGGGCGAGGCGGCGCGACTTGGTGCAAAATTGCAAGACAGGGCGGCGGAAGCCGAGCGCCTGAGCGCTTTACAGGCTGAGACGGCCAAGGCAGCAAGTGACTTAGCGAAGGCGCTCGAAGCGAGCTTACAGGACATCGAAGCCGCGAAATCCGCACACATCTCTGCGGTGGAAAGCGCCCGCCGCACCGAGCGCCTGGCTGCTGCATCGCATCGCGAGCTTGCGCGCCTGAGAACTGAGAACGCTGCCCTTGCCACGAGCGCCAGCGCGGCCCTGTCCGACGCCGCCGAGATCAACATGAGATTTGCGCAGATCGAATCTGATTTGTTCGACAGCAGGCGACAATCCGGCAACGCGAAGGCGCCAATTTCACGCCGACTGTTGGCCGCAGCCTTAAAACCTTTGGCCCAACGCGTACCCCGTCTTTCCAAGGCGACCACGAGGATGCTCGCCGCGCGCCGCGACCGCAAGTACAGCGGCATTTTACTGCAATCGGGATTGTTCGACCCGAACTGGTATCTCACTGAATATCCCGATGTTCGCAGCGATGGCATGAACCCAGGATTGCACTACATCAGATTCGGCGGCCGTGAAGGCCGGCGCCCCTCGCCGCACTTTGACGGACAAGCCTATCTGGCCGCCAACCGGGACGTTGCGACTGCCGACCTCAACCCGCTGCTCCACTACATCGTTCATGGTCGCCGCGAGGGCCGTCCGCTGGCTCCAAGTGATCGGCTGCTGCACAATGTAGGCACTCCGCTTACATTGAAGTCACCTGGGCCGACAGAACGAGAGGACCGCATCGTCGCCGAACTGGCCTATGCGATCAGCAATAGTCAGGTGACGGACGGTCGGCCACGCGTGCTGGTCCTGCCGGCGCAGTTCGCTGTCGGCGGTGTAGAGCGCAACACCGCAAGCATCATGAAAGAACTGTCCGAAAGCTACCGTTTTGTCGTCGTCACCAACGAGCCACACACGACAGAGAGCGGCTGCCTGCTCGACCAGATTGTGAATTGTTCGGAAGCCGTTTTTGATCTCGCTCGCAAGGCGCCGCGAGCCGATCACCTTGATCATTTGACCTCGATCTGTCGGCGTTTTCCGCCGGATCTGGTCTGGGTCTGCAATGGCTCTGTTTGGTACCACAACAACAGCGCTGCGATCTGCCGTTTGTTTGCTTCGATCCCCATTGTCGATCAGCAAATATACGATGTCGACGCGGGCTGGATCAATAACATGACGCCCGATTACACACGGCATGTGGCGCGGTTCATTGCCATCAATCAACGCATCCAAGACAAGATCGCGTCGGGTGTTGCGCCGTCGACCAGGACCGATTTGATCTATCCCGCCGTCGATGTATCGCGTCTTGCTGCGGCTCCACTGGGCGAGCCTTCGACTGCCAGAAAGGCATCGCACACCTACGCTCTCATCGGTCGCCTGTCGCCCCAGAAGCGCCCTCTCGATCTGATCAAGGCTGCAAAGATTATCGAAACCAAGGGCGCGACTCTGAAATTTCTGATCGTCGGTGACGGTCCGGACGCTCGCCTTTGCGCCGATCAAGTCGCAAAGTTGGGACTTCGAAACGTTAGTATGCATCCCTTCGTTGAGGATGTGGCCAAAGTCTATGCCGAGATCGATGCACTCGTCCTGGTTTCCGAATACGAGGGCCTGCCAGTGGTCATGTTGGAAGCGCTTGCCTCGGGCATCCCGGTGCTGGCGACCGACGTCGGTGACATCGAACGCGTTAGTCAGATGCTTGGCGGCGGCTGCGTCGTGATGCAAGACTCGATCGGCCAGCCCGAGCGCATCGCAGCGGCCCTGTTGGCCTTCGACGCCAATCTTGAAGCCCACACACAATCGGCCAGGGCCGTAAGCAGCACCGTGCGGAAAAAATTCTCGTCCAAGACATTGGCGGCACAGTATGAGTCCAGCTGGATTTGCGCCTGGCAAACCTTGGCCCAGCTGGAAACTTCGCCATGACCAGGCTGTCAGTGATTATGCCTACCTTCAACAGATTAGCGACGCTGCGAACTGTGTTGCCGCGCGCGATCGAGTTAGCACGGAATTTCCCGGTGGACTTTCTGATCGTCGATGACGGCTCAACCGATGGCACAGCTGACTATCTGAGACAGTCTACTTTGGAATGGAGCAATGTTCAGTTCGAATCGATAGCCAATGCGGGACCGGGAAACGCCCGCAATCTGGCGGCCTCTAAGGCCTCCGGGGACCTGTTGCTGTTTATGGGCGATGACACGTGGCCCGTATCTTCAGACTTCTACGCCACCCACTTCAAATTGCATGAGGCACATCCGGATCCATCGCTTGCTGTGCTCGGCAAGCTAATCTGGCCGCGCCGCTCCGGATACCCCGTGTCGTTTGCCATGTCGCTCATTCAAGGCGAGGGTGGGCAGCAGTTTGGCTACGCTCAGATGCGTCCTTACGCCAAATATGACTGGCGCTTCTTCTACACTGCCAATGTCTCCATCAAGAAAAGTTGCGTTGCCGATTGGTCGACTGAAGGATTCAGTCCCGACTTCAAATCGGCGGCGTATGAAGATGGCGAACTTGCCTATCGTCTGATGAAGAAGATGGGTAGGTTCGATGTTCTCTATGCTCCGACCTCGCTGGCCGAGCACGATCATCCGCATAGCGTCGAAACCTTCATTAACCGGCAGACCGCAGCTGGCATGATGGCGAATGTATTCGCAAGCAAGCATCCCGAGGCGACAGCCAGTCTTGGCCTTACTGACCTGTTTGCCAACTTGCGCAAACCGGCTGAGCCACAAGATGACATGAACCAGCCAGACATGCTTGCCGTCATCGAAGGAGTTTTCGCATCGGCGCGCGTTCTGGAACGCACGGCGCAACTGAGTTCATCGGCGTGGCATACAGCATTCGTGAACGCGACCTTCGAACTTGCCTATCTCAAGGGTGCCGTATGGGGGTATCCGGACCCCAGCGCAAACCGGTCCGCAGCCTATCGGCTGGCGCTGGATCGGTTCGATAGCAGGCTGGCAGGGGCAATGGAATTCGAACATCTCGCGTCCGTCAGTCCTTGGAGCTATCAAAAAAAAAAATAGCCCGCATCGTGAACCTGCCCGCGCCGAAGCGGGCGCTGCGCTGGCTGCGCAAGCAACTCTCCCGGTCCGCAATGGCGCGCCGGATCTATCTGCGACTGAAGAGATAACTTATGTATTCAGTGGTGATACCGGTTTACAATCATGATGCCTACCTTGTTGAGGCGGTGCTATCGGCAGCACAAGACCGCTTGGTGAGCGAAATCCTGCTTGCCGATGACGGCTCGCGTGACGGTTCCCTGACTCTCATCGAGGCGATAGCACAGCGCTACCCGGAAAAAGTTAGAGATTGCACCCTGCGGCCGGTCGCAAACATCGGGGCCGACGCCACGTTGAACCGGCTGATTTCGATGGCCGGCAACGACTGGATCGCGGTGCTGAATTCCGACGACAAGTTTGTTGCTGGGCGATTTGCCGCAATTTCCCAGATGCGGCGAGTCGAGCGTTTCGATTTCTGCTTCGGCAATCTCGGGATCATCGACGAACGGTCACGCGTGATCGGACTCAAGCGGGCGTTCCTGGATCCGCAGTATCCCTTCCCTGATGCGAGACGGGTCGAGCGCCGATCAGCTGATCTGTTGCAGCGCTTGGTCTGCCAGAACTATATCGCGACCACCAGCAATATGGTGTTCAGCAAAGCCCATTGGCAGTCCGTCGGTGGTTTTCGGTCCTATCGGTATGCGCACGATTGGGACTTTGCGATTAGGAGCATGCTCGTCGGCAAGGCTCTTTATATAGCCGAGTATCTCACCTTGTATCGCCTTCATGGATCGAACACGATCAAGGACTCGCGCCAACTTCAGGATGCAGAGGTGAGATCCATTTTCAAAACACTCGATGATGACTTTGGTATTTTCGGAACGCCAGATCTTGCCGACTTCGTTGCGTGCAACCAGTATCTTTGAGCACCGAAGCGATACAGCTGATTTGAAAGGAAATGACATGGATGGAAATTCATCGCGCCAGGCCAAGATCGTGGAGAGCGAAAGCTTGCTATGGGGCAATGCCGTGGGCGACGCATATCATCAGGCCGCACAACGAGACATGGACCAGCACTGGACCAGCATCATAGAGCCGGAGCTGCAAACCCTACAGCCAGATTTTACGCATACTGCGGATTTTGCCTGCGGTCGTGGACGAAACACGCAGAAGCTGCGAGCACATTCCAGCAGGCTGACACTTATCGATGTGAACGCCGAAAACATTGCCTATTGCAAGGATCGGTTTTCGCCTGATCCTCAGGTGGACTACTTTATTTGCACGGGATTTGGCCTTACCGGATTGCCGGACAATACATTCAGTTTCTACTACTCGTTCGATTCCATGGTGCACTTCGACGTCGAGCTGATTGCCGCCTATATGCCAGAGTTTGCTCGAGTCATTCGTCCCGGCGGGACTGCGTTCTTGCATCATTCCAACTACAGCGACGCTCCCGGACGCGACTTCCGTAGTAACCCACATTGGCGCAACTTCATGTCGGCGGGATTGTTCGCTCATTTGGCGGAGCGATCAGGACTGCGAGTGCTCTCGCAGCAGCCACTGGCATGGGGCGGCATGGCAGCGATAGATTGCATCACCACATGCAGACGCGAAGCCTAACTCACAGGCAAAGAAGGCCAAAAGCCCAATGACTTTTACCACCTTCAGATCGGCTGGACTGTCCGATCAAACGCCGTGGGCGGTCCTCCCCCACCTCACCCTCTCCCTCACCACCCGCGAGATCGCCGGCCGCTATCGCGGCTCGGCGCTCGGGCTTCTCTGGTCGCTCCTGACACCCCTCTTCATGCTCGCCATCTACACCTTCACCTTCGGCACGGTGTTCCGCTCCCGCTGGGCGGGCGCGTCGGAGAACGCGTCCACTGGCGAATTCGCCATCATCCTGTTCGCCGGGCTGATCGTGTTCCAGCTGTTCTCCGAAGTCGTCACGCGCGCACCAAATCTCATCCTCGCCAACGCCAACTACGTCAAGAAAGTCATTTTCCCGCTGCAAATCCTGCCCCTGGTCGCGATGGGTTCGGCGCTGTTTCAGGCTGGCGTCAGCCTTATCGTGCTGTTCGCGTTTCAACTCGCCATCCGCGGCTCCATTCCGCTCACGGTGCTTTGGCTGCCCGTCGTGCTGGCGCCGTTCTGCCTGCTGATCCTGGGTCTGGCCTGGTTCCTGGCCTCGCTCGGGACCTACTACCGCGACGTCAACCAATTCCTCGGTACGCTGATCACCGCCATCATGTTCCTGTCGCCGATTTTCTTTCCGCTCTCGGCGCTGCCGGCCTGGCTGCAGCCTTGGCTGATCGCCAATCCCGTGGCCTTCCCAGTCGAGCAGGCGCGCGGTGTGCTGATCTTCGGTCAGCTGCCGAATTTTTTGGGACTGGCCCTCTACTCGGTCATCGCGGCCGCCATCGCCTGGGCGGGCTATCTCTGGTTCCAGAAGACACGCAAAGGATTTGCCGATGTCCTCTAGCGAAGTCGCAATCCGCGTTGAGAATGTGTCCAAGCACTATCTCATGTTCGCGCGGCCCGAGGACCGCCTGAAGCAGATGGTGGCGCCCAAGCTGCAGCGCCTGTTGGGACGCCCGACAAAACAGTATTATCGCGATTTCGCCGCGCTCAACGGCATCTCCTTCGAGGTCAAGCGCGGCGAAACGGTTGGCATCATCGGGCGCAATGGCTGCGGAAAATCCACGCTGCTGCAGATCGTCTGCGGCACGCTGCAACCGACCACGGGATCGGTGTCCGTGAACGGACGGATCGCCGCGCTGCTGGAGTTGGGCGCCGGCTTCAATCCCGAATTCACCGGGCGCGAGAACGTCTATCTGAACGCCGCCATTCTCGGATTGGGACGCACCGAGATCGATGCCCGCTTCGACGCCATAGCGGCTTTCGCCGATATCGGCCAGTTCATCGACCAGCCGGTAAAGACCTACTCGTCCGGTATGTATGTGCGCCTGGCCTTCGCCGTCGCGATCAATGTCGATCCGGACATTCTGGTGGTAGACGAGGCGCTGGCGGTGGGCGATGAGGCGTTCCAGCGCAAATGCTTTGCACGAATCGAAGACATCAAGTCCAAGGGCGGCACCATTCTGTTCGTCTCGCACGGCGCCCAGACCATCGTGCAATTGTGCGACCGCGCTCTGCTGCTCGATGGTGGGGAGAAACTGCTGGATGGGCGGCCGAGAACGGTCGTGGCCCAGTATCAGCGGTTGGTGAACCTATCGGGGGGCGACGCCGTGCCGGTTCGGGCAGCAATCAAGGCGATGGCGGGCGTGGAGCATGGCGGCGACGCCCCAAGCGCAATTTATGCCGAACCCATGCGCGGAGCGCAGGCCGACGACAAAGACGCTCTATTAGAATACTTCGACCCGAACTACCAATCTAAGAGTCGCGTCGACTATGAAAGCCAGGGCGCAATGATCGAGAACCTGCGCATACTGAACGCATCGGGTCGGCCGGTAAACATCCTGCAACGCCGCAATAGGTATTCGTTCGCCTATGACGTCACCTACCATCGGGATGCTTCTGAAATTGCTTTTGGAATGTTGATAAAGACAATCAATGGCATCGAATTGGCTGGGATTGGCACCAATCTCGTTGCAGACAAGATATTGCGCGTGCGCGCAGGGCAATGTGCTGAAGTGCGCATGGCGTTCGACTGTAATCTTGCGCCAGGCGCTTACTTTATGAATTGCGGGGCCGGCGCCGTTGATCGAGGTGAGCCTGTCATGTTGCACCGGATTCTCGACGGGCTGGCGTTTCGCGTGGTCGACGATGGCAAGCAGCTTTTCTCGGGACATGTTGATCTCAACATTTCACCGACAATTGAATTCGCACTCGAGGCTGCGTCGTGACCCGGATCATCTGGAGCCTCTGGTTGCAAGGCCGGAACGCGGCACCAGAGATCGTCTCGCGTTGTCTGGACAGTTGGGAGCTTATGAACCCAGGCTGGAAGCTCCGCTGCCTCGATGCCCGTTCTATTGATAGTTATATTCCGTTGTCAGACTATATCGATCTTGACCGGCAGACGATCACTGCCGCATCGATATCTGATATTGCGCGCATCCTCCTCTTGAATGAATACGGCGGCGTCTGGGTTGACGCCACCACCTATTGCAACCGTCCGCTCGACGACTGGCTTGGGTCCCTCATGGGGGCGGGATTCTTTGCCTTCGAAAAACCGGGGCCCGATCGACCGTTGTCCAGTTGGTTCCTTGCCGCCAAGCCAGGTAGCAACCTAGTGTCGCGCTGGTGTGACAAGACGCTTGCGTATTGGAAAGATCGCACAGAGGCCGATGCATACTTCTGGTTCCACAATCTTTTTGCAGAATTGTTGCTAACCGATCCAGACGTCTGTTCGGTTTGGGCTGATGTGCCCAAGATCAGCGCCGACGGCCCCCATGCCATCCAGGCAGCCGGCCTGTATCAATCTGCTGACGGTTTCGCTAAACTGATCGATTGGTCCGTGCCGCTTTTTAAGCTGACGCATCGGCTTGAGCCGGAGCAGGTTGGATCTCATACACTTCTGGCGCGGTTACTGGGAGGACCTCTCAGTACCGGCCCCTCACGGGCCGAACTCCCATCCTGTGCCTCAAGCGATGTGCTTGAAACTGTTTCGCAAGTCCCAGTTGCGTCACTGAAAGTCTCGACAGATAATCTGGGCGATCACATACAGATTATCGCCAGCATGAAGCTGCTGCGGCGATTCGGAGTTGAACCGACAGCGTTTATAGACCGGGACGATGAAATTGGCTCCGCGCCAACTTTGCCAACCGGATGCGCGCGCGTGCCAATCGTCTTAAACGGCTGGTTCAAGAGAAACGGCAAAGAATGGCCTCCAAACCCTCGGTTGGCGCCGCTGTTCGTGGGGCTTCACTTCCGAACCTTTCAGTGTCCAGAGTTATTGTCCGAAGCGAGCATCGCTTATTTGCGACGTCACGAACCAATCGGCTGCCGCGATGTGCATACCTTTGACCTGCTAAGTAGCCTGGGCGTGAAGTCCTACCTCAGCCAATGCCTGTCCTTGACATTCTGGCGTCGTCCTGCATTGGCTTCCGGACAAGGCAAGACGCTCGTCGTATCGCGCGATGATCGCATTCTCAGCCATTTGCCAGCCATGCTTGGCTCCCTCGAATTTGTGTCTCACTACTCGGGTTCCGCGAACTTCGAAACCAACATGGATAGCGCCGAGCGACTCTTGGGACGTTACCGCTCCGAGGCCACGCTGATCGTGACGACACTGCTGCATTGCGCCTTGCCAGCCATCGCCATGGGCATCCCTGTCGTCGTATTCTATCCGATCAATGACGATTTCGGTCATGCCTCAGATCGGGAGCGCTTTTCCTCGCTAGCGACGCTGACTCGCATTTACGACCTTGGCGAGATGTCAGCGGTGAATTGGACCCCGGATTCAATCGAAGTCGGTGGAATAAAGTTGAACCTGCGGGACAGAATTGCCGAGTTCGTTCGTACCACTCGTGCCGGGTACTCCCGAGCACTCGGACCAATTGCTCCACCAACGTCCCTGCCGCCGCCATGATCCGGGAGCCTGATCGTCAACGCTGGGCGCGCCCCGAGAGCTACAGACCTGATTGGGCGGAACGCGCTCGTCTTGCCGCCGAGATCATTCCGGACGGCGCTTCTGTGTTCGAGATTGGAGTCGGAGCAGGATGGTTTCGAGACCACATTAAGTCACGCTGCAACTATCTCGGCGCCGACCTCGAACCTCTCGACCCGGCCACGCTCCGACTAAACTTAGATTCCGATTCACTACCGCCAGGTCCCTTCGACTTTGTGGTTTGCCTGGGTGTTTTGGAATACCTGCACTACAGCGAACAGGCGGTCGGCAGAATGTGCCGATCCGGACGATCAATACTATGTACATATTGTTTTCCCAGGACACCCACCCACGTCTTTGACGCGCAAACCAATCGCGCCAAGCGTGGCTGGGTGAATTGTTTGTCACGAACGGAAATCGCTGAGCTATTTGGCAACGCAGGGTTCAATTCGATTCGAGAGTTGCCTTACAATTCGGCCGATGACTTTGAGCAAATCCTGATGCACGTCACCCGAACATGACACCCTACCCCCTCGCCACATTCCCGCTCCGCGCCGGAACGCCGAACTCACGCTGGCACACGCCCGCCAGTTCGGCCACGCCCGCCATTATAACGTCAACGGACGGATTGGCGAAGCACAACCGCAACCGCCGCGTCGATCGCTCCAACGGCGTCACCGACCACTCGGCCCCGGCGTTGAACGCGATGCCCGACTGGGCCGCCACGGCCGCCAGGCGCGACGTGTCCACCGCATCGGGCAGCGTCACCCATAGGAAGATGCCGCCCTCGGGCTTGGCAAATTCAGCGGCGGTTCCGAAGTGCTCGGCAAGCGCTGCAACCAGCGCATCGGCCTTGGCTTTGAGCGCCGGACGAAGCCGCGCCAGATGCGCGTCGAAATGCTGTGTGCAGAATTCCGCCAGCACCATCTGTTCCAGCGCGCCCGAGCCGGCATCCTGCTTCAGGGCCAGCAGGCGGCTCATGATGTCCCAGCCGGCGACCAGAAAGCCGACGCGCAGGGCTGGCGCGATGGACTTGGAGAACGAGCCGAGGTGGATGACGCCGTCCCAGTTGGCCTCGCGGGCGAGGGCCGCGATGGCGGACGGGCGGGCGCCGGTAAATACGAGGTCGGCGTAGCAATCGTCCTCGACCACCGGGATGCCGGCCTCGATGGCGAGCGCCAGCAACGCGCGGCGGCGGTCGAGCGGCATGATGCTGCCGGTGGGATTCTGGATGGTCGGGATGGTGTAGAGGTATTTTGGCGTTACGCCCGTGCGCTGCAATCGGGCCAGCGTCTCGGCCAGCGCGTCCACGCGTAGGCCTTGCGCATCCTGGGGTATGCCGATGATGTTGGCGCCGAGACGGTTCAGCCGCGAAATGCTGCCGCCGTAGCAGTCCTCTTCGATCAGGATGGTGTCGCCCGGCGAAACCAGAAGTGCGTTGACGAGGTCGAGGCCCTGCAGTGATCCAGACGTGATGAGAATATCGTCCGCCTTCGTCTCAATGCCGGCATGGCGAGCGAGCTTGCCGACCAGGAACTCACGCAAGGGCAGATAGCCGAGCGGGCCGGACTCCAGGCCGTAGGTGGCGAGCGTCCGCCCCTCTCGGGTGAGAACCGCATCGGCGGCGACCTGTAGCGCGGCGACCGGGGTTGACTCCGGGTCGTTGTGGCCGCCTATGAAGTTGTAGCGGGGAAACGGGGTCAGGCGGAGAGCCGGCGCGGGGGTGTCGGGGCGCACGTGGGGCAGGATCGAGAAGGACATGGCGGGTTCCGGAGCGGGGACTGCACCAATCCTAGCACTTACGGTCGCCGCCACCAGCCTTGATGGCGCCATGCAACGGTTTTGGCAGCCAAAACCACTCCGGATGCAACACTGGCGCAACGGGACGCAACATCCACGCAACAGAGTGCAACAGCATACCGACGCCATGGACAGCAGGTCGACAAGCCGCCGCACCTCGGCTACCACCCTCCAACCGACCCCTCTTAACCTATCGGCCCCAATGCCCACGACCGCGCCAGCAGCCCCCAAAAAGCTCTATGTGAAGACCTATGGCTGCCAGATGAATGTCTATGATTCCGAGCGCATCGAGGACGCCATGCGGCCGCTCGGCTATGTGCCCGTGAGCACACCGGAAGACGCCGACCTGATGGTGCTGAACACCTGTCACATCCGGGAGAAGGCCGCCGATAAGGTGTACTCGGAGCTTGGCCGGCTGAACGAGATCAAACAGGCGCGAATTGCATCTGGCGTGCACGCACAGATCGCGGTCGCGGGCTGCGTGGCGCAGGCCGAGGGGCCGGAGATGATCCGCCGGCAGAAGGGTGTCGATCTGGTGGTCGGACCGCAGAACTATCACCGCATGCCGGCCTTGTTGGCGCGGGCGGCGGGGGAAGGGCGGAGCCTCGTCGATACCGAATTTGCTGTCGAGTCCAAGTTCGAGAATTTACCCAAACGGACGGTTGCGGGACGCGGACCCAGCGCCTTCCTGACGGTGCAGGAGGGCTGCGATAAGTTCTGCACCTTCTGTGTTGTTCCGTATACGCGCGGGGGTGAGATGTCGCGGCCTGCAGCCCGAATTATCGAGGAGGCGCAACAGCTTAGCGATGAGGGCGTGCGCGAACTGACGCTGCTCGGGCAGAACGTGAACGCCTATCGCGGGGCCGGGACGGATGGCGCCGATTGGGGTCTGGCGCGGCTGATCGAGGGGCTGTCGGATGTTGAGGGTATACGCCGCATCCGCTATATGACCAGCCATCCGCGCGACATGGACGAGGCGTTGATTGCGGCCCATCGCGACAACGAAAAGCTGATGCCGTTCCTGCATCTGCCGGTGCAGTCGGGATCGGACCGGACGCTGGCGGCGATGAACCGCAAGCATACGAGCGCCGAGTATCTGCGGTTGATCGAGCGTGTGCGGACGGCGCGTACGGACATTGCGCTGTCGACGGATATCATCGTCGGTTTTCCCGGCGAGACGGAGGCCGATTTCGAGGCGACGCTCGCCCTCATCCGCGTGGTCGGCTACGCCATGGCGTACACCTTCAAATACAGCCCCCGCCCCGGCACGCCCGCCGAAGGCATGGCGGCCCAGGTGGCCGAGGAGATCAAATCCGAGCGCCTCGCCCGGGTTCACGAGCTGCTGGTCGGCCAGCAACTGGCCTTCAACACCGCCTGCGTCGGCCGCACGCTGGACGTGCTGTTCGAGAAGAAGGGCCGCAATCCCGGCCAGTTGATCGGCCGCTCACCCTACCTCCAATCGGTCCACGCCACCGCCCCCGAACGCCTGATTGGCCAGATCGTTCCGGTTCATGTAAAGTCATCTGGCATGAACAGTCTTGGCGGCGATGTCGTCGCTAATTCGTGAACCACATCAAGGAGATGGCTCTTGGCAGGGACGAAAGGCGCGCCCACTTCGGCGCCGGGAAACCGGGGCAAATCGACAAAGCCAGAGCGAAAACTGACCGTCCCGTTCGAGAACAACGCGCTCGCCGCGGTACTGTTTGGCGAGTTCGACGCCAACCTCGCCGTGCTCGAAGCGCGGCTGGGCATTGGGGCCGTGGCGCATGGCAATCTGCTCAGCCTGAGTGGCCCAGACGACGCCATTGAGATCGCCCGAAAGGTGCTCGAAGGCCTCTACACGCGCGTCAAGCAAGGCTCGCCCGTCGTGCCAGCTGACGTCGAAGGCGCGATCCGTTTGGCCAATGGCCGGGCGGAGATGGCGAGCGCTGGCGATGGTGGCAAGGGGCAACTGGCGTCGGGCAGCGGTAAGGGAGAAATCCGCACACGCCGTAAGCTGGTGGCCGCGCGCACGCAGATGCAGAGCGCCTATATCAAGGCGCTGGAGACCAAGGATCTCGTGCTGGCCTCGGGACCGGCCGGTACCGGAAAGACCTATATCGCCGTGGCTTTTGCCGCTCAGTGCTGGGAGCGCGGCATCATCGAGCGGCTGATCCTGTCGCGCCCCGCGGTGGAAGCCGGCGAACGGCTGGGCTTTTTGCCGGGCGACATGCGCGACAAGGTGGACCCCTATCTGCGCCCGCTCTATGACGTGCTGCCGCCCGAAAAAGTCGAACGGGGCCTCGAAACCGGCGAAATCGAAATTGCGCCACTCGCCTTCATGCGTGGACGGACGTTGTCGAACGCCTTCGTCATTCTCGACGAGGCGCAGAACACAACCAGTATGCAGATGAAAATGTTCCTGACCCGTCTGGGCGAAGGGTCGCACATGGTGGTGACCGGCGATCCCACGCAGGTGGACCTGCCCAAGGGGCAGATTTCGGGCCTGTCGGAAGCGCTCAACCTGTTGAAAAACATCGATGATATCGCCACCATCACCTTCACACGCGGCGACGTGGTGCGGCGCGAGTTGGTCGCGAAAATCGTCGCCGCCTATGAAGAGGCGACAGAAAGCTGATGCCCCCTGATTCTATACGTTCGGGCCCTCCTAGATCGGGCCGCAGCCGTCTGCCGCTGATGCCTGCGCCCCTGAACGTCGAACTGGTTGTGACCGACGAACGCTGGAATGTCGTGCCCGGATTGCAGCGCGCCGTGGACCTCGCGCAGGCGGCCTATGCGCAGCTCGCCGTCGAGGCTGATCCGCGCGAAGTGGTGATCGCCTTCGGATCCGACGAAGAAGTGCACCAGCTCAACCGCACCTACCGTGGAAAAGACAAGCCGACCAATGTGCTCTCTTTTCCGACAGCGGGATCGACCGACACTGGGCTGATTGGCGACGTGATCCTGGCTTATGAGACGTGCGCTGACGAAGCCGATCAACGCGGCATCGAACTGTCGGATCACGCCTGTCATCTCGCTTTGCACGGCGTACTGCATCTTTTGGGGCAGGACCACGAGAACGACGGCGACGCGGCAAATATGGAGCACTTGGAAACACGACTACTAGCAACCATTGGCATTCAGGACCCGCATTCCGCCGATCTGCTCGACAGCGATCCGCTCGACGACCACCACTACGATGAGTCCGATGACGAACCAGGATAGTTTTGACGCTGATATTCCGCAGCTAAAGCCCGACGCCGGCTCAAGCACAACCTGGCTTGCGCGATTGCGCGAACGGCTGGGCTTTGAGGCGGCCGACAAGCGCGCCATCCGCGACGTGCTGGACAAGGCCTTACGCGAAGAGGGCCAAGGCGGCCAGGTGCTGGCGCCGCAACAGCGCGACATGCTGCTCCGCATACTGCGCTTCGGCGAGCTGCGTGTGATCGACGTCATGGTGCCGCGCGCAGACATCAACGCCGTTGATGAGCAGGCGCCGCTTTCGGAACTGGTGCAGGTTTTCCAGCAGGCCGGCCATTCGCGCATTCCGCTGTTCCGCGAAACGCTCGACGACTTGCGCGGCATGGTCCACATCAAGGATCTGGTGGGCTGGCTGGTCGAGCAATCCAGCACCGGGCCGATTCATGCGGCAGCCGCCGCCCATGCCGAAACGCCGATGCATTTCGCCAGTATCGATCTGACCCGGGCCGATCTCAAACAGCTGATCCATACGACGAAAATCCGCCGTCAGGTGCTGTATGTTCCGCCCAGCATGCCGGCGCTCAACCTGTTCCTGCGTATGCAGACAACCCGCATCCACCTCGCCATGGTGGTCGATGAATACGGCGGCACCGACGGGCTCGTCTCCATTGAAGATCTTGTCGAACAGATCGTCGGCGAGATCGAGGACGAGCACGACGACGAGGAAAACCTGATTCAAGCCGACAGCGACACAGGTTTTATCGCGCTCGCCCGCACCCCGATCAGCGATCTGGAACAGTGCGTCGGCTTCAAGCTTGTGACCGATCCTCAGGAGGCGGAGGATTTCGATACACTCGGCGGATTGGTGGTGGCGCTGATCGGGCGCGTGCCGGTGCGCGGCGAACTGATCCATCATCCCAGCGGCCTGGAGTTCGAAATTCTCGATGCTGATCCCCGCCGCATCAAGAAGCTGCGCATCCACCGCACGCATCCAGGCACCCTGAACGGCGATGCCGAGCCGAGCATTTAGGGGCTTTGACAAGGTCATTCGGAGCCCGCCGAAACATCGTCATCCCCGCGTCGGCGGGGATCCAGCCGAGCCTCGGTCTAAGCCGCGCCGTCAATCCAGGAACACGTTGCAGCACAATGAATCGTCGTGGTCAGGGTGCGCGCGAAACCCGGGCTTGGCTGGATCCCCGCCTGCGCGGGGATGACGAATTTCCGGGGACAGGGTGGTGAAGCAGGGCTATCTGAACGGGGTGCTTGGCTTGCGCGGATGGCGGCGCTGGCTCGCGGCTTTTGGGCTGGGCGCGGCCTCGGTGCTGGCCATGCCGCCCTTCGCTCTGTGGCCGCTGCTGTTCCTTGCCTTCCCGGGGCTGACGCTGCTTTTGGACAGCGCCAATGGACAAGGCAGCCGCCGCGCCAAGGCGTTGGCCGCCGCCGCCGTGGGATGGTGGTTCGGCTTCGGCTACCTGGTTTTCGGCCTCTACTGGATCGGCGGCGCCTTTCTGGTGCAGGCGGACCGTTTTGCGATTCTGCTGCCCTTCGCCATCACGCTGCTTCCGGCCTATCTTGCCTGCTACTTCGCCCTGGCAACCGGGATCGCTTCACTGGCTTGGCGGTCGTCGCCGCTGCGCATACTGGCCCTCGCGCTCGCATTGGGCGCCAGCGAATGGCTACGCGGCCATTGGTTCACCGGCTTTCCTTGGAACGCGCTCGGCTACGGCCTGACGCTGAACGATGCGCTGGCGCAAAGCTTGTCTCTCGTCGGCGTGACCGGGCTGACCTTGTGGGCCGTGCTGATCTTCACCTCGCCCGTACTGCTCTTGACCGAGCCTAAATCGGCGCGACCTTGGCTCTGGCCAGGCTGTGCGGCCGCCGTGCTGGCGGCGAGTTTTTCCTGGGGCGCCTGGCAATTGTCGTCGCCGATCGCCGCGGCCGAGCCCCCACTGCGTCTGCGGCTGGTGCAGCCCAACACGCCGGAAAAAGAGAAATTCGAAGCCACCAGCGCGCGCAGAATCTTTGACCGCATGCTGGACCTCAGCCGGCGCGACTCCCGCGGAAACATCGACGACCTTGCGCAAACCGACGTCGTCATCTGGCCCGAGGAGCCCCTGAACTTCCGGCTGCTGCAGACGCCGCAAGCCTTACAGGAAATCGGTGCCGTGCTAGGCGGCCACACCAAACTTCTGACCGGCACCATACGCGCTGAGACCGATCCAGCACCGTCGCAAAGCCCGCCAGCAACCCGCTACCTGAACAGTCTTGTCTATATCGACGGCTCGGGGGTACCGGGAGCCGTCTTTGACAAGCGGCATCTGGTCCCATTCGGCGAGTATCTCCCTTACGAAGGCCTTCTCAACCTCCTGGGCATCGAGAATTTGACACGCACGGCCGGCGGCATGGCGGAAGGCTCCAACGCCCGGCGCCTGGATGCGCCAGGCCTGCCGCCGCTGGTTCCGATGATCTGTTACGAAGCGATTTTCCCTGACGAGGCCATAGCGCCTGGTGTCCGGCCATCGTGGCTCTTGAACATCACCAACGACGCCTGGTTTGGCGAGCAGACCGGCCCCTATCAGCATTTTCACCAAGCCCGGATGCGGGCTATTGAGCAGGGACTGCCGCTGATCCGTGTGGCGATCACCGGGATTTCGGCAGTTGTAGATGCGCGTGGGCAGGTGCTGCAACGGCTGCCCCTGGTAACGCCGGGAGTTATCGACAGTGTGTTGCCGGGGCCACTACCGCCGACGCTTTATGGACGCTATGGTGACGGATTGTTGCTGGCGGAGCTGCTGCTTGGCTTGGCGCTGCTGGCGTTCTATTTGCCGCATAGACGCAACGATGGGAATATTTCGCGTTCGCCTCGAAATATGTTTTATACGGGACCATCAGTAAAATGAAGATCGGCGCGAGTTCGTCTGAGACGACGCCTGAAATGCGGAGACCGATGGTGGCGGACGACGACGTCAAGGTCGTGGACGGGGAAACGGCCAGTTCCAAACGCGCCAATGCGGTGGACCTGCAGATCGGCAACCGCGTGCGCTTGCGCCGCATGCTGGTTGGAATGAGCCAAGAGCGTCTGGGCGAATTGCTGAAAGTCACCTTCCAACAAATTCAGAAATACGAGCGCGGCACCAACCGCATCAGCGCCAGCCGCTTGTTTCAGGTGTCCAAGGTTCTCGGCGTCGCGATCGATTATTTCTACGATGCGCTGCAAGTAGCGGATGATATTGCTGAGACCCCAGGTTTTGCAGAACATTCAAGCGAAGAAGCAGAAATGCTTTCATTCCTGAGCACCCGGGAAGGCATCGAACTGAATCGGGCGTTTCAGCGCATTAGCGATCCCGCAAAACGGCGGGCGGTGGTGGAACTGGTGCGCACCATGGCGGGCGACAAACTCGGATCGTAGTGCTGGCCGCTTAGCTGCGCCATGCTGTTCGCTTGACCGCAAAGCCTTGAGGTTGCAGAAGAACCGCTAACACGCCCCTTTTTCGGGGGTTTTCCCCATTGCCAACAGTCAGGAGCCCCCGGACATGACACGCCCGTCGTATCTCTTCACCAGCGAATCCGTGTCCGAAGGCCACCCAGACAAGGTTTGCGATCAGATTTCCGACGCTGTGTTGGACGCGTTCATCGCCAACGACGTGAAGTTAGGCATTGCCGACCAGAGCCTCGTGAACACGCGGCTTGGTTGCGAAGTCCTTGCAACGACCAACAAGGTCGTCATCGCTGGCGAAGGCCGCGGGCAGGCGCCGTTGTTCCACAAGTACGGCGGCACGGCGGTCGTGAACCGCGAATTGCTGGCGTTGATCGCGCGCGATGTCATCAAGGACATTGGCTACGACCAGGACGGCTTCTCGTTCGCGGGCGCCGATATTGAGGTGCTGCTGCATGGTCAGTCGCCGGACATCGCCATGGGCGTCGATGCCAAGAAGGGCAAGGACGGCGACCAGGAAGGGGCCGGCGACCAGGGCATGATGTTCGGTTTCGCCTGCACCGAAAGCGAAGTGTACGAGAAGAACTCCTTCATGCCGGCGCCGATCTATTTCGCGCATAAGGTGCTGAAGGTGCTGTCGGAAAAGCGGCGCAACAAGTCCTTGCCGGATTTGCAGCCAGACGCCAAGAGCCAGGTGACGATCCGCTACGAGAACGGTGTGCCCGTTGGCTGCACCAAGGTTGTGGTCTCGACACAGCACAACAGGGCGACGCGCAATGGCCAGGATTACACGCCACAGATGGTCAAGGACATGATCGGCGATGCGGTGACGTCGGCGCTGCCGAAGGGCTGGATGCCCAAGAGCGACGCGGATTTCCTGGTCAATCCCACAGGTAATTTCGTGGTCGGCGGTCCCGATGGCGATTGCGGGCTGACGGGACGCAAGATCATTGTCGATACCTACGGCGGATACGCACCCCACGGCGGCGGCGCGTTCTCCGGAAAAGATCCGACCAAGGTGGATCGTTCGGCGGCCTATGCGGCGCGGTATCTGGCCAAGAACGTTGTCGCGGCCGGGCTTGCGACACGCTGCATGATCCAGGTGGCCTATGCGATTGGCGTCGCCGAGCCGATGTCGCTGCTGGTGGACACGCAGGGCACGGGCAAGGTGCCCGATAGCCGGCTGGAAGAGGTGTTGGCGAAACTGTTCCCCTTACGTCCGACGAACATCCGCAAGCGCCTCAATTTGACACTGCCGATCTATCGCCGCACCGCCGCCTACGGGCACTTCGGCCGCGCGCCGGAAGCCGATGGCGGCTTCTCGTGGGAGAAGACGGATCTGGCGGCGGAGATTCTGAAAGCGGCGAGCTAGAACGGGGTTGGGGACATGTTCATCTTCGGCAATCGACAGACCGCGAGAGCGTAACACCGTGGCCAGCGCCGAAGTTGAAGTTCGTGTCCCCAGTCTCACCCCTTGCTCACCACCGGCATCGGCAGCGGCGCCACTTGCGGCTGGCCGAACATGAAGCCCTGGAGGTAATCGACCCCGGCCTCTTGCAGCATCGCCGCCGTCTCTTCGTCCATCACCATTTCGGCGACCGTCTCCATGCCGAAATTCTTGGCCAGGTCGA
>JANMVX010000120.1:0-9385 GCA_031393505.1 Hyphomicrobiaceae bacterium | reverse complement strand
CAATTTCGTCAGCTACAACCGGCTAGTCGAGATGTTGCACGGACTGTTCGGCCTCACCTTATCGGAAGGCGCCATCGCCAACATGCTGGCGCGCGCCGCCTGCCCGTTCGCAGCTGCCGCACGCCGCATCGAGGCCGAAGTGCGCGCCGCGCCCGTCATCGCCAGCGACGAGACCTCGGCTCGGGTCGCTGGGAAAACCCACTGGCAATGGGTGTTCGGCTGCGCCACAGCGATCCGCCATGTCATCGCGCAGAGTCGCGGCAAGGCGGTGGTCCTCGGCTTTCTTGCGGGGGCGCGGCCCAAGGTGTGGATCTCCGACCGGCTTGCAGCGCAAGCTGGCCATGCCGAGCAGCACCAGGTCTGCCTCGCCCATCTGCTGCGTGATGCTCAATACGCCATCGACGATGGCGACATCATTTTTGCACCCGGCTTCAAGGGCCTCCTCAAGCGCGCCTGCGCCATTGCCGTCGCGGCTTGCCGCGGAGGCAACAAGCATGACGGCCGACGCCGCGATGGGTTGCTCGACGCAACGCTCGCCAAACACCGGCGCGATCTCGACCGCCGCCTCGACCGCTTGCTCGCCACCTGCCCGACCCGCGCCAACGCCATCAAGCTGAAGGCTGTCATGGCCGATAGCCGGGCCAAGCTGTTCGTGTTCGTCACGCGCCGCGATGTTCCGGCCACCAACAATGTCTCGGAGCGGGCGCTGCGACCGTCCGTGATCTTCCGAAACGTGACAAATGGTTTCCGTTCGGCCTGGGGAGCGGAGGTCTACGCAGATATCCGCTCGATTGTCGCAACCGGCCGCCTTAAGGGCCGGACCGCCCTGGCGGCCATCACCGAAGCCCTCGCCGCCAGCGCCGCAGCCGCTGCGGTTTCATAGGGCATGGGGTGAGCAGTTACCACCTAGGCGATCACCTATCTCTCCCGGAAGCGGTTGGTAATCGGATACCGCCGATCACGCCCGAAATTGCGCTCCGAGATCTTTACTCCGGGCGCAGCCTGGCGACGTTTGTATTCGGCCAGGTAGAGCAGCCGCTCGACCTTCTTGACGGTGTCGCGATCATAACCCGCCGCGATAATTTCGGGCACGGAGTGTTCGTGCTCGACCAAGCGCTCCAGGATCGCGTCCAGAACCTCATACGGCGGCAGCGAGTCCTGATCCTTCTGGTTCGGCCGCAGCTCGGCGGTCGGCGGCTTGCTGATCACGCTCTCGGGCATCACCGGTCCCTTCGGGCCGAGCGCGCCCTTGGGGTGGTTCGAATTGCGCCAGCGGCTCAGTGCAAACACCTGCATCTTGTAAAGATCTTTGATTGGATTGAAGCCGCCGTTCATGTCGCCATAGAGCGTCGCGTAGCCGACGGAAACCTCGGACTTGTTTCCGGTTGTCACCACCATCGGGCCGAACTTGTTCGAGACCGCCATCAGCAATGTTCCGCGCACGCGCGACTGCAGGTTCTCCTCGGCGACGCCCGATTGGGTGCCCTTGAACAGCGGCTCGAGGCTTTCGGCGAACCCTTCGACCGGCTTGAATATGGAGACCACGTCGTACTTCACACCCAGCAACCGCGCGCATTCGGCGGCGTCGGACAGACTGTCCTCGCTGGTGTAGCGATAGGGCAGCATCAGGCAGTGGACTTTGTCCGGTCCCAGCGCATCGACGGCCATGGCGGCGCAGAGCGCGGAGTCGATGCCGCCGGAAAGGCCGAGCACAACGCCGGGAAAACCGTTCTTCTGAACGTAATCGCGCAGGCCCAGCACGCAGGCGCGATAGGCCGAGGCCTCGCCTTCCTCGATGAGTGCGCGTTCGCCCTGTTTGCAGACCCAGCCTGTCGGCGTGCGCTCCCAGTCGGTGACGGCGACGGCTTCTTCCCAGGCCGGCAATTGCACCGCCAGTCCACAATCCGCATTCAGCACAAAACTCGCACCGTCGAACACCAGTTCATCCTGCCCGCCGACTTGGTTGAGATAGACCAGCGGCAGCTGCGATTCCGTCACGCGGGCGACGGCGATGTTACTGCGGATGTCTTGTTTGCCCAGCGCGAAAGGCGAACCGTTCGGCACCAGCAGGATTTCACTGCCGGTCTCGGACAGGCATTCGACCACCTCGTCCTTCCAGATGTCCTCGCAGATCGGCACGCCCAGCCGCACGCCGCGGAAGTCGATGGGTCCGGGCATCGGGCCGGGGACGAACACGCGCTTTTCGTCGAACACGCCGTAGTTTGGCAGGTCCACTTTATGACGTAGGCCGACGACCTTGCCGCCGTCGAGGAGGGCCAGCGAATTGTGTAAGCGGCCGTCCTCGACCCAGATGGTGCCGATCAGCACGCCCGGCCCGCCATCGGCGGTGTCCTTGGCGAGGTCTTCGATGGTGGCGCGGGCGGTGGCCTGGAAGGCTGGTTTGAGGGCGAGGTCTTCGGGGGAGTAGCCGGTGATGAAGAGTTCTGAGAAGAGGATCAGATCGGCGCCGGCCTTGGCGGCGGTGGCACGGGCGGCGCGCGCCTTGGCGGCGTTGCCGGCAAGGTCGCCAACCGTGGGATCGAGCTGGGCCAGGGCGATGCGCAGAGTGTTTGGGGGTGACGCACTCATTTGCTTCAGCCTCTCATAGAAACAGGGGCCGATGGGTTGGCCTTCTCCCTTTGGGAGAAGGTGCCCGAAGGGCGGATGAGGGGATTGCGGCCGGAGTGTGCGGCACCAGCGCGCCACAACACACCCCCAAACCCCCTCATCCGGCCCAGTGGGCCACCTTCTCCCAAAGGGAGAAGGAAGGACCTCCCGCGCCGTCCGGGATTTATGCTGACGCCTTCAATTTCACCGCGTGCTTCCCGTCCCGCTCGGCCTTCAGCCGTTCCGCCACAATGAACGCCACCTCCAGCGCCTGATCGACGTTCAGGCGCGGGTCGCAGTGCGTGTGGTAGCGGTCCGACAGATCCGCTTCCGTAACCGCCTGCGCGCCGCCGGTGCATTCGGTCACGTTCTTGCCGGTCATCTCCAGATGGATGCCGCCGGGATGCGTGCCCTCAGCGCGGTGCACGTCGAAGAATTTTTGGATTTCGTTCAGCACACGGCTGAACGGCCGTGTCTTATAACCGGTAGCGGCCGTGATGGTGTTGCCGTGCATGGGATCGCAGGACCAAACGACCTTGCGGCCTTCTTTCTCCACGGCGCGGATCATCTTGGGAAGGTGCTTCTCAACCTTGTCGTCGCCAAAACGGCAGATCAGCGTCAGCCGCCCCGCTTCGTTGGCCGGGTTCAGCAGATCGATCAGCTTCAGCAGCCCATCCGGCTCCAGGCTCGGCCCGCACTTCAGGCCGAGCGGGTTCTTGATGCCGCGCGCGTACTCGATATGCGCGTGATCCGGCTGCCGCGTGCGGTCGCCGATCCACAGCATGTGGCCCGAGCAGCCGTAGTAGTCGCCCGTGGTGGAATCCACCCGCGTAAGGGCCTGCTCATAGCCAAGCAGCAGCGCCTCATGGCTGGTGAAGAAATTGGTGGTACGCAACGACGGCGTATTGCCCGCCGTCAGGCCGGCGGCGCGCATAAAACCGAGGGTTTCGGAAATACGCTCGGCGATCTCCTTGTAGTGCTGCGCCGACGCGCTGTCCTTGGCGTAGTCCAGGTACCAGCGGTGCACGTTCTCCAAGCTGGCGTAGCCGCCGCCTGCAAACGCGCGCAGAAGGTTGAGCGTCGCCGCCGACTGCCGGTAAGCGTCCAGCTGCCGCTTGGGATCGGGAGTGCGCGATTCGGGCGTGAACTCAGGCCCGTTGATGATGTCGCCGCGATAGCTCGGCAGCTCCACGTCGCCCTTCTTTTCGATGCCCGAGGAGCGCGGCTTGGCGAACTGCCCGGCGATACGTCCGACCTTCACCACCGGCACCGCGCCAGCATAGGTCAGCACTACGGCCATCTGCAGGAAGGCGCGGAAGAAGTCGCGGATGTTGTCGGCACCGTGCTCAGCAAAACTCTCGGCGCAATCACCGCCCTGCAGCAGGAAGGCATTGCCTTCCGCCACTTGAGCCAACTCGGACTTCAGCTCGCGCGCCTCGCCGGCAAAGAATAGCGGCGGATAGCTGGCGAGTTGCTTTTCGACCTCGGTGAGCGCCTTGGCGTCCTTATAATCGGGCACCTGCTGGATCGGTTTTGCGCGCCAACTGTCGGGTTTCCAGCCTGCTGGCCGTGCCGTCGCCATGTCATCTGCTCCGTTGGTGCATCGGCCAAACCTCTGAAGCCGCCCGTCGTGGGCATGCATCGGGGTCAGGGGTTGCACGGGGTTGTGGCCAACCTATAGCGGCAGCCGCAGACGCTGGCTAGCCTTGCGCGACGGCTGCGCAGTGGCGGGCAAAATCCCGATCGCCCACCACCGACTGCGCGCGCGAAAAGCGCTTGCCGGCATAGGCCTGGAAATCGTCGGCCGGGTTGCCGTTGGCATGCTGGATCAGACCCCACAACGTCCAGAGCAAGTCGCACATGGCCTTGTAGATGATGATGCGCCCCAGTTCGGAGGGTTTGGGGTCGCCGCCGAAGTAGCCGGCGATGAGGTCGCGCTCGTCCTTGGGCGCCAGGCCACATTCCACGATGGCGTCGCCAAGGTCCCACATCGGATCGTTCATGCCGGAAAACTCCCAGTCGACCAGGAACATGCGCGTTCCGGTATCGAGGAAATTGTCGGGCAGGAGATCGCAATGGCACGCGACCAGAGGGACGGGACGGCGGGCCAGGGTCTGCTGCAACCTGTCAGCGAGCGCCAGCATGTCAGTGAGCCCGTGCGGCAGCTGGGTCGGCTGCTTGGCGAGCACCGTGACATATTCCTCCAACATGCCAAACAGGTCGAACTGGAACTCGAACTTGGCGTCGCTGCCATGCAGCCGCCGCAACACCTCGCCCGCGCGGCGCGGCGCGCCAGGGTTGGCGCGAAACAGGGGCGCGGTCATCGGCATGGCGCGCGCCCATTCGGTCACAGCCGTACCGTTGTCAGGATCGCAATAGATCAGCGCCGGACTGACGCCCGTGCGGCTGGTTTCGCGCAAGGCCGCCGCTTCGAAACTGCGGTCGATATAGTCCGACGTGCCGTCCCCGGCGAGGCGCAGCACATAGCTGTCGCCATTGCAGTCAAGCTTGAAGACGCTGTTTGTAAGCCCTCCGAGGCGGGTGATTTTCACCAGGTCAGGCCGCTCGGAGCGGAAAAAATCGATCTTGGCCAAGGCGGCGCGCGCGACAGCGATATCGTCGATCTCGGCGGAGCTTTGGTCGGGAGCGCTACTGCGGGCGGAATTTTGCATGATGTAGTATCGCTGATTCGCAGGACGGCTGCATGCCGAAGTCCTGGTGTGGCGGTTTCACGCGCGAAATTGGGCTTTTGTGGGAGGCTAGAACCGCAGCCGGCGCGAATTCCGGCCGATGGTCATGGCCACGAGCTCAGCAATGACCCAAGCCAGGACCATGCCGAGCGACGCCAAGACGCCGCCGAGCGCCAGCCGTTCGAGGCTGACCAGGCTCATCAAAAGGGGGGTAACGTCCAGGCCGCGCATCTGGCAGTCGAAAAACTCATCGCCCGGAAGGCCACAGCCGGCCAGATTGCCCGCGATGAGCGCGGTGCTTTCGCTGATGACGGGCAGCAGGCAAACGAGGATGGCGATCACGAAGGTCCAGCGCACGGTCCGCATGGTGGGGTCATCTCTGCTACGGGGTCAACCCGTCGGCGGGTCGGCTGGGGGGCGGACGGGAAGGCCGATGCGGTCCAAAAGGTTGTACTCGATGCCGAAGTAAACCATCGCCAGCAGCACGGCGGCAAGCAGGGTTGTGACGAGAATTACGCGCAGGAATTTCGGCTCGGCCGGAGCGGAGGCGGGTGTGCCGGGAACGCGCGTGCCGGCCTCCTGTTGCGAGCGCCCGGCGAACGGCAGGGCGACGAACAGCACGGTCCACCAGATGACGAAATAGATGGCGATGGCGAAGGTGAGGCTCAACTCTGCTCCAGTTCGATCAGCGTGCCGTTGAAGTCTTTGGGGTGCAGGAACAGCATGGGCTTTCCGTGTGCACCGGTCTTCGGCTGCCCGTCGCCAAGCGCGCGAGCGCCCAGCGCGAGGAGTTTATCACGGGCCGCGAGGATGTCTGCCACTTCGTAGCAGATATGGTGCATGCCGCCGTCGGGATTTTTGGCGAGGAATTTGGCGATGGGGGAGTCGGAGCCGAGGGGTTCGAGGAGTTCGATTTTGGTGTTGGGGAGCGTGATGAAAACCACAGTCACGCCGTGTTCGGGTTGGGGCAAGGGCGCGGAAACCTCCGCCCCCAGAGCATCGCGGTAAAGCGCACTGGCCTTGGCCAGATCCGGCACGGCGATGGCGACGTGGTTGAGGCGACCGATCATAACGCGTCCCTAACTACAAGGCCACCCTGACTCTCTATCTCTCCGTACTTAGGGGGAGAAGGTGGCCGCTGAGCGCAGCGAGGATGACGGCCGGATGGGCAGCCACTTGATCCGTACCGGTGGTGAGAGAAACTGAGCAAGCAGCTGCCCCTCACCGACCGCGTGGCTCTTGCCTCCCAAAGGTCGGCTGCGAGACGCGGTCTCCTCTCCCCGCGAAGAAGCGAGGAGAGGAAAAACGGCTCTTACTTCCTTCTCCCCCTGCTTAGGGGGAGAAGGTGGCCGCCGAGGCGAAGCCGAGGATGACGGCCGGATGAGGGGCAGCCACTTGCTCGGTAGTTTGTGCGACAGGCGCGGAGCAAGCGGCTGCCCCTCACCGACCGCGTGGCTCTTGCCTCCCAAAGGTCGGCTGCGAGACGCGGTCTCCTCTCCCCGCGAAGAAGCGGGGAGAGGAGAGCCCCTACAGCACCGTCAGCAGAACCTTCACGATCGGCTTCTTGCCCCAGGCCTCGTTGATGGCTCCGCGCGCGGCCTTGTTGACGGCTTCGCGGATGCGCTCGGGGTCCTTGCGTTTGCCGCGCGGGATGCTCTCGATGGCGCCTTCCACCGCGTCCAGCACCAGGCCTTCCATGGCGCCGGCTTTTCCGGCCTGTTCGGGAATGCCGTCGAGCAAAATCTCAGGATCGGCGGCCAGTTCTCCGTCGCGCTCGATGATGATGGAGATGCAGACCAAGCCGACGAAGGACAGTTTGCGACGGTCGCGGACGGACCCCTCTTCATCCGACAGGATCAGGTTGCCGTCGCGATAAACGCGGCCCACCGGCACTTCGTCGATGATCTTCACTTCGCCCGGGCCGAGGCGGACCATTTTGCCGTTGCGCGTCTGCACGACCTTGGGAACGCCCTTCGACAAGGCGAAACGACCCTGCTCTTCCAGGTGCCGCGCCTCGCCATGCATCGGGATGAGCACTTTTGGCCGGCTCCATTCGTACATCTTCTCCAGTTCGCCGCGCCGCGGATGGCCGGTGACGTGAACCAGCGAATCCGAATCCGTTATGACGCGCACGCCCTGATCGGCGAGGCCGTTCAGCACGCGGCCGATCCCCTCCTCGTTGCCGGGGATGGGGCGGGACGAGAAGATCACCGTATCGCCACGCTGCAGCGACACCACGGGGTGCTCCTTCATGGCCACGCGAGCGAGCGCGGCCCGCGGCTCGCCCTGGCTGCCGGTGAGCACGGCGCAGATCTTATTGCGCGGGATGCTACCGAAAGCGTCCTGGTCGTGGAACTTCAGTTTGCGGCTGAGATAGCCGGTCTCCTGCGCCACCGCGACCACGCGGTGCAACGCCCGTCCCGCTATGACGAGTTCGCGGCCCGCCGCCTGGGCCGCTTCGGCAACGGCTTTCACGCGGCCGACGTTGGAGGCGAAAGTGGTGACAGCGACGCATTGGGTCGCCTCGGAAATCAGCTGTTTTATCGTTGCACCGACTTCGCTCTCAGACGGGGAAATGCCCGCGCGCAGAGCGTTGGTGGAATCGCAGATGAGCACATCCACGCCCTCGTCGCCCAATTCGCGAATGCGCTTTTCATCCGTCGGCTCGCCCGAGATCGGGGTCGGATCGATCTTCCAATCGGCGGTGTGCAGAACAAGCCCGGCCGGCGTGCGGATGGCCAGCGCATTGGATTCCGGGATGGAGTGCGCGACGTTGACGAACTCGATGTCGAACGGCCCGAGCGTGATGCGCCCCTTCAGCGGCACTTCCTTGATCGGCAGCTTCATGCCCGGCCGCTCTTCGCCGAGCTTGGCCTTTAGCAATCCCGCCGTGAACGGCGTGGCATAGATCGGGCACTTAAGATCCGGCCACAGATCGATGATGGCGCCGAGATGGTCCTCGTGCCCGTGCGTGAGGATCAGGCCTTCGAGTTGCTTGCGCTCATCCAGGATGAAGGCCAGGTCCGGCATGATGACGTCGACGCCGGGCTCCATTTCGCCGGGGAAGGTGATGCCGAGATCGATCATCAGCCAGCGGCGGTTATCCGATGGTCCGTAGCCATACAGATAGCAGTTCATGCCGATTTCGCCGATGCCGCCGAGCGGCAGGAATACCAGTTCGGGCTCCGTTGAACCCTTCGCCTTGCGGGCTGCCATACTATCTCCAAAAACTCTTAGGGGGCGTCCGTTGGGGGCGGAGCGCCGATATGAACGTCGCCAAACGTGATGCGCCTTTGACCCTCGGGCAAATCCAGCAACATCGCGCCATCAGTATCAAGACCGCCGAAGCGGCCGGAAATCGTTTCTGCGCCGGTTTTTACCGAAACTTGCGTTCCGATAGCCACCGCGCGGGCCTGCCAAGACTGGCAGATCGCGGAAAATCCGTCACCTTCCGACCACAGTGCGAGCCATTTGGCAAATGTCGTCGAGAGGACCTGCCATGCTTGCCGGGGGGAAACGTCGATCCCGTGAGCGGCCAGCGAGGTTGCCCGCCGCTCCGCAAGCTCGGGATGATGCGCGAGATTGAGGCCGATGCCAACCACCACGTTGTGGCCGCGACCGGCCGGCGCCAGCTGGCTCTCGATCAGGATGCCGCAGATTTTAGCGCCGTCGACGAGCACATCATTGGGCCATTTGAGTTTTGGCGTGAGCTGCGGGGCAAGTTGAGTAATCGTGTCGTGGACCACAACGCCCGCCACCAGCGCGAGTTGCGCTAGCACCATGGGCGGCCTGTCTATGGTCAGCAGCAACGAGTTGTAGAGGTTGCCGGGCTCCGACACCCAGCCCCGTCCGCTGCGCCCGCGCCCGGAAAGCTGCTCGTCGGCGGCGATCCAGAGCGGGCCGGTGCGACCGGATTTGGCCCGCAGCATCGCCACCTCGTTGGTGGAGGCGACGGATACGAGCCATTCCAGGTTTTCGGTCATAGGTCCCGACAAAAAAACGTGGCCTTTGAGAGGGCCAACGGCGTAGGGGCGACCCGTGGGTCGCCCTCGTGCAGCGCGCCGTGCCGTTAAAGGGCGACCCACGGG
>JANMVX010000115.1:0-21733 GCA_031393505.1 Hyphomicrobiaceae bacterium | reverse complement strand
AGTTCGCCGGTGGCCGCGCCCGGCGAGGAGGGCAGGCCGGTGGCGATCAGCTCGGCGCGATGCTCGGCGGCAGGGTCGATGGCGGGGTGCAGGAGGTGTTCCAGCTCGCGCGGATCTATGCGCAGGAGCGCGTCGCGCTTGGTGATGATGCCGGCCTCGGCCATGTCGACGGCGATGCGCAAGGCGGCGTTGGTGGTGGGGCGGCCGGGGCGGGACTGCAGCAACCAGAGCTGGTCGTCGGCGACCACCCACTCGATTTCCTGCATGTCGCGGAGGTGGCGCTCGAGTTTCTGGGCGCTCTTGGTGAGCAGGGCGTAGGCGGACGGCATCAGCGTTTCGAGCGAGGCGGCGGCGGGCAGCGGAAGGGCTGGGGACGTCTCGGTGCTGAACAAATCGGGCGCCTTGCTGTTGCCGATCGCGGTTCTTTGCGCCTCGCAAATAGGGAGCGTGTCGCGCGCGCCATGCGCGACGATGCGGCAGTCGCCGTTCAGCAGCGGTTCGCCCGTGGTCGGATGGCGTGTACGGATGGTGCCGCTGGCCGCGACCTGGCCGGGTGCCATGGCCTCGATTGTGACGGCCGCGCCCGGAGCGTCTGCGATGCCGCCCGACGTGCGGTGGCGCACCGCGTGCGGGCTCATCCATGAGGCGTAGACCGCGCCGATGGCGTCCCACAATTGCAGCGTGGGGTTCTGCGGGAACGGTTTGCCGGTGCGCGCCTCGACGGCGGCCTTGTAGCTGGTGACCACGGCCGCCCAGTTCGGTCCGCCCGGATGGTCGTCGCGGATGGTTTCGAACACGCCCTCGTCCATGCCAAGGACGTTCACGGCGTAATTTTCGATGAATTGCGCGTAGGTCTCGGCGATGCCGGGATCGGTCTCGCCGAGTTTGGCAACGGCCGCGTCATTCAGCCCGAGATTGGTGACGGCCCCCGTCAGCCCCGGCATGGTCATGGCCGCGCCCGAGCGGACTGAAAGCAGCAGCGGGTTGCTGGCGAGGCCGAACGTGGCGCCGAAGGCCAGCCCCATTTCGGCCAGCCCCGCATTCACCTGTTTCTCCAATCCCGCCGGGATCGTGTGCCCGTTGGCATGGAAATATTCGCACACGCCGGTCGCGATGGTGAAGCCGGGTGGCACCGGCAACCCGAGCCGCGACATGGCCGCCAGCGCCGCGCCCTTTTCGCCCAGCCGCGCCACATCGCGCGCGTCCCCTTCGGCCGTGCCGCCGCCGAAGCGGAAGACGTGTTTTTGGGCGGTGGCATTGCGGGAATCGTCTGCGGGCACCGGAAAAATCCTCTGGATGGCTCAGAGGCAGTCTATCCATGTTGCAGCGCAGCGAAAGGGGGTGGGGATAGGATTGTCATCATTGTCATCGCCGACGGGGCCGGGCGTGTGGTGACGCGGTCAGAGTTTGAGTCCGGCCGCTTTCAAGGCCGCATCGATGATCGGCTGCGGGTGCACGCCGGAGGGCTTTGCCGTTGACGCTTCGGGAGCCGGCAGACCGGCGGCCTTGAAGGCTGCTGCGATGACCAGGTTCGGGTCGAGAAGAAGCAGACGCCCTGGTTGTGTTGTATGCCGTCGCAGCGACGCGGTCTGTGGCTGTGCGTCCTCGTTGTAAGTTTTTGCCGCGACCTTGATTGCGCGCGCCTCCGCGTCGTTGGCGCCCGCGCCGGTCTTCAACGCTGCTTCGGCGCCGTGGGCTTCAAGGCAGCCGAGGTCCAGGTTCCAGAAGCGGGCGATGTGATGTGTCGAGGACAGCCCGACATCGTGGAAGAACGGGCCCGTCGAGCCCAAACGTTCCGCGCTCGGGGAAGATGCGATGGGTACGCCATGCGACATGCCGACGATCGAATACATCTCGATCACTGTCTTGCCGTTTATTTCGTTCCAGACGCGGCGCGTATGTCCGGCGATGAGCTCCGTATGCGTTGCCGTGGTGGAAAGGCCGTGCACATTGGCCCATTGCCGCGTGACATGTTCGGCGTTCGACGGCTTCACGATCGCATCGGCACTGCCATGCCAGACCGAAATTGTTGGCCACGATCCACGATGCCTTGAGGCCGCCCGGACGCGATCGCCCAGAGCCCTGGTGGAGGGTGATTGTTCAGTGAACATGGCCTCGAGCGCCTGTTGGACGGACTCTGCGCAGCCGTAGGGAAGGCCAGCAATGATGGCGCCGCCCGCAAAGGTTTCCGGATAGGCCGCAAGCATGACTGACGCCATGGCGCCGCCGGCCGAAAGTCCGGTGATGAACACCCTGCCTTGATCGACGCCGAATTTCGCGGTAGCGTGTTCCACCATTTGATGGATCGAGAGCGCCTCGCCGCTGCCGCGCGCCATGTCGCCCGGCAGGAACCACGAAAAGCAGGTCTTTGGATTGTTCGAGGCCTGCTGCTGCGGGTAGACCACGACGAATCCAGCCCGGTCAGCCAGCGTCCCCCAACCGGCGCCTCGGTCGTAGTCGGCCGCGCTCTGGCCGCAGCCATGCAACGCCACCACCAGCGCCGGATTGCTTTGCAGGCGCTCGGGAACGTGCACCAGCATGCGCAAGTTACCGGGATTGGATCCGAATGCCGTCAGTTCGCGCAACCGCGAGGCCCCGTCCGACAAGTTCGGCGCAGTCCCTGGCGATGGACCACGGGCGGCTGGCATCAGACGTTCGAACTTGCGACGCAACGCGCCAAGGGCCGCCAGAGTTTGACCGAGGCCGGACATCGCAGATCCTTTTGCGTTGCAGCATGAGTTTGCTGCATTGCAACATGGTGATGACCAGGGCCGGCGTCAAGGACCAGGGGATGCCGTCGACCCTGGATTGGAAAGCGTATTCACGGCTTTACGTGGCTCAATCGGCAATCATCTGCTCGATGAACGCCGGCAGCGCGAATGCGGCTTTGTGCACGGCGGGAGTGTAGTACTTGGTCTCGAACCCGGCCGCCCCGAAGCGCTCGCGGATATCCGCCAGTTTTACCGCGCGCAATTTCACGTCGTCGCTAGCCCAGCCGAAGGCCATCTGCCCGCCCACATAGGTTGGGACGGTGGCGAGGTAGCAGCGGCCATCGGCGAACAGCGCGCGGAAGTGCGCGACGGAACTTTGCAGCTCGGCCGGCTGCATGAACGGCACCCCGTTCTGCGTCACCAGCACGCCGCCCTTTTTCAGGCAGCGTCGGCAGGCGGAATAGAAGGCCTTTGTGAACAGCACGGCCCCCGGTCCGACCGGGTCGGTCGAGTCGACCAGAATGGCGTCGAAACGCAAGTTGGTCTCGCCGACGAATTTCACGCCGTCCTCGATGATGATGTCCGTCTTCGCATGATCGAAGGCCCCGGCCGAGACTTCCGGAAAGTGCTTGATCGACATATCGATCACGGTACGGTCGATCTCGCACAGCGTGGCGACTTTGATCGTCGGGTGCTTGAGCACCTCGCGCAAGATGCCGCCATCGCCGCCGCCGATCACGAGCACGCTCTTGGGTTCGTTCAGGGCGAACAGCGGCACGTGCGCCATCATCTCGTGGTAGACCCACTCGTCGGCCAGCGTCACCTGCACCGCCCCGTCCAACACCATGACGCGGCCATGGCTGGCGTTCTCGAAGATGATCAGGTGCTGGTGTTCGGTTTTGTCCTCGAACAGGATTTTGTCGACGGCCAGCCGCTGGCCCCAATGCGGGTAGAGCGTTTCTTCGATCCAACGGGTTTTGGGGGTGGGCATGGTACTTCCTTCTCTTCTCCCCCATTTTTGGGGGAGAAGGTGGCCGCCGAGGCGAAGCCGAGGATGACGGCCGGATGAGGGGCAGCCACTTGCTCCGTACAGGTGGTGAGAAGTGCGGAGCACGCCGCTGCCCCTCACCGACCGCGTGGCTCTTGGCGCGAAAAGGCGCCAGCGAGACGCGGTCTCCTCTCCCCCGGAAAACGGGGGAGGGGAGGAGCAAGCTGCGTGAGCGGAGTTTAAGCCGCCGCCTTCACCGGCACGTCGGCGTTCGCCGCTGCGGCCTGCCAATCGAGCGTGGTCAGCTCTTCGCCGCGCCGGTGCGTCTTGACGACGACCTGTTCGGCTTGGAACGCGGCCTTCAGCACGGCCACGCCCAACTCCGGGCGCGATTCACCGCACATGAAAATGTCCAGCGCCGCGTAGTTGGCTTCCGGCCAGCTGTGAATGCTGATGTGACTTTCACTCAGCACCGCCACACCGCTCACGCCGCCGTTGGGCGTGAAATGGTGCAGATGGATATGCAGCAACGTAGCTCCAGCAACCTCCACGACCTTCTTCAAGGTCGCTTCGATATGCGCCAGATCGTCAAGACGACGGGCTCCAAAGAGGTCCACCAGAAGGTGGTTCCCGGCATAACGAACGCCGTCGCGCTCTATGAAGTAGTCCTTGCGATCTTGAAGCGCTACGTCTGCGCGTGATCCATGATCTTCCTTTTGGGCGGTGCTTGAACCAATTTCCAAGTCAATCCCCAATTGGAAGAGGGCGTCATGGTGTGCCATGTGGCGACCTCCCCAACCAGCAGATGTGCGCCGGGACGACCCCAGCGCAACGAGGGGGGTGATATGATGGCAATTGATGTCCGTATCAAGTGAAATTTGGGCGCAGGGTCAAAATATTAGCTGCGCGGCGTTAACCCGGCGTTAAGGTTCGGCGGAGTGACGTTGCGAGGGTTTGCAGCAACGTCGGAGTGACGTGGGGGCCGGTCAAGAGACGATTTCTACGCTTTGGCAAAACTGTTCGATCAGCTCGGCGGCTTCCATTGCGTGCGTCGCGAGTAACATGTGCGGGGCGTCAAGTTGGCGAACTACGCAATTGAGCCGGATCGCGGTGATCTCGCGGATTTGGCTCGGTCCGACGAGCCGATCAAACCGGCCGTGCAAATACAGTATCGGGCAGTGGACGTTATTGAGCGCGTTGCGCTTGTCGACGCGAAGCGTTGCTTTCAATCGCGCACGTAGGAGATCGCGCGGCAGCTTCGCCAAGGTTGCGTGCAGCCGATCCTTGATCTTGGCTGTCCCGCTCGTTCCGAGGAGGCCTGCGTTGATCGCGCACTTGGGCATCCAGTCCGGACGAAAGGCTTGTGCGAAGGGTGCAAGAAAAGACGGCAACGGATGTTTGACGAAGGTCGACGCGAGGATCAGACCCGCCACCCGAGGCAATTGAGCCGCGACATCAATCGCGATTGGGCCCGAGAACGACTCGCCAAGGATGACGAATGGGTCTGCCGGCGACTGCGCGAGAACCAGCGCCGCCAATTCGTCATAGCTGAGATGTCGCTGGGTTGGGTAGGCGATCACCTGGACGCGAAAACGGGAAGCAAGCCGACCAGCCAAGTCTCTGAGCAGCTCGCCTGTGCCGTCCATGCCTGGAAGCAGAACAAGTGGAAGCGTCACGCCTTCGGCACATACTTCCGCCAATTGTGCGCCTCCTTAAACCCCAGCACCTCACGCGCCTTGCGGTTCGACAGCGGCCCCTCCCATTCGCCCATCTCGCGCGTCACTTTCGTCGTCGGGCAATACTTGGCCAGAAAATCCTTGGTCGGAATATCCATCGTTATCGTGTCATTCACCGCGTTGAACACCTGGAACCCCAGCCCGTCCTTCTGGATGCAGCAATGCACGATCTCGCCGAGGTCGCGGGCGTCGATGTAGCTCCAGGCGTTGCGCTTGCGGCACATGGGATCGGCGATGTAGCCGGGAAAGCGATCATACTCGTGCGGCTCGATGACGTTGCCGATGCGAAGGGCGTAGATGTCGGCGCCGTAGCGCATGGCGAAGGCGCGGGCGGTTTTCTCGTTCACGAGTTTCGACAACCCGTAGCTGTCCATCGGGTCGATGTCGTAGTCCTCCTCCAGCGGGTACGAGTGGTAGTCCTTGTCGCCCTCGGCAAAGCACACGCCGTAGGTGGTTTCGCTGGAGGCGACGATGACTTTGCGCACGCCCAGCTTCATGGCGGCTTCGAGCACATTGTAGGTGCTCATGACGTTGGCGCGGTAGGTGGCGTTGTCGGGCTCGCGCAAGATGGCCGGAATGGCGGCGAAGTGCACCACCGCGTCGGGAGCGGAAGGCGGTTTGCCTTGCTCATAGCCGCCGTAGCCGAAGTGCGTGGTGAGGGCATTATAGGCCTGCCCGCTCTCAGTGAGATCGGTAACCAGCGTATGGACGCCGGGGCAGTCGAGCGGTTTCAGGTCGATGTTGAGAACCTGGTAGCCCTTGGCGAGCAGATGCGGCACGGCGTGCTTGCCGGCCTTGCCGCTGCCGCCAGTGAAGACGATGCGCTTGGTCATGGGGTGGGGGTCCTTTGGTTGAGGGGGGCGCTAAAGTAATCCAAGCGCCGCTTGCGTCTTCTTCGGCAGCCCAGTTGCAACAATCTTATGCGACTGTCGAATGTAATCCTTCAGATCCTTGTCCGTCAGCCCTGGCTTGGCGTAGTGCTGGATCCAACTCATGCCGCGTGAAGCGAGGTACGGGGCCGGCCGCAATCCCGGCTGCTCCTTCAGCACCTCGAACGACATCCAGCTGACCTTAAACGTCACAGCCGGAATAGCCTCGTCCCAGCCGCCGATGGCAAAAACCTTGCCGCCGACCTTCCAGACCTGCGCGCCGCCCCATTGCACCACGCTGGTCGTGGCGGGGAGCGCGGCGCAAAACGCGTTGTACTGATCGCGAGTCATCGCGCTGCTCTATCGGCGACTGCGGCTGCGCACAATCAGGAACAGCCCGATTGCGAGACACAACACCGTCGCACCGCCCCATATTGCGCCGGCCTGTTCGACCAGGACCATGCCGGAGCCGGGATCGTAGCACCGCCCCAACTCGTTGAAGCAGCCGCGCCAGCGCCAATAGCGGTCATAAAACGCCTCCGCGCAAACTGCCGCCAATCCGAGCACCAACCATACTGAGATAAAGCGGGTCATCGCGCGGCGTTGATCTCGATGATGTTGAGATCGGGATCGAGCACATAGGCCTGCGGGAATTTCGCTACGCCCTCGCGCACCATGTGCAGGCGCTTGACGTCGCCGTCGGGAGCGTCCTCGCCAAATCCCTTTTTGCTCAGCATGCCAACCATCGCCTCGAAATCGTCGACGCGGAGGGCGAAATGCGTGTCGGCGGTGTCGATTTTCGTCGAGCGCCTGAACGTGCCGTTCGGATTGTCGATGAGATGGATTTGGCAGGCGCCGAACTCGAACCAGGCGCCAGTGGTGCTGAAGGCCGGGCGAGGCACCTGTTTGAACTCGAACACATCGCGGTAGAAGGCGATGGAGCGCGCGAGGTCGGCGGTGACCAGCGAGACGTGGTGGAGGTAGGTCATGGGGGGCGCCTATTGCGTTGGGTCGCCGCAGACCATAGCACGGGGCAGCCTTGCTTGAAGCGGCAACAGGCGTCCTATTGAACCGGATCCGCCTGCAACCCGATCCCGGTCGCGCCATCTCCCGCCGGCTTCTTGCCCAGCAGCCCGCCCAACAGGTCACCGAGGGCCTTGCCTTCCTTGCTGTTGGCCAGTTTCGTCACGGCTTCGCCGACCTTGTCGCTGCCCTTCACCTTGGCCAGAGCTTGCTTCACCGCGTTCACGGCGGCCGTGGGGTTCTTGGCGATCTCGCCAAGGTCCAGCGCCAGGTTCGGCTTGGCCCAGGGGCCGGTGATGTGCACGGGGATGGCCAGCGCAGCGCCGCTGGACGCGGTGGCGTCGGTCGCGTCGGCTTCGGCAAGGATTGCCGGTTTCACGGTGTAATCCAACAGCCGCGAGGGCAGGAATACTTTTCCGGCGCCGGTCATCCGCAAGGCCGGGCTGACCAGAGTGAGGTCGTCGCTGGCGAGCACGCCGTTCGTGGTGGTGGCGGAGGCCGTCAGTGCGCTGAAGGGTGTCTTGGCGGCGGGGTCGTCCTTCAGGCCGCCGAGGTTGCCGCCTTGCAGGTTCTTCAGAATGGCTGGGACGTCGTAACCTGCCACGGCGCCGTCGGCGACTTCGATTTTGCCGGTGCCATTCAGAGTTTTCACGATGTCGCGCTGGTTTTTTCCGGCGCCTGAAAACCCAAAGCTGACGTTGCCTCGGCCGGACATCCGGCCGATCCCGGCGGCGTCTTGGAGCAGCGGCTGCACCTGTACGGACTTGAGAGCAAAGCTGGTCTCGATTTTGGGGACCGCCGGCTTGGCGTCGAGAACGACCGTGCCTGTCCCTTTGCCGTCGTACAGCGCGAGCTCCTTGAAGCGCGTGCGCAGTGTGCCGTCCTTCAACGAGGCGACGGCCACGCTGCGCCCGACCTTGATGGCTTGGAATTGCAGTGCGCCGAGCGTGAGGGTGACATCAGCGTCGGCGAGGCGCAGCGCGGAAAGGTCGATGGGGGCGGTGCTCCAGCCCGATGGATCGGCCGTCGAGGCTAGGTCGAGTTCGGGTTTGCTGCCGTCCTTGCCCTTGTCTGGCGTCGCCTTCGACGTTGTGGCGTCAGCGGAGGTTTTTGCCGCCGCTCCCGCCGCAGGGAGATAGGCGTTGAGGTCGAGCCGGTCGATCGTGAGGTCGGCCGCCAGCATGGGTTTTGCCGCGCCCGGATCAATGCCGAACGCGCCTTTGGCAGTCCAGCCGTCGGCCGAGGCGGTGGCGTTGGTCGCCTTCAAGGCGCCTTTGGGCCCAAGCGAAATATCCGCGCTGAGCGAACCGGCGCCGAAGCCTGGCCCCCTGGGGAGCGGACGGCGCAGCCATGCCAACAGGTCGCGGACCGAGGCTGTTTTCAAATCCAGCTTTCCGGCGAGCAGCGCTGCCTGGCTGACGCCATAGCGGCCCTTGAACGCGCCGTCGGCCTTGGCGCTTTGCAAGGCGGCGTTGACGCCGACGGGCGCGCCGGTCAACAGGCCCTCGGCGGGCGCGACCTCGGCTTTGACCATGATGGGCACCCCCGACCAGGTGAAGGCGCCGGATGTCTTTATCGTTCCTTGCAAGGACGGCAGCGACGCCTGCATTGATACATCCGTCAACGTCTCATCGGTTCCATCGCGGTCGTCGGTGAAATGGAAGGTGCCCGCCGTGATGCGCACATCGCCGAGCTGGAGGCCGGCGAGGGCGTCGACGCGGGGACGGGTTGCGCCCGTTGCGGCTGGGGGCAAGGCGGTCGCAAGGCCATTGGCTTTGGCGGCATCGGCCTGGCCGCCGCGCAGCGGCACTGCGGGCGCAGATGCCGACGCCATTTCGGCCGGGGCAAAATCCCAGCTGCGCCGGCCGGACTTGTCGGTGCGGAAAGCAACCACCGGATGATCGAGGGTGAACCGCTCGACGACCAGTTTCTGGCGAAGCAGCGGCCAGAACGGCACCTTCAGGCTCAGTGTGCGGACGGACAGGAACGCTTCGCCCTTCATGCCGGGCGGCGGCGAGAGCGTGACATTGCCGAGGTCGACGGTCACGTCAGGATAAAGCGAGATCGATACGCCGCCTTCGACCGTCAGTGTGCGGCCCGTGCGCTGGCTGACGATATCGGCGATTTCAGTGCGGACAAAATCGGTCGGCAGCGCCATGTAAAGGAACGCGCCCGCGCCAAGGACGAGCGCAACTACGCCGACCAGTCCGTAAAAGACAAAGCGCATGCCGTGGCCTTCCAAAGGTCCGCCAGCGCGCCGCGGGAGTGGCGGCTGCAACCTGGAGCGAATCAGTGCGGCAATGATAATGAAATTAGGACGTTACGTCGCCCTGATGCTGAAGTGCAACGCTAGCGTGCAGTTGTGCCGCAGCCAAGGCCGGAACCGGGCAACGCAGGGGCGAAGTTCAATTTTCGAGGCTCAGTAGGGGCCGGGGCGCTTGCGAAACTCCGATTCGATGCGCCGGGCCAGCGCGCGGGCCGATCGCATGGCTGAGATGCCACCAAGCCGCAGCATCCGTCCTGTGTTGCGCAACCGGCCCATGATGGGGGCCTGACGGGCCTCGTACCAACCATAGAGGATGATCGCCACCAGCATCGGCAGCAGGTAATACAGCACCCGGAACACCAGCAGGCTAGCCAGCATTTTCTCCAGCCCGATGTTGGGCACCGCCAACAGCATGATGCTCTCGAACACGCCCACCCCTCCGGGAACATGGCTGAGCAGACCCAGAGTGATGGCGACGGCGAACAGGCCAACGAAAATCGGAAAGCCGGTCCCCGGATCGCTCGGCAGCAGCAGATAGAGCGCGCCCGACGCGCACACCATGTCGCCGACGCCCGAGGCGAGCTGCGCTATGGTCGAGACCGGGCCGGGTAGCGAAATCTCATAGCCGGACCATTGCATGGCTTTGCGGCCGGAGCTGACCCAGCCGATGTAGCCGCCAAGCGCCGCCACGATGACAAGGCCGAGCGTAAAATTGATCCAGCTTGGTAAGTTATTGACGATGCTGGCGAATTGCGGAGCCAAGAGTAGGCTTACGCCCATAATGAGCACGGCGCTGAGTACGAAGGTCAGGCCAGACATGATGGTGATGACCGCAACGTCGGCGGCGGTGACGCCAGCCGGACCATAGACGCGGTATCGCACCGATCCCGCCGTCAGCAGCACAAAGCCCAGCGTGTTGGCCAGCGCGAACGACACAAAGCCGCCCACCGCCACCGCCGCCAGCGAAAGTCGCTTGCCGAGATGGTGCAGGCTGACGAAATCGTAACCGATCAGACAGATGTAGCTCGCGGCCACCAGCGCGATGGCGGCCAGCACGCTGAGAAAATGCATGGCGCTGAGGCCGGCATAGACACTGTCAAGTTTGACATTGCGCAGGATGCGCACCAGCACCCAGACGGCAGCCACCATCACGGCGATGCCGATCAGCGGGCTCAGCAGTTTGGCGGTCTGGCGCCAACGCTTGACGTTCAGCCGTTCCGGCGCCTTGACCTTCAGCCCATAGGGCACGAATAGGCCGTCACTGTTCTCTGGTCCCTGCTCGTGGTCGGGATGCTGGAACATTCGAGGCGGCAACCTGTGCTGGAGCTGCATTTTATCCGCGGTAAAATCTGCATGGAGACGAACGCGCTGACGTGGCTAGAACAACCAGTAACCGACGCTGCACCAACAGATTCCGGGCGATCAACAAGAGTTTAAGCTAGACAACTTCCATCGCAGCCGGAAGCTGTCGCTTCTGGCCGAGTCACCCATAACCTTAAGCCATATAGAGGCCGGACAGCGATTGGCAACTGCCGGACGCAGGCAGGCCGCAAGGGTTGCAGCGATGGTGCCGAATTGCATCATCGAAACGCCGCCGCCCGCGTTTCCAAAATGCCTTTACATTGCAGACAGATGGCCGTTGCGCTGTGGCGGGTTTTGCTGGACGTAGTCAGCCATGCGGGCTTGAATGTCGCCAGCTGAGGCCAATGCGGAGGGCAATGGTGCGATCGCTGTCAGGTAAATGGCTGAGCTGGATGGTGCTTTTGACCGTTCTTGCTCTGATCGTGCCGGTTGCCTGGGCCACCAACGGAGTGGCGGCGTCCAGCGACGCCAAGCCGGCAGCCCCGGACGCCGCAAAGCCCAGCGACCTCGACCAGCGCCTCGCCAAGGCTGGCTTGAAGCGCGGCGCGCCCGTGCTGCTGCGGATTTTCAAGGAAGAATCCGAACTCGAACTCTGGATGCAGGCGGGCGAGACCTACAAGCGCTTCGCCACCTATCCGATCTGCCGCTGGCGCGGCGTGCTGGGACCGAAGCTGGTGGAAGGCGACCGCCAGAGCCCGGAAGGGTTCTACGCCTTTGGGCAGGAACATCTGGTCTGGCAGGGCCATTGGTTCCGGGCTTTCAACCTGAATTTTCCGAATGCTCTGGATCAGGCGCTGGGCCGCACGGGATCGGGCCTACTCATCCACGGCGCCTGCTCGTCCATCGGCTGCTACGCCATGACCGACGCCATCATTGACGAGATGTTCGATCTGATCGTGGCCGGATTGGCCAGCGGGCAAGGCCGCGTGCAGGTGCACGTCTTCCCGTTCCACATGACCACGGCGAACTTGAACCGCCACGCTGACAGCCCCTGGATCGGGTTTTGGCGCGACCTCAAGCCGGCGTCGGACCTGTTTGTCTCAACGCAAATACCGCCTCGGGTGGGCCTATGCGACGGCCGCTACGTGGTGAAACCCGGCGTCGCTGACGATGCCCAGAGCGACCGGCTGCGCGATTGGTGCACGACGCCGATCCTCACGGGCAACGCCGACCGCTTGGACTTGGTGATGGCCGCGCGGAGGGCCGCCGCAGCGCCACCACCAGTCATTGCTTCGGCCAAACCGCCGTCCGAGAGAGTTAAACTCTATGCCAAGCTGGCCGGCGAGGGGCAGATTCCCAAGCCAAAGCCCCTGCCAGGAAAGCCGACGAGCTACGGGCCCAGCCCTGATGTGGGCGTGAAGGACGCCGGCGCGGTAATTCCCGAAGTCCTGGTCTCCCTACCCGACGCCGAACGGGCCGCTTTGCTCGGCGTGCGCAAACCTGGCCAGGCGCCCGTGTCCGGTTCGGGCGTTGGTGGAGGGGGTGGCGATCCGGGTTCGCCCACCTATTCGTGCAACCCGTCGCTCCCTGCCTGCCGGCATTTCATCGCGAGCAACGTGGCGAGACCTGCGGCTGTTCGCAAGAACCGCGCGACTCTTGCAAAGCGATAGGGCCAAGGCCGTGATAGAGCCCGCCTATGACGCCATGCCGCCGCTCAATTTGACCCCGTAGGGCAGCTGCGGCATGGTTCGAGGGCAGCTGCGGCTGCCTTACAGGCAGGACAACCATGCAAAATCAGGCGTCAGCGCGGCTGGCTCGGCCCGCATCGGCGGATCGTGTCCAACTCGATGCGGTTGCCGAGGTGTGTTCGCGGCACGGCAACGCCCCAGGCGCCTTGATAGAAATCCTCCATGATGTTCAAGAGCGGTTGGGCTTCGTCCCGGACGCCGTGCTGCCCGGCATCGCCGAGGCGCTGAACTTGTCGCGCGCGGAAGTTTATGGCGTGCGCACGTTCTATCATGATTTCCGCACTGAGCTGGCGGGCAAGCATGTGCTGAAGCTTTGCGTCGCCGAGGCCTGTCAGGCCATGGGGGCGGACCGGCTCGCCGCATCGGTCGCCAAGTCGCTGGGCATTGAGATTGGCGGCACAACGGCAAACGGTGCAGTCACGTTTGAAGCCGTCTATTGCCTGGGAAATTGCGCGCTCGCCCCGGCCGCGATGTTGGACGGCAAGCTGATGGGGCGGGTGTCAGAATCAAAACTCGCGCCGGTTCTGGCCGCTGGGAGCGCGATATGACGGGTACGGTTGACATCTATGTGCCGCGTGATGCGGCGGCGCTCTCGGTTGGCGCCGATGAGGTGGCGGAGGCGCTGGCCGCCGAGGCCGTCAAACGCGGCGCCAACGTCCGTATCGTGCGCAATGGCAGCCGCGGCATGCTGTGGCTGGAGCCGATGATCGAGGTCGCGACCGCCAAGGGCCGGGTGGCCTATGGGCCGGTGCAGGCCAGCGACGTCGGGCCGTTGTTCGATGCCTGGCTGGGCGGCAAGGCGCATAGCCTGCTGCTTGGCCCGACCGATGAAATTGCCTTTCTCAAGAACCAGGAGAGGCTGACGTTTGCGCGCTGTGGGGTTATCGATCCGCTGTCGCTGGAAGATTATGAGGCCAACGGAGGGCTTTTGGGCTTGCGCGCCGCCGCCGCGATGCAGCCGGCTCAGGTGGTCGCCGAGGTGCTTGAGGCTGGCCTACGCGGGCGCGGCGGCGCAGGCTTCCCGGCGGCCATCAAGTGGAAGACCGTCGCCGAAACACCAGCGACGCAGAAATACATCTGCTGCAACGCCGACGAAGGCGATAGCGGCACCTTCGCCGACCGTATGCTGATGGAAGGCGATCCGGGCACATTGATCGAGGGCATGGCGATTGCCGCGCTCGCGACCGGTGCGACCGAAGGCTACATCTATATTCGATCAGAATATCCGCATGCCATCGCAACGGTGCAGTCGGCGATTGCGCTTTGGGAGAAGGCCGGGCTGCTCGGCGACAACGTTGCCGGTTCGGGCAAGGCGTTTCGACTCTTCGTTCGCCGGGGCGCGGGCGCCTACATCTGCGGCGAAGAATCGTCGATGCTGGAAAGCTTGGAAGGCAAGCGCGGCGTGGTGCGCGTAAAACCGCCGATCCCGGCGATTTCAGGTCTCAACGGCAAACCGACGGTGGTCAACAACGTGCTGACTCTGGCGTCGGTGCCGGTGATCCTCGCCAAGGGCGCGGCGGCCTACAAGACGTTCGGCATGGGCCGCTCGCGCGGCACGCAGGCGTTCCAACTGGCCGGCAACATCAAGCAGGGCGGCTTGGTCGAGAAGGCGTTCGGCGTGACGCTGCGCGAGTTGGTGGACACGTTCGGCGGCGGAACGATCACGGGGCGTCCCATTCGCGCCATCCAGGTCGGCGGCCCGCTGGGGGCCTACGTCCCAAATTCGCAACTCGATCTGCCGATGGACTACGAGGCCTTCGCCGCCGCCGGCGCCATGGTCGGCCACGGCGGCATCGTCGTGTTCGACGACAGCGTGGACATGGCCAAGCAGGCCCGTTTCGCGTTCGAGTTCTGCGCCATCGAGAGCTGCGGAAAATGCACGCCCTGCCGCATCGGCGCGGTGCGTGGCAAGGAGACGGTCGACAAGATCATCGCCGGAAGGGATGTTGCTAAAAACTTGGCTCTCGTCGCCGATCTTTGTGAGACGATGGCTGACGGATCGCTGTGCGCCATGGGTGGCCTGACGCCGATGCCGGTGCAAAGTGCGATCAAATACTGGCCGGAGGATTTCGCAGCCGGCGCCGGTGTGTCCGGCGGCAGGGCATGGTGATTCGGCTGATCCCGAATTTCATTCTAGGTTTGGGGCGTTAGGAGAAGTGAACTTGGCGTTTGACCTATTTCAATCCGTTGTTGTGATAAATTTGGCCGAGCGCACTGACCGGCGGGCCGATACGGAGCGGGAGCTTGGCAAAATATCCTGCCAGAACGCCGAGTTCTTTCCTGCCGTCAAACCCAGATCGGCTGGCAAATTTGGTGGTATCGGCGAGTGCGGTTGCTACATGAGCCATCTGAACGTCTTGAAGGCATCGGTTCATAAGCAAAATGTTTTGGTGCTCGAAGATGACGTGCGGTTTCATCATCAGTTTGGGTCTGCCGCAGCTTTCTTGGACCAACTTGGGCAAGACTGGGACGTGATCTATTTCGGCTACGGTCAGCTGCCGTCCTATGAGCGCCAAATATTCGATGCGGCAAAGGACGGTCATGGCGCAATGACACGTGCGGTCATGCCCTCGAAGGTCACGTCGTCTGGCCGCGGTTTCGCCAGGATTGATTCAGCGATCGAATTGCTTGGCACCCACTGTTACGCGGTCAATGGCCCCGCCATGCCAAAGCTGATCGAGCGCTTGGAACTGTTCCTGACCCGGCCGCGTGGCCATAGCGACGGTGGCCCGATGCCAGTCGACGGCGCCTTGAATGTTGCGCGCCGGCAACTTGGTCTGCGAACGGTTATTGCAGTTCCTACGATCGCCTACCGGCGCGCTTCAAAGTCTGACTTGACTGCCAATCGCTGGTTCGATCGTGTGCCTTTGTTGAGCGGCGTCGCCTACCGTTTGCGCATGATACGCAACGCCGCCGTGGTCGCGCGTGAGCGACCGATTCTGCAGCAATTTCGGGCAGATGTGTCGTCGAAGATGCACGTCGCGGCGAATGAAGTTAGGAGCGGAAAATGAGCCTCCTCAAAGAACTCGACTACGGCACGCCGATCAAGCTTGCCGAAAAAATGGTGACGCTGGAGATTGACGGCCGCTCGGTGACGGTGCCCGAGGGCACCAGCATCATGCGTGCGGCTACCATGGCCGAAGTAAAGGTGCCCAAACTGTGCGCCACTGACAGCGTCAACGCTTTCGGGTCGTGCCGGCTGTGCCTCGTTGAGATCGATGGCCGCAAGGGCACGCCGGCGTCCTGCACCACGCCCGTCGCGGCCGGCATAAAAGTTCATACGCAGACGGAGCGCCTGCAAAAGATCCGCAAGGGCGTGATGGAGCTCTACATCTCCGACCATCCGCTGGATTGCCTGACTTGTGGCGCCAATGGCGATTGCGAGCTGCAGGACATGGCCGGCGTCACGGGCCTGCGCGAGGTGCGCTACGGCATGGATGGCGAGGGGCATTTTGCCAATGGCAATCCGCTGTCGCTGATGCCCGAGAAAGATCTGTCTAATCCCTATTTCCAATTCGAGCCGTCGAAGTGCATCGTCTGCTCGCGCTGCGTGCGCGCGTGCGAGGAAGTGCAGGGCACCTTCGCGCTGACCATCGATGGGCGCGGGTTTGCCTCGCATGTGTCCGCCGGCATGGACGAAGGCTTCCTTGCCTCCGAATGCGTTTCCTGCGGCGCCTGTATCCAGGCCTGCCCGACGGCGACGCTGATCGAAAAATCCGTCGTGCAATATGGCACACCGACCGAAACCGTGCTCACCACCTGCGCCTATTGCGGCGTGGGCTGCAGTTTCAAGGCCGAGGTCAACGGTGACCAGGTCATCCGCATGGTGCCGCACAAGGACGGCGGGGCCAACGAGGGGCACTCCTGCGTCAAGGGACGCTTCGCCTTCGGTTATGCCACGCACAAGGATCGTCAGACCTCGCCGATGGTACGTGACAAGATTTCCGATCCGTGGCGCAAGGTTGGCTGGGATGAGGCGATCAATTTCGCCGCAGACCGCTTCAAGGCCATCCAATCCAAATACGGCAAGGACTCCATCGGCGGCATCACCTCCTCGCGCTGCACCAACGAGGAAGTCTACGTCGTCCAGAAGATGATCCGCGCCGCCTTCGGCAACAACAACACCGACACCTGCGCGCGCGTCTGCCATTCGCCCACCGGTTATGGACTGTCCAAGACTTTCGGCACCTCCGCCGGCACGCAGAACTTCAAGTCGGTCGAAAAGTGCAATGTCATGATCGTCATCGGCGCCAATCCGACCGACGGTCATCCCGTGTTCGCGAGCCGCATGAAGAAGCGCCTGCGTCAGGGCGCCAAGCTGATTGTCTGCGATCCCCGCCGCATTGATATGGTGCGCACGCCGCATATCCAGGCCTCGCACCATCTGCAGCTGCGCCCCGGCACCAACGTGGCGCTGATGAATTCTTTGGCGCATGTGATTGTGACCGAAGGTCTGGCCAAGGACGATTACATCGCCGAGCGCTGCGACCCCATCGAGTTCACGCGCTGGAAGGCCTTCATCGCCGAGCAGCGTAACTCGCCCGAGGCCATGGAAGCCTACACCAGCGTGCCCGCGGCCGATGTGCGCGCCGCCGCCCGCCTCTACGCTGAGGGACCGAATTCGGCCATCTACTACGGCCTCGGCGTCACCGAGCACAGCCAGGGCTCGACCATGGTCATGGCCATGGCCAACCTCGCCATGCTCACCGGCAACATCGGCCGCGAGGGCGTGGGCGTAAATCCCCTCCGTGGGCAGAACAACGTGCAGGGCGCCTGTGACATGGGCTCGTTCCCACACGAGCTGCCCGGCTACCGCCATGTCGGCAATGCCGAAGTGCGCGAGCTGTTCGAAAAGGACTGGGGCGTCCCGATCAATTCCGAGCCCGGCTTGCGCATCCCCAACATGTTCGCCGCCGCCGTCGACGGAACGTTCCGTGGGCTGTACGTGCAGGGCGAGGACATCGCCCAGTCCGACCCGAACACCAAGCATGTGGAAGCCGCGCTCGGCGCCATGGATTGCATCGTGGTGCAGGACCTGTTCCTGAACGAAACCGCCGCCTTCGCGCATGTGTTCCTGCCGGGCACGTCGTTCCTGGAAAAGGACGGCACCTTCACCAACGCCGAGCGCCGCATCAACCGTGTACGCATGGTCATGAAAGAGAAGTCGGGCCTGGCCGAATGGGCCGCGACCGCCAAGCTCGCCACCGCCATGGGCTATCCCATGCACTACAACTCGGCCGCCGACATCATGGATGAGATCGCGCGCCTCACCCCCACCTTCGCCGGCGTCAGCTTCAAGAAGCTGGACGAGAAGGGCTCGCTGCAATGGCCGGTGACCGAGGCCGCCCCGAACGGCACGCCAACCATGCATATCGGCACATTCGTGCGCGGCAAGGGCCGCTTCATGATCACCGATTATGTGCCCACGGAGGAGCGCTCCACCCGCATGTTCCCGCTGATCCTGACCACGGGACGCATCCTGTCGCAATACAACGTGGGCGCGCAGACGCGGCGCACCGAGAACGTCGCCTGGCATCCCGAGGACGTGCTGGAAATCCATCCGCATGACGCCGAGGAGCGTGGCGTGGCCGAGGGCGATCGCGTATCCTTGGGCAGCCGCATCGGCGCGACCTCGCTGACCGCGACCATCACGGATCGCGTGCCAGTGGGCGTGGTCTACACGACCTTCCATCACCCGGTGACGGGCGCCAACGTGATCACCACGGAGTTCTCGGATTGGGCGACCAACTGCCCCGAGTATAAGGTCACGGCGGTGCAGGTAACGCGCTCGAACCAGCCGAGCAGCTGGCAGGAGGGGCACCGCAAGATGGGCGAGACCAACTATCAGGTGCAGGCGGCGGAGTAGACAATGAAACTCATGACACCAGGTCTTCGAAAGATCGCACTTGTCGTGCATGTCGCGACATCGGTCGGCCTGCTTGGCGCAGTGCTGTGCTTCCTGGTCCTCGTCCTTGCCGGTACGGGTGATCCAACGCTGCAAGGCGCGTACGTTATGGCAAACCTCATTGCCGAACGCGTTATACTGCCCTTGATGTTGGCCTCGCTCGTTGTCGGTGTTGCTGAGGGGCTTTGGACGCCCTGGCAGCTGTTCAAGTTCCGTTGGGTGACGACGAAGCTCGTGATAACCGCAGTTGCGACCGTGGTGCTCCTGGTCCAGATGCATCCGATCGGCCAACTGGCCGGGGCCGCCTTGGCTGGAACACCGTTGGACCCTGGGCTGCAGCACCGGGTTCTGGTACACGCGGCTGGCGGCCTGCTGGTATTGCTATTGCCGTTGGCATTGTCGGTTTACAAGCCCACTGCGAAGCCTCGCAATGCCGAATATTGATGTTCAGGTTCGCTCTTCGGAGGTCAATGCCATGACCAAACTCGAAAAAATCGAGAAAGCAGTTCTGGAGCTGACCGAAGAAGAGCAAGCCAAGTTCCGCCAATGGTTCGCGGAATACGACGCACGCGTTTTCGATGACGAGATCGAGCGGGATATCAAGGCAGGCAAGCTCGACGCCCTCGCCGAAGAGGCTCTCGCAGAGCACCGGGCCGGCGGGTCTACGGAGTTGTGAAACACCGCGCCAGCTCCAAATTCTGGACACGCTATCGCGCGCTGCCCCTGACCATCCAAAAGCTCGCTGACCGCTGTTTCCAACTCTTGCGACAGAATTCGCAGCATCCATCGCTGCACTTGAAAAAGGTCGGCAAATTTTGGTCAGCACGAATTGGGTTGGACTACCGAGCGGTTGCCGTCGAGAGCGATGATGGACTGTTGTGGTTCTGGATTGGGCCACACGATGCGTACAGCAAGCTGATCAAGGGAATCTGAGTGCCTCCTCCCCCAAATCCGCCCCTTTCGTGACCTTCCGCTTACCAATCCGTAAATCCCGCGCCAATTCCCTGACAACCCCCACCCCCATTGTCCCCGTCAGCAGCGCCTCCCCCGGCGCCGCACAACCAACACGGAGACCGTCCCATGAGCACCAAGATCACCCTCATCGCCGCCACCCTGGCCGCCAGCTTTGCCTTCGCCGCCTCGGCCAATGCGCTGACCATCGTCAACAAGGACACGCACAAGCACAACGTGCGCATCATGTTGTCGACAGCCGCCAAGGGCGACAAGCCTGTCGAGGTCAAGATCGAGCCCGGCAAGTCGGCGGACTTCGATTGCTCCAAGGGCTGCACCGCCCATCTCGGCAAGAAAGATGACGCCAAGAAAGACGTCGTCCTGAAGGGCACCGAGAAGACGCTGACCATCGAGGCCGACAAGCTTACGGCGGTGATGTAGGTTCCCCCGCAACCTTAGCCTGCTGTAGGAATGCCCGGCCCGCACCCCCGCGCCGGGCATTCTGCATTTTGGCCGGTGGTGTAGGGGCGCCCCTACGCTGCAACAGGGTGCTTCCAACAGAACTATTATTGCTTTAGGCATGTGGACATCCAACTGGAGCCCCCAATGCCCGCCACCCGCGCCGAACTCATGGCCTATATCGACGGCCTCGGCATCTCCACCAAAACCCACGACCACGCCGCCGTCTTCACCGTCGCCGAGAGCCTGGCGCTCGAACACACGATGCCGGGCGGGCATACCAAGAACCTGTTCCTGAAGGACAAGAAGGACAAACTGTTCCTGGTCGTAGCGCTGCATGACGCCGCCATTGAGATGAAATCGCTGCATAAGACCCTCGACTGCGACCGTCTCAGCTTCGGCAAGGCCGAACTGCTGGAGCAGGTCCTCGGCATAAAGCCCGGATCGGTGACGCCGTTTTCGGTTATCAATGACAAAGGTGGGCAGGTTACGGTAATCCTGGATGCGTCCATGATGGAGCATGCGCTGCTGAACTATCATCCGCTCGAAAACACGGCGACCATGGCCATTGCGCGCGACGATCTTTTACGGTTCATACGCGCTACCGGCCATGAGCCGCGCATCGTAAAAGTCAGCAATGGCCGGATCGATCCCGCAGCGGCGTGACCTCCCGAACTTTACAAAAGAAGGCTCCGACTGACAGATGGCGAAGTTCCCCAATCCGTTCGCATCGCGCAGCGCCGCTCCTACCACCGCGCCAGCCCCAGCCGCCCGCGCCGCCTCGCCCGCGCCCATTCCGAGCGACTTGATCGGCGGCGGCGTTCAGGATCTGATCAAGGACACCACGACGGCCAACTTCGCCAAGGACGTCATGGAAGCGTCCAAGACCGTTCCCGTGCTGGTCGACTTCTGGGCGCCCTGGTGCGGGCCCTGTAAGTCCCTCTCGCCCATCATCGAGCGCCAAGTCCGCGCGGCAAAAGGCAAGGTCAAGCTGGTCAAGATGGATATCGAGGCCCATCCCTCGATCGCCGGCCAGTTGGGCGTGCAGTCGATCCCGGCCGTGTTCGCCTTTGTGGACGGCCGCCCCATCGACGGTTTTATGGGCGCGCTGCCCGAAAACCAGGTGAAGGCCTTTATCGACAGGCTGATCGCGACCAACGGCGCACCTGACGATGGTCTGGAGGGCGCACTGGAAAGCGCGAACGCAGCGCTGGAAGAAGGCGACGCCAAATCGGCGGCCGAGATTTTCGCGGCCGTTTTGGAAGAGGACAAGGAGAACCTTGACGCGCTCGCCGGTCTCGCCAAATGCTACATTGCGTCGGGTGATTTCGACCATGCCGAGAGCACGCTCGCGCTGGTTCCGCCGGCCAAACAGAACCATGCGACCATTACCGGCGTGCGCGCCATGTTGGACCTGGCCCGCAAGGCGCCCTCAGCCGCCGCGACCAAGTCCTTGGAGGCGGCGCTCGCCAGCAATCCAAACGATCATCAGGCACGTTACGAACTTGCACTTGCGATGAATGCCGCCGGCAACAAGGAAGGTGCGGTCGGCAATCTTCTCGAAATCTTCAAGCGCGATAAGACTTGGAACGAACAGGCAGCGCGCAAGCAGCTGGTGCAGTTCTTCGAGGCCTGGGGCGAGAAGGACGAGATGACGCTTGCCGGCCGCCGGCGCTTGTCAGTCATGCTGTTTGCCTGATGCAACGGCCTTGTAGGGGCGACCCGTGGGTCGCCCTCGTACAGCGGGCCGTGACGACAGAGGGCGACCCACGGGT
>JANMVX010000089.1:0-13218 GCA_031393505.1 Hyphomicrobiaceae bacterium | reverse complement strand
GCCTTCCACCAAACAAGTGTCGTCCCGTCGAAGCACAGACCGTCGCAGTCAATCCAATCGCATGCCAATTTAAGTTCCTGGTTCTTCCTTCGATTACCCGCGATCCCCATTCTCAATAGCGCGGTCATGCGATACTGTGTCTCTGGTTAGTTGTCATATCAGTACAGGAATTTATCAGATGCGCTTAGCATATGTTCAAGGTTCTAGCGGCAGGCGACATGGAATTTCTGAATGCCAGGGCCAGATCGACATAGAATTATTTGTCCGAAGACGTGCCTACGAGGCAAAACGATCCGTAAACAGGGCATCTGTTCGTTTCAGACCTGATCGATATAGCGCGGCCCCCTATCACTCCCCTCGTGTGTCCGGCAGTCACAGCGGCGACCGGTCCAGCGGCCTAGCATCCCCCACACCGGAGCTACGCCGATGCTGCCCCGCCTGATCCGCTTCCGGGATGCGCCCCGATACCTGGGCATGGACCGCAATCGATTCAACACCGAAGTGCGCCCCTACCTCACCGAGGTGCCCGTCGGCAAACAAGGCATCGGGTTTGATCGACTTGAAATCGACGCATGGTTCGAGAACTATAAGTCCTGCAACGGGCGTCCCGCACGGAAAGGAGTTATGACATGGGACGCAATCGACAGTCCGGCCTCATCCAACGGGCCGGCGTCTGGCACATCGACAAGCGCATCAGCGGACGGCGCATTTGCCAGAGCACTGGATCAGCTGACATTGCGGAAGCGGAACGGTACCTAGCACGAGTGATGGAACAGGCACGGCAAGCCCAGGTCTACGGCGTGAGGCCGACTCGAACCTTCGAGGAGGCGGCGGCGAAGTACGTATTGGAGAACCAGCACAAGCGGACCATTCGAGACGACGTGAGCCGACTGAAGGGACTGGTTCCTGTCATCGGTTCGGTCGCGTTGGATCGGATCCATATGGGCAGCATGCAATCCTGGCTGGCCGGCAGGCGTCGCGACAACGTGACAACCGGCACCATCAACCACGGGCTGCAAATGGTGCGGCGCATTTTGAATCTGGCCGCCGGCGAGTGGGTCGACGAGCAGGGGCTGACGTGGCTGCACGCGCCGCCGAAGATCAAGCTCCTGCCCAACACCTCCAAGCGCAAGCCATATCCCCTAAATTGGGATGAGCAAGCGCGACTGTTCCGGCTGTTGCCGTCCCACTTGGAGGAGATGGCGCTGTTTGCCGTCAACACGGGTTGCCGCGACGCGGAAATCTGTAGTTTGCGGTGGGAATGGGAGCTGGATGTGCCGGAATTGCAGACCTCGGTCTTTGTGGTTCCGGGCAGCCAGGTCAAGAATGGCGAAGAGCGGCTGGTGGTGCTGAACCGGATCGCGCGCTCGGTCGTCGACCAATGCCGCGGACGTCACCCGACCCACGTTTTCGTCTGCAAGGGCCAGCCCCTCGCCTACATGCTGGCTTCCGCCTGGAAGACAGCGCGCAAGAAGGCAGGCCTGGAGATGGTTCGGGTCCATGATCTCAAGCACACCTTCGGGCGGTGCTTGTGGGCGGCAGGGGTTGGGTTTGAGGACCGCCAGGACCTCCTCGGACATCGTTCCGGACGCATCACCACGCATTATTCGGCAGCAGAACTCAGCCGGCTTGTCGAGGCTGCCGATCTGGTGTGCGAGCGGAACGGAACGAGACCCGAACTTGTGGTACTCAAAGGGGCCTTGCGGTAGAACTCCCGCAAAACTCCCGCAAAAGTCACGGTTTGTTCCAATCCGTCGAAAGCCAAGTCGTTGATTTGATTGGCTGGGGCGGGAGGGTTCGAACCTCCGAATGACGGAATCAAAATCCGTTGCCTTACCACTTGGCGACGCCCCAATGCGGCCGGCGCCGGCACGCGCGCGCAAATGATCACACTTTCATCGGATGTTCAACGCCCGGCCTGTCGAGCGCGCGAAGAAGCTCGCCTGTTGGCGGCTGCCGGAGCCGATGCAACCTCAGTCGCATCAAAATAGTTCTAAGCGAAACAACGCATTAACCTACTCGGCGCATGCTCCAGATGAGCGGGGTCGTTGTGTGGTTGGAGTGGCTTTCCATGATGAGGCATGTGCTGTTCGAGGTTTGGCGCTGGCTGCGCGACGGTCGGAAGCCGCTTATCGTGACCTATCCGGAGATGATCGGGACGGCGCTGCCGCTGTTGGAGCTGGCGGCTCCGCTTGCGGCCGCACCACCCACCATGCCGCCGGGCAGCGTTGAGCCGCGCCGCGCCACGCCATTCTGGACCGCATCAGGGGTGCACGGCATACTCGGCGCACGCCGGCCGGCGCTGGTTGCCATCAGCACTGTCGCCGTGGAGGTCGTGGAGCCCGCGCAACCGCTGGCCACGGCACCCCGCGAGGACGCTGCGGCTGCAACGCTCATGACAGTCGCTGACGAACCCGTCGCCTTGCCGGCGCCGCGGGTCGATCACCACACGCTGGCGCACCGCTTGCGGCAGGTCCGCCAGGCGAACCGTCCCGTGCGCGCGCTTCCCGGCCTGAAACGGCAGGCCAGGGATGTTCTAGCCAGACCTGCCGCCCTGGCGCAACCCGCCAAAGCCGCCACCAGTCCCCATCCCGCCGATGATCGCGCCATGCCGGTCATCCGCACCCGCCCGGTGCTGGTCTACGCGGCCTGAGCGGTCGGCTAACTGGCCGCCCGTTCGCGCACCAGGTCGGTGATGGCGGCGATGGCCTTGGCGGCGTTGGCGGCATCGGGGCCGCCGGCCTGGGCCATATCGGGCCGTCCACCGCCGCCCTTGCCGCCGACCGCCTCGGCGCCGACGCGCACCAAGTCGACCGCGTTCCAGGTCTTGGTCAGGTCGTCGGTGACGCCGACGGCCACGCCGGCCTTGCCGTCCTCCGAGACGCCGACGATGGCGACGATGCCGGAGCCGATCTGTTTTTTGCCGTCGTCGACGAGGCCGCGCAGATCCTTCAGCGAAATGCCGTCGACTTTTCGCGCCAGCAGTTTGACGGCGCCAAACGTCTGTATGCCGCCCGCCCCATTGCCTGCAGCGTCCCCGGCCGTCGCCCCGCCGCCGCCCATGGCGATCTGCCGCTTCAGATCGACGACTTGGCGCTCCAATTTCTTGCGCTCATCGGCGAGAATGCTAACGCGCTCGACCAGATCGGCCGGGGCTATTTTCAGTACGCCTGCGGCCTGCCGAACGCGAGAATCCTGCTCGGCCAGATAGGCGCGCGCGCCCTCCGCCGTCACGGCCTCCATGCGCCGCACGCCGGACGAAACGGCCGCCTCGTTGACGATCCGGATCAGCCCGATATCGCCAGCGCGGCGCGCATGGGTGCCGCCGCACAGCTCCACCGACCACGGTTTTCCGACTTTGCCGCCGTGCGTCGCGGCGCCCATCGCCACCACGCGCACTTCGTCGCCGTATTTCTCGCCGAACAGCGCCATGGCGCCGGTGGCGCGCGCCTCGTCCAGCCCCATCAGGCGCGTCACCACGGGTTCGTTCTGCAGCACCATGGCGTTGGCCAGGTCCTCGGTCTCGCGCAGTTCCTCGGCCGTGAGCGGCTTGGGATGCGAGAAATCGAAGCGCAGCCGCGTGTGATCGACCAGTGAGCCCTTCTGGGACACATGCTCGCCCAGCGTCAGGCGCAGCGCCTCGTGCAGCAGATGCGTGGCCGAATGGTTGGCGCGGGTGGCGGTGCGGCGGGCATGATCGACTTCCAGCAGCGCGGCATCCCCGACCTTGAGCGCGCCGGCCTCCAGTTTGCCGGTATGGGCCCAGACCTCGCCGAGCTTTTTCAGCGTGGTCGCAACCTGGAACAGCCCGGACTTGCCGACCTTGATCACGCCCTGGTCGCCGACCTGGCCGCCCGAGTCGCCATAGAACGGCGTCTGGTTCAGCACCAGCTGCGCCTCGTCGCCGGCCGTCAGGCTCTTGACCTCCTTGCCGTCCTTGAGGATGGCCAGGATCTGCCCTTCAGCGCATTCGGTGTCATATCCCAAAAATTCGGTGGCGCCGAGACGCTCCTTCAGCTCGTACCAGACGGTATCGGTGGCCGCCTCGCCCGAGCCCTTCCAGGCTTTGCGGGCTTCGGCCTTCTGCGCCGCCATGGCGGTATCAAAACCCTTGGTGTCGACGGCGATGCCGCGCGCGCGAAGTGCGTCCTGCGTCAGGTCGAGCGGGAAGCCGAAGGTGTCATACAGTTTGAACGCCGTATCGCCCGGGAGCGTGGCCCCCTGGGTGAGTTTGGAGGTGGCGTCATCGAGCAACGTCAGGCCGCGCGCCAAGGTGGTGCGGAAGCGGGACTCTTCCAGCTTCAGCGTTTCGGTTATCAGTGCTTCGGCGCGGCGCAGCTCCGGATAGGCTTCTCCCATTTCGCGCACCAGCACCGGGGCCAGGCGGTGCAGCAGCGGATCCTTGGCGCCCAGCAGATGGGCGTGGCGCATGGCGCGGCGCATGATGCGGCGCAGCACGTAGCCGCGCCCGTCGTTGGCCGGCAGCACGCCATCGGCGATCAGGAAGCTGGACGCGCGCAAATGGTCGGCGATGACGCGGTGGCTCGGCGTGTTCTTGCCTTCGGCCGCAACGCCGGTGGCTTCGACGGAGGCAGCGATCAGCGCCTTGAACAGGTCGATGTCGTAGTTGTCGTGCACGCCCTGCAGCACGGCGGCGATACGCTCCAGGCCCATGCCGGTATCGATCGAGGGTTTTGGCAGGTCCACGCGGTCGCCGGGACCGCGCTCCTCGAACTGCATGAACACGAGGTTCCAGATCTCGATGAAACGGTCGCCGTCGGCATCGGGCGAACCGGGGGGGCCGCCGGCGATCTTGTCGCCGTGGTCAAAGAAGATTTCCGAGCACGGGCCGCATGGTCCGGTCTCGCCCATGCGCCAGAAGTTGTCGTTGGTATTGATGCGGATGATGCGGCTGTCGGGCAGGCCGGCGATCTTCTTCCAGAGCGCGTGGGCCTGGTCGTCCTCATGGTACACCGTGACGGTCAGGCGCTTGGCGTCGAGCCCGTAGTCCTTGGTGATCAGGGTCCAGGCGTGCTGGATCGCCTGTTCCTTGAAGTAGTCGCCGAAAGAGAAGTTGCCGAGCATCTCGAAGAAGGTGTGGTGCCGGGCGGTATAGCCGACATTGTCGAGATCATTGTGTTTTCCACCAGCGCGCACGCATTTCTGCGCGGTGGTGGCTCGGCTGTAGTCGCGGCTTTCCGCGCCCACGAACACGTTCTTGAACTGCACCATGCCCGAGTTGGCGAACATCAGCGTCGGGTCGTTGCGCGGCACCAGTGGCGAGGACGGCACGATGGTGTGGCCGTTGCGCTCGAAATACTTCAGGAACGTCGCGCGGATATCGTTGACGGTCGCATGCGATGCAGACTTGGGCGTGCTCGGGGACTTGGTCGAGGGAGATTGGGCCATGGACAGGGTGAGCCTATGAGAGGGGCGGCGGCCGGGATGGACCAAGCCTGTTGCAGCGCACTCTTAGAGGCGGGGGGAATCGCTGTCCAGCGCGAGCGGCGGCGGCCGTGTGAACCCCAGCAGTCTGCGGCTGAACACCGCCACTACGGCCACCACTGCATAAACTTCACCAGCCCTTGCGTGCGCTTGGAGAACAGCGTCGGCGCGAAATAGGCGCCGGCGGCGCGCTTGGAAATCTCGGATAGGGTCGGATAGGGCGCGATGATGCCGGTCATGTCGCGCATGCTCATGTTTTTTTGGACGGCGAGCACCCAGGGCAGGATCAGTTCGCCGGCGTGGCGCCCGACGATGGTGGCGCCGATGATCGTGCCGCGCTTGGACGTCACAACCTTGATGAACCCCTCGGTCGCGCGCTCGGCCTGGGCGCGGTCGTTTTCGGTCAGCTGCCATTGCGTGGCGCTGGTGCCGGGGTCGGCTTTTTGCGCCTCGGTCAGCGTCTTGCCGACCTGCGCCAGTTCAGGATCGGTATAGGTCACCCAGGGCACGGCCCGGTAGTCGACCTTAGCCGGGATGTTGAACAGCGCGTTCCGCACCACGATACCGGCGTGATAGCCCGCCATATGCGTAAACTGATAGCCGCCGGCCACATCGCCGATCGCGAACACTTTTTTGTTCGAGGTGCGCAGGCGCGCGTCCACCTCGATGCCCTTGGGCGAGAAGGTGATGCCGGCGGCGTCCAACCCCAGATCGGTCACATTGGGGCGCCGGCCAGCCGCGACCAGGAGGTGCGTGCCGCTGATCGTTTCGGATGCGCCGTTGCGATTGATGGCGACTGCGACGCCGTTGCCGGCTTGGGCGACGCCCTCAACTTTGGCGTTCTCGATGATGACCAGGCCTTCTTCCAGCAGGTGCGCCCGCACCACGGCGACAGCATCAGGATCATCCTTGGGCATGATGCCGAAGGCCTCCACCACCGTCACCTTGCATCCAAGTCGCCGATGCGCCTGCGCCATTTCGATGCCAATCGGTCCTCCGCCGATGACAATCAGGTGGCCGGGCGCTTCCGTCAGATCAAAGATGGTTTCGTTGATGTAGGCCTTGACGTCCTTGATGCCGGGGATCGGCGGCACAAAGGCCTTCGAGCCGGTTGCGACCACAAAGCGCCGCGCCGAAATCCGCGCCCCACCCGCTTCGAGCTCGGTCGGGCTGACGAACTTGGCGGCCGCCTGCACGACGTGGCAGCCCAGCGCCTCGAATCGCTCGACGGAATCATGCGGCGCGATGCTGGCGATCACGCCGTGCACATGGGCGTTGACCTTCGCGAAATCAATCGACGGTTCATGGCCGTTGACGCCGAACTTGCCCGCCGTGCGGATGGTCTGCGCCGCCTCGCCCGCCGCAATCAGCGCCTTGGACGGCACGCAGCCATAGTTGAGGCAATCGCCGCCCATCTTATGCTTTTCGATCAGCGCGACCTTGGCGCCCAACTGCGCCGCCCCCGCCGCAACCGACAGGCCGCCGGACCCTGCGCCAATGATGGCGATGTCGAAGTGATTGGTCATGTCGGTTCCCCAGGAATCTGCATCGGACGGTTCATGTCCAAGCATATAGGGAGGCTTACGCCCAAACCGCTAACACGGTTGGTGCGGCAGGCGACAACTTCACGTGAGGCAAGTTTGAAAATGTTGGGGGCCCGGTGTCAGGAACTTGTGGCTCACAAGTGCCTGACACCGGCTTTACGTCATTCTGCGGACCTACCGCCGCCGGCCAACAAATTCCCCGCGTCGCGGCGTTGTTCGATGAACAGGCGCTGGTAGGACCAGACGTCGGTTGGGCAGGTGATGGCGGCCTGCTCGTAGGCCTTGAAACTGAGATGGCCTTCCTTGCGGCGGTCGGAGGGTTTCCAGTTGGTCAGGATGCTGCCGTTTCTGGGCAGGTCGGGCAGATCGCGGACCATCAGGTCGGTCGAGGAAAACGGCTTGGCAATGCGCATCGGATCGGACTCCATGGCGGCCTCGGGTGCCAGGGAGGTTGCAAGGAGGGAGCCAGGGGCGGTGTCGGTAATGGGGGGCATGTTGAAACCTTGTCAGATTGGTTGCTGAAGTCTTGTCACGCAGGCCACGACTCCGGTCTGCCAGAGCGGCAGGCTGACGCCGAACGCTGCTTTCAGTTTGCCGCAGTCGAGACGGGAGTTGGTGGGGCGGGCGGCGGCCGTCGGGTAGCCGGACGCCGGGATCGGGGCGACTTCGGCAGACGGGCCGCCAAGCGCGCGCGACTGCTCGAACACAGTGCTGGCCAACCCATACCAGCTTATCTCGCCGGTGCCTGTCGCGTGGTAGAGGCCGAATTTCGGATCGCCTACAGGGCATCCGCGCAGCTGCAACGCGATATCCAGAATCACCTCGGCCAGATGCGGCGCATAGGTTGGATTGCCGAGTTGATCAGAGACCACATTAAGTTTTGGCCGCGTTTCGGCCAGCTTCAGCATGGTTTTCACAAAATTCTGCCCGAATGGACTGTGCACCCAGGCGGTGCGCAAAATGACATGGCGCGGATTTGCGGCAGCTACAACCTGTTCGCCGGCCAGTTTTGAGGCGCCGTAGACGTTCAGTGGCATGGTCTGGTCCGTCTCAAGGTAGGGCGTCGCCTTGGTGCCATCGAACACATAGTCGGTCGACACATGGATGATCGGAATGTTGCGCGCAGCCGCCGCTTCAGCCAGTAGGCCCGCCCCATCGCGATTGAGCGCGAAGGCGGCGTCCCGCTCGGTCTCAGCTTTGTCGACCGCCGTATAGGCGGCGGTGTTGACGATCAGGTCGGGCGAATTGTCGGCCAGCGTGCGCAAGATGGAGGGGCGCGCGCACAGGTCCAGCGCCGGGCGGCCAATGCTGAGCGCCGTAATCTCGGGCCGCCGCGTCGCGGCCTCGGCCAGCGAGCGGGCAAGCTGGCCCTGCCAGCCTGTAATCAGAAGACGCATCTGCGAAACTCCATCCTGATTCTCCCTCTCCCCCGCATAGAGGCGGGGGAGAGGGCAAGTTCTGTGCTCTGGCGGCCACCCCGTCCCCGCCCACGTCTCAATATGGATCATCCGCCGCCATGGTAAACCCATCGTTAACCACTGTCCGGCATTTCATATCAGGGCGGGGTGTGTGTTGAGTCGGGTCTGTTTAACCGCGCCTTATCGAGTGGACGCGTACCATCCGCGTTCACCGGTACCGGATCGAACAGCAGGCGGCCTCACGAAATGCTCGGACATGCCTTCAACCCGAACAAACAGCAGTCGCTGCTCAGCGAATATTCCAATCTGCTGGGCGACGCCATCTTGCGCCACCGGGCCAAGATCGCCGAGAAGTCGGCGCGCGTGGAGGCCGAACTCGCCAACAAGCTGAAAAGCGAATTCATCGCCAACATGAGCCATGAGCTGAGGACGCCGCTCAACACCATCATCGGCTTTTCGCGCCTGATCGGCGAGCACGACAAGCGCCAGCTCAGCAAAGAGAACATCGGCGAATATTCGGGCCTGATCCAGGACGCGGCCAAGCATCTGCTCGCCATCATCAACGACATTCTGGAAATCTCGAAAATCCAGGCCGGCAAATTCACGCTCGATATGCAGGAACTGCATGCCGATGAAATCCTGACCTCGGGCCTGTCCTTTTTCAAGGTGGCGGCGCTCGACGCCAAAGTCTCGCTGATCCAGGACATTTCGCACGACTTGCCGCAGATCAAGGGCGATCCCGTCAAACTGAAGCAGATCATCATGAACCTGCTCAGCAACGCCATCAAATTCACGCCCGAGGGCGGCCGCGTCACGTTGCGGGCCGTCAACGACGCCGACGGACAGGTGCGCATCAGCGTGCGCGATACCGGCGTGGGCATGAACGAGGACGAAATTCTCATCGCCATGCTGCCCTTCGGGCAGGTCGATGGAGGCCGCAGCCGCATGCGCGAAGGCACCGGGTTGGGCCTTCCAATCGCCAAAGCGCTGGTTGAGCTGCATGGCGGATCGTTGAGCATCAAGAGCGTCAAAGGCGAGGGCACCGAGGTTGCGTTGCTGCTGCCGCCGTCTGCAAGCGTAACACCGAGTGTACGGGCAATTTTGGGGGAGATGGCGCGCGGCGCAATGCAGCCGCACGCCTGAGCCATACGCGATTAGGGGCAACCGACAGTGTACATTCCATCCGCAGAAAAGCACGCCAAGGATCGCACCGACGGCTCGATCGGCCGCATCGTTTCGGTCACGGGCTCCAAGGCCATCGTGCTGCTGGACGACAACCGCAAGAACCGCGAGGCCAACGCCAACCGCCCCGAAATGGGCACGCTGCTGGCCATCGACACCACCAATTCCATCGTGCTGGGATTGGTGTCGGCCCTGTCCGTCCCGGTCCCGGCGCAAAAGGAGGACGATCCGGAAGTCTGGATCGCCGAATTGGGCCTGGTCGGTGAACTTCCTAAGGACAAGGAAGGCCGCGCGGTCACGTTCCAGCGCGGCGTCACGGCCTATCCGGCGCTGGGCGACCGCGTCCGCGTGGCATCGCGCGAAGAGCTGCTGAAGGCCCTCTCGGCCTCTTCCGATACCGCTGTCCGGGTTGGCACCATCCGCCAGGATTCCACCATCCCGGCCATGGTCCGCGTTGACGAAATGCTCGGCAAGCATTTTGCCATTTTGGGCACCACGGGCACGGGAAAATCCTGCACCACGGCGCTGATTTTTCGCGCCATCCTGGAAAAGAACCCCAAAGCGCACATCATCCTGCTGGATCCGCACAACGAGTATTCGACCTCGTTCGCGGACCTCGCCGAGGTGATGAACCCGCACAATATGAACCTGCCCTACTGGCTGCTCACTTGGGACGAACTGGTCGAGGTGCTGATCGGTAAGCCCGACGACCGCAAGACCGAGATGGAGATCCTCCAGGAGCTGATCCCGCTCTGCAAGAGCAAGTATGCCCAGAAATCCAACTCGAACGATCGCGTCGCCCTGAAGCGCGCGCTGGTGATGGCCAATCGCTATACGGTGGATACGCCCGTTCCCTATCGCATGTCCGATCTGCTGGCCATGATCGACGACAAGATGGGCATGCTGGAGAACAAGAAGGATCTCTCGCCTTATCGCTGGCTCAAATCGCGCATCGACATCATCAGCCAGGACCAGCGCTACGCCTTCATGTTCGGCGGCTTCACCGTCAACGATTCCATGGCGCAGATCCTGGGACGGATTTTCCGTATTCCCGTGAACAAGAAGCCGCTCACCATCCTGGAGCTGACCGGCATCCCGACCGAGGTCGTAAACGTCGTCGTCTCGGTCCTTTGCCGCATGACCTTTGACTTCGCGCTGTGGGGCGAGGGCCATGTGCCGGTCACGCTGGTGTGCGAAGAAGCGCATCGCTACGTGCCGGCCAACTCGTCGACCGGCTTTGAGCCCGCCAAACGCGCCATCGCCAAGATCGCCAAGGAAGGCCGCAAGTACGGCGCCTCGCTGTGCATCATCACGCAGCGTCCGGCCGAAATCGATCCGACCATTCTCTCGCAATGCAACACCGTGTTCGCCCTGCGCATGTCCAACGACCGCGACCAGCAGATCGTGCAGTCCGCCATTGCCGACACCGGCTCGGGCCTGCTCGAGTTCCTCCCCGCCCTGGGCTCGCGCGAAGCCATCGCGTTCGGCGACGGCATGACCCTGCCGGTGCGCATTAAATTCGACGAACTGCCCAAGCAGCATATGCCGCGCTCGTCGACGGCGAAATTCTCTGAGAAGTGGAACCAGGACATCGGCGACGAGCAGTTCCTGCAGAACGTGGTCGAGCGTTGGCGCGCCTCGGGCAATCATGCCCCGGATGAGGCGGTGATCAGCGACGCCGACGCCGCCGCCCAGCAGCAAGCCGCCGCTCAGGCCGTCGCCTCGCAGGTGTTCGCCCAACAGGCGGCCCAGCAGCAGGCGGCGCAAGCGTCGGTCTATGGCCAGGCGCCGCAACAGCGCGCGCTGCAGCAACAGCCGCAGCAACAGCCGCAACAGCAGCCGCAACAGCAGCAGTTCCAGCCGCGTCAGCAAGCGCCGCAGCAGGGGTTCCAACCGCAACAGGGATTTGCGCCGCAGCCCCAATATGCACCGCAGCAACAGCAGGCTTACGCACAACCGATGCAGCAGCAGGCCTACGAGCCGGCGCCGCAGCCGGCCATGGCAGGCAGTTACGCGCCGGCCGGCCAGCAGCCCAACTTTGGCGGCGGTTTTGCTCCGCAACAGCAACCGCAGCAGGCGTTCGCCCAGGGCGGCCAGGATCCCTATGCCCAGCCGGCCTATGCCCCCCAACCCGGTCCGGCCTCGGCGGCCGCGCCCCGCGCCGGCGGCGGACTGTTGCGCCGCCAACCCGAACCCGCAGCGCCTGCCGGCGGCGGCCTGTTGAAAAAAGCCGGCGGCCTCGGTGGCCTGTTGCGCCGCCGCGACAGCTGATCTGCGGCTGTCAGAGTATCAAGATCCAAGCCGGCGCGGACCCCATCCGCGCCGGTTTTTTTCCTCTCCCCCTTCTTACACCAACCTGCATTGATCTTGACCCATCGACTCTTGTGGGATCGGAAGCCAGTTCTGGGCGCACAGCAGTGCGCCCGGTGTGCCGCATCCGACAGACTATCTGTGTTGCACACCGGGCGCGCTGCTGCGCGCCCCTACAAATCACCGATGAGTCAGCATCAATGAAGGTTGGTATTTGGCCGAAGTTCCTGCGCTCTGAGGCCGTCCGCAGGGTCTGTTTCTCTTTTGCGCCAAGGGGTTCGACAACGGATTTCATCGTCTGCGAGGCGACATCGTCCCGAACCGGAAGTTGCCGCCCGCCATTCTGCGGCGCGAGACTGTGCGCGCGGCGGCAAGCATGTCAGGAAGCGCACCATCGCCAACCTGTCGGCGCTGCCGGTCGCGCAGGCCGAGATGATCCGGCGTGTGCTGAAGGGGGAGCGGCTCGGTCCGGTCGAGCGCGCGCTGGAGGTGACGCGTTCGCTGGCCCCTGGTATTGCTTAAGCGGCTTGCTGCGGACGCAACAAGCATAGGTCGAGGCCGTCCGTACCGCGATGAAGCGGCTGGGCTTCGACAAGCTGATCGACGCCAAGGTGTCACGCGAGCGCGCCCTGGTCGCCGGCCGCATCATCGCGCCCGAAGCTAGCAAGCTCGGGCTGAAGCGCGCCTGGGCGGATACGACGTTGGCTGATGATATCGGCGTCACCGATGCCAGCGTGCCCCTCGAGGCGGCGCCGCTCCGGATCGCCTCCACCTCGGCGCGCGTGACCGGCTGGTGGTAGGCGATGATGGCGAGGGTTTCGAGGGCGGCGCGGGAGAGGCGCTTCTCGGTCTCGGAGGTCTTTTCCAGCAGATAACCGAGGTCCGCCGCCGTCCGGAACGCCCACTTGCCGGCGATTTTTTGCAGGGTGACGCCGCGGGTTGCGTAGGTGGACTGCAGCTGCAACCTGGGCGTATCGTCGGAGGGCGGCAGCTCGCGCAGCCGCGCGGCCGCAGCGGGCGCCAGCGGGGGCGGTCTGTCGGCGCTTTCTGTCACCCTCTCGGCTCGTCTGGCTGTGCCTGTCAAACCGGCGGCGATCCTGCGGTCGGTTGCGTGACGGCAGCGTACAGGAGGCCGAGGTACAGGCGTCGGCTGGATGGGGTGGACCGGGACACAAGACTTAGGACATCCGCCAAATTAACCGCTTCGATTGACGGCGGACGAGCGTGGACGGATCGTGTAGTTCCATTCAGGATGGAACTCGTCGCCTTTGATGTCGAGGGCTTTCATTTCGGCGTCACTGACCTTGATGCCTTTTTCG
>JANMVX010000066.1:0-1605 GCA_031393505.1 Hyphomicrobiaceae bacterium | reverse complement strand
CGTTCCGACCAGTGTCAGCCTCCGCCGCGCCCAGATCGACGCCCTGATCGCCGCCGGTCGCCGCGGCATCGCCGAGAATGCCCGGATCCAGGCGATGAGCCAGTAGAGGTCGTGTCCCCGGAGGTGGTGTAGCTGTGTAGCGTCGCCGCCGTGAAGCCCTCCCCACCCGTCGCGCTGTGGCAAGCGCGCGTCTCCGTGGGCCGCCTCGCCGGGGGCGGTGGTCATCCGCGCGGTTCTGTCAGGTTAGCCGGATCGAGCCGGAAAGCCCCCTGCCCTGTTCTTGAGATTAGGCGGCGGGGGTCGTCGCCGCCCATGTCCGATGAGCGTCGGTGCGGAACTGGCGGAGGGTGGGTCGGCGGATCAAGTGAGGCTGGAGGGTGAACACGTTGTAGACGGCAGCGTGGGTGGCCAGGAATCTCTGGGCCGAGGCCCTCGACTTGACTTCTGCTGCTTTCACTTCCGCCGGCGGATCGGCAGGTGCGAGTTTTCCGCCCGATTGTTCTCCCGCATGCCGCCTGGTCGATGGCAGTCGGTCAAACCAAGATCTCTGGCCGCAGCACGGTAGGAAGCCAGTTTGTCGGTGACGATGCTTCGGGTCGGACTCCCTGGTTCCTCAGCAGTTGCGAAGCAGCGTAAGGGCTGCCGCCTTGTTGCGACGCTCCTGGACCAGCATGTCCAGGACCTCGCCTTCGGCGTCGACCGCCACAGGTACATCCGCTTGCCACTGATCTTCACGACCATCTCGTCGAGATGCCAGCGGCCGGTCGGCTTGGGCCGGGACCGACGCAGGTTGTGTGCGAACAGCTGACCGAACTTCAGCGTCCAGCGCCGGATCGTCTCGTAACTGACCTCGACACCGCGAGCTTGGTCCACTCGAGAGCGTTAGCCTTCCAATATACCCGCAGTGCGCTTTCTGGGAGGCCAGCCGCTCTGGCAGTTGCCGCAACAGCTTTGGCTACGCAGTCGGAGGTGCTCATCATTCCCAAAGAGTCATGGTGGGTTGGTTAAAATAGGGTTAACCGGTACTACCGCGGGGGCAGGATTCTGTGCCGGATTGGCAACCCTGTAGAAATGGCTATCCGGGTTAGGCAAGTCGCCCACCGCTCCCCTGGCTGTTGGGTCCGACTTCCACCGGCGCGATATGCTGGCGGGGTGCATCGCGCTTCTGTCGGCACCCCCACCGCCGAAGGCCGGCTGCAGGTCGCCGACGCAAACGCCATCGCGAGGCACAAGACTGCGACGAATACTTGCGAGGAGTGCCGACCTACGTATCGTCTCTGTCTGATTTTGCTCATCTCTTCGGCGCGCCATTACCCGAAAAATACGCCGAAAAACCGCTCTACTTGGTTGCCTTGACGGTGCCCTACAAGCACTTGTGTCAAAGCGCCGCGCGTCACTTCCACTTAGGGAATTGTTTGCCAAGGCAGATCATTGTTCGGCATCGCGCGGCTTTCGAGCAGCGTGTGGCGGGTCGCGCGGCGAATGGGTCGCGCGTAGCGGGGCCGGCGGACAGCGTTTCCGTCGGCCGTCCACCGACCCTCGCGTCATCGATCTCAAGCGGGCCTGTCGCTTCCTCCTGATTGGTTTGGGGGGGCACTTTGCCCT
>JANMVX010000024.1:0-4681 GCA_031393505.1 Hyphomicrobiaceae bacterium | reverse complement strand
AAGCTGCGAGATTTTCTACAGCACCTACGGCAACAACTCGAATCATGCGAACGGCTCGGTCGTGCGTGGCCGCTTTTACGATCTGCCTGCCTGCGTGGCGGCGAAGAAGGCGCTCGATCGCATGAACAACAGCCAGAACTTCTAGAGCCATCGCATGGCCTCCGAATCCCGCGCTGCCATCTTCGCCGCCGTCGGCGCCGACCTTCTGATCGCCGCGACCAAGTTCGTCGCCGCGTTCGCCAGCGGCAGTTCGGCGATGGTCGCCGAGGGCGTGCATTCCCTCGTCGACGCCGGCAATGCGCTGCTGTTGCTTCTGGGCCAGAAGCGCGCGGCCCTGCCCGCAGACGAGCAGCACCCGCTTGGCCACGGCAAGGAGCTGTACTTCTGGGCGCTGATCGTGGCGATCCTGTTCTTCGCGATCGGCGGCGGCATGTCGTTCTACGAAGGCATCCAGCACATCCTGCACCCCGAGCCGATGCGGGATCCTCTGTGGAACTACGTGGTGCTCGGCGCATCGGCGCTGTTCACTCTGGGGTCGTTCGCAGTGGCCTTCCGTCAGTTCCACGAGCGTGCCGGCTCGAAGAGCTATTGGGAGACTTTCCGGCGGAGCAAGGACCCGACGCTATTCACGCTGGTACTCGCTGACCTGGCCGACATTGCGGGCCTGTTGCTGGCCTTTCTCGGCGTCTACTTCGGACACCGCCTGCACAACCCGTACATTGATGGCGCGGCATCGCTGGGCATCGGCCTGGTGATGGCCACAGTGGCCGTGCTGCTCGCGCGCGAGAGCAAAGGGCTGCTGATCGGCGAAGGCGCGAGCCCGGCCGAGCTGGCGTCGATCCGCGCTGCCGCGAGCGGCGACGCCGACGTGACGGCGGTGCGCCGGCTGCTCACCATGTACTTCGGGCCGCAGACCGTGCTCGTCGCGATGGGCGTCGAGTTCCGTCCTGCCCTGAACACCGCATCGGTGCCCGCCATTGAGCGGATGGAGGCGCGAATTCGCGCCGGCCGGCCGCAGATCAAGCACATCTACATCGAAGCCAGTTCGCTGCGCGCGCCCGTAAAAAAAGCCGATGCGGCGCCGCCTGGGCCCGCGCCGTGAGGTCGCCGCACGTTCGAAATAACACTTGACCAGTCATCACCTCATCTGGGCGATCGCAGCAGCATCGACCGCCGGCGTGATCCTTCGGCCATGGAAGCTCCCGGAGGCGATCTGGGCTGTGAGCGGTGCCTTGCTGCTGCCAATCCTGGGTCTTCTGCCATTGGCAGACGTTGGCCGTGCGGTCGGCAAAGGAACCGACGTGTACTTTTTCCTGATCGGCATGATGCTGCTGTCGGAGCTGGCACGACGAGAAGGCCTGTTCGACTATGCGGCAGGGGTCGCTGTCAAGCATGCAGGCGGATCGGCCTTACACCTGTTCGCGCTTGTCTACGCAATCGGTGTTGGCGTCACGGTGCTGCTTTCCAACGATGCGACCGCCGTGGTTCTCACGCCGGCGGTCTACGCCGTTTGCAAGAAGGCAAGTGCGAAGCCGCTTCCCTATCTTCTGGCCTGCGCCCTTGTCGCCAATGCCGCAAGCTTCGTGCTGCCGATTTCGAATCCAGCCAACCTGGTGGTCTTCGGCAGTCAATTGCCGCCGTTGTTGAAATGGTTTGAGAGGTTTGCATTGCCCTCGGCCGCTTCGATCATCGTCACCTTCGGCGTGCTCTTCCTGATCGAGCGCCGCGAGCTGAGTCAGCCGATTGAAGGCAGCGCCGAGAAGGTCGAGCTCAGCCGCGGTGGTCGGGATGTGGCCATCGGCATCGGCCTGACGATCATCGTTTTGCTCAGCTCGTCCGCCTTTGACGCGGCTCTGGGACTCCCAACGTTCATCACCGCAGCCGCTGTCGCGCTACTGACATTGATCCGCAAGCAAGAGGCACCTTGGCAGCTCTTTAGCGGCATCTCGTGGAGCGTTCTGCCCTTGGTGGCCGGGCTCTTTGTTCTGGTCGAAGGGCTTGCAGAGAGTGGCGTGCAGGCCGCTCTGGCTACCCAGCTCAAAGGCCTCGCGGCAAGCTCTCCAGGAGCGGTCCCGTGGATCGCAGGCATTCTGGTGGCCTTCGCCTCCAACCTCGTCAACAACCTGCCGGCTGGTCTGATCGCCGGCGCGGTCGTCGCTGGCGCCCACGTGAACCAGGCCGTCCAGAGTGCGGTCGCGATCGGCATCGATCTCGGGCCGAACCTTTCGGTGACGGGTTCGTTGGCGACGATTCTTTGGCTGACCGCCATTCGCCGCGAGGGCGAGGACGTCAGTGCCTGGCAGTTCTTCAGGATGGGCGTGCTGGTCATGCCGCTGGCTTTGCTCGCCGCGCTTGGCGCACTCTGGCTGCAGGGATAGACGCCGCGCCGGCAGCCGCCGTGAAGCCGCGCGAGGTGGTCGTTGCGCTGGTCTATCGCGACGATGACGACGTGATGGAGTTCAGTTAAAGCGTTCAAAGCTGGCCTGCAACCGATCCGACCTCTCGACGTCATGATGGATGGCCTCTCAGATCGGCACCCGGTAGCCGTAGAACTCATGATCTTCGTTGTAGCCGCCTTCACCCGCGCCCAGGTCCGCATAGCCATGCACCACTTCGATGGCTGTGATCCATTTGACCATCTTGAAGCCCAGTTCGTTCTCGCAGCGCAGTCGCAGCGGTGCGCCGTGCAGCACGCTGACCGGTTTCCCGTTCATCTCGTAGGCGAGGATCGTCAGCTCATGGCGCATGTTTGACAGGCTGTGCGTGTCATAGTAACGCCCGCCGTCGGCGCCATCTGCGAACGAGTAGAGCACCACGTAACGTGCTTCTGGGGTCGGCCTGACCAGTTCAAGGATATGACGCATCGGCACACCGCCCCATTTGGCGACGCCCGACCAGCCCTGAATACAGAAATGCGTTGTGATCTGCTCCTGCTTCGGCATCGCTTTCAGTTCGGAATACGAGAACTCCATCGGCCTCTCCACCAAGCCGCTGACTCGCAGCCGGTAGTCGGCAAAACCGGTCTCGACAAGCCGGTCGAATTCGCCCGATTTCGGCATTGTTCCGTTGGGCCAGAAGTGTGGCGAAATGTCCTGCTCGGTGAGTTGGCTTTGAGGCTCCCACGACTGAGTTACGGCACCGAACGGCCGCGACATCACTTCGCCAATCCGCTGCACCAGCCGCGCATTCCGCAACGTGAACGGCGACGCCCACCACCAGGCCAGCCCGACGACAGTCATTGCGGCGCTGAAGATCCAGAGGCCGCTCCAGGATTCGTCGTTGACTCCGGCCCACATCATGTTCAGATTGACGCGCGCGTCGGTGATGAAAACGAGCGTCACATGGGCCAGGATAAAAAGAAGGAACCACCATAGCGCGATGAAATGGATTGAGCGCGCCATCTGCCGGTTCAACGCCCGCCCGAACCAGCCGAGCCGGTTTGAGATCGCCGGACTCTGCATAAGCCCCGACACGATCGACGTCGGCGCGGCAATAAAGACTGTGATGAAGTAGACGAGTTGCTGAAGCCCGTTGTAGCGTGTCCAGCTCTCATCGACCGGGAATGTCAGAGAAAAGTACTGGATTGCCGTCGAGACGGCATTCGGAAACACGCTCCAGGTCGTCGGCACTATCCGCCGCCACTGGCTGGTCGTAAACAGCAGCACGTAGAAGGCGACGCCGTTGATCATCCATAGCAAGGTGATCGAGAAATGCCACCAGCGCGCCAGGCCAATCGAATGGCGGATGCCGGGAATACCCAACCACGACGGGATCGTCACCGAATCGTCCTTCGCGGTCCAGATCCGTCCGGTCGGCACCGCGCTCTGGAAGCGAAACCACTCGGTGCCCGGCGTGCAGTCGCGCTTCCAGTACAGCCGCGGGTGGTCGGCAAGAATCTGCACGCCGGCGCGGATGATGAACGCCATGAAGAAGAAGTTCAGGAAGTGCAGCAACCTCAGCCAGCCCGGAAAACCGGTGGTGACGGCGACCGACGGCGGAATGCCCGGGTAGCGCACAAGAAACTCCTGCACCGCCGGGAGCGGCCGTATAGCCTGCGCGACGGCGACTCCCATCACCATCAGCACGAAGATCAGCGGCAAGGCCCACAGCGCATTGACCCAGTGCTGGCCGATGCGGACCTTCGGGACCACGCCGGCTTGCGGCGGCAACCAGTGGCTGAGCAGGACGCGGTCATCGGCGTTGCTCAGCTTCATGGCCAACGGGTCGTGTTGCGACGGTGTTTCAACGGAACTCATTGTGATGCTCCTGCGTGGAAGTGGACACCGCCGTATAGTGCATGGGCGCACCGGTATCCAACGGCGAATAGGTGAGCTGGCCATCCACGATGCGGGCGGGCGACGTCATCGGGTGCAAGGTGGCATGCTTGACATCCAGGATATGCATAACCTTGATGCCGCGCACACATAGCGCATCGGCGATCATCGCGCGGTGACAGCGCCACCAGACTGCTTCGGCGCACATTAGCGCGGTACGTGATTGACTCGCCAACTCCAAAAACTGATCAATACCTTGCGCAAACTCGCCGCTGGTCATGTAATCAGCATAGCCGCGAAACGAGGCATTGCGCCAGGCGGTGTTCGGCGAATCGGGCGAAACGCGGCGACGCCCGCCGAGGGCTTGAAGCCAGTGATAACCCAGCGCATGCGCTGCGAGCGTCGCC
>JANMVX010000023.1:0-12876 GCA_031393505.1 Hyphomicrobiaceae bacterium | reverse complement strand
CAGCCGCTTGCTCGGGCCCTGGTGAAACAGGTACGGAGCAAGCGGCTGCCCCTCACCTGTCGCTGATTCCTCGCCTATCGGCTCGGGCGACATCCTCTCCCCCTAAGCAGGGGGAGAGGAGAAGACAGTGGCGTCTCATGCGACGGTTGCACCCCCTTGGCAAGCTCTTGGCGACCTGTGGACAAAGCGCGGGGTTATGCACAGGGGTCGACAGGGTCGGCAGGTTATCCCGATGTCATCCCAGCTTGCCCACAGGCCTGTCCACACCAACACCGAACCAGCGTCGGCGGACCAACCCTCAAGGTCACAGCACGCCCGGATTCGACATCGCAAGATCGCCTCCGAACGCCGTCGACAGGCTTGCCCTTGGGTTCTCAACACCGGCGGCCACGCGGCAACCCACTGATGCCGCGCCGCAATTGCTGAGTCGCTGAGGTCACAAGCGGCAAATCGAACCGCGCCATTTCCAACCCGCTTGCTTCCCAGCGACTCACGTTTCCGGCGCTGGCCACGCGCCGCTATTCCCGCTATCCCTGCGTCCAACAGCAACCTTAAAATAAGACCTTAGAGTCTTTTTGGAATCTTATGAGCACACCTCCTCGCAGTGCAAAACCTCAAGCAAGCAAGGCAACCAAGCGGTTCCTGAGACCGTTCGCAGGCGAGGTGCTCACCCCACCTCCGATCTGGCTGATGCGGCAAGCGGGACGCTATCTGCCGGAGTACCGGGAGCTGCGCGCCAAGGCCGGCGGCTTCCTCGATCTGTGCTACAACCCGGATTACGCTGCCGAGATCACGCTGCAGCCGATCCGGCGCTTCGGCTTCGATGCGGCCATCATCTTCTCCGACATCCTGATCGTGCCGCACGCGCTCGGCCAGGACCTGAAGTTCGTCGAAGGCGAGGGTCCCCGACTCGCTCCCGTGAGATCGCTTGCGGACCTCGCCCGACTCGATGCAAAGCATCTCACCGAGCGGTTCGGGAAGGTGTTCGAGGCCATCGCCAAGACGGTCTCGCTGCTGCCGAAAGAAACGGCGCTGATCGGGTTTTGTGGGGCACCCTGGACAGTGGCGACCTACATGGTCGGCGGCCAAGGCAGCACGGACCAGAAGGCGGCGCGGCTGTGGGCCTATCGCGACCCGGAAGGGTTTGCGCAGCTGATCGACAAGCTGGTCGAAACGTCGGCGGACTATCTCTGCGGGCAAGTGGCGGCGGGCGCGGAGTGCTTGCAGATTTTCGACACCTGGGCCGGCAATCTGCCCGATGACGAATTCGAAAGGTGGGTGGTCGAACCGACCAAGCAACTCGTAACCGCCGTGAAAAAGAAGCATCCGGATGTGCCGATCATCGGCTTTCCCAAGGGGGCGGGGGCGTCCTCCCTGTTCTACATTTCCGAGACCGGCGTTGATGGCATTGGCTGCGACACCGCCATGCCGCCCTACATGATGACCGAAGCTTTTCGCGACGAGAATGTCGTTGTGCAGGGCAATCTGGACCCGCTGCTGCTGGTGGCCGGCGGCGAGGCCATGGAGGCCCGCGTGGAAGAGATCCTCGAACTCATGGATGGCCAGCGTTTCATCTTCAATCTCGGCCACGGCATCGTACCGGAAACCCCGCCTGAGCATGTGGCCCAACTGGTCAAACTGGTGCGGGGAGGCTGATTGAGCAGCCTCACCACGTCGTCATCCCCGCGCAGGTGGGGATCCAGACAAGCCAGTGAGACGCTCGGACGTGGTATACGGAAGAGTCTCTCTTCGAACGAGCTGCAAGTCATCGGCTTCGCGGCAGAAATTTGGGTTGGCTGGATCCCCGCCTGCGCGGGGATGAGAAAGAGGGAGCCTGAGCGTGCCCGATCTCTATCTGTGGGCCAAAGCCCTGCACGTCATCGCCATCATCGCCTGGATGGCCGGCATGCTCTATCTGCCGCGGTTGTTCGTCTATCATTGCGATGCGCCCAAGGGATCGCCGCAGTCCGAGACCTTCAAGGTCATGGAGCGGCGCCTGCTGAAGGCGATCATGACCCCGGCGATGATCGCGGCTTGGGTGCTTGGCCTCTACCTGGCCTGGAGTGGCGGGTTCCTTTTGGCGTCCTGGTTCCACGGCAAGCTGGCGTTGGTGCTCGTCATGTCCGGCGTACACGGCTATTTCGCCGGCGCCGCGCGCAAGTTCGCCGAGGACCGCAATACGGTGTCGGCGCGCACCTGGCGGTTGCTGAACGAGGTTCCGACGGCGCTGATGATCGGGATCGTGCTGCTGGTGATCGTCAAGCCGTTTTGAGCGATTGGCGGGCGGCGGCTTTGGATTTGTCGATTTATGTGATAGGCTCCAGCAATGAGCATCACATTGACTCCCGATCAGACTGCTTGGCTCAGTGCACAAGTTGCCGAGGGCAATTTCCCGAGCATCGACGATGCGGCTCGCACGATCATTGATGAGCGTATCGTTTTCGAGTCAGAAGACCTGGACTGGGTTAAACCGCTGCTTGATGAGGCTCGCGCGGGACTTAAGCGCGGCGAAACAGTCAGTTCGGAAGAGATTGACGGATTGTTGGCTGGGTTCAGTGGGCCGGGCGCCAGCAATTGACGCATCGCGTCTACCAGCGCGCCGTTAAGTCCGATCTGATTCACATTTTGAGCTATCTGAAGTTTAATGCTGGTGAGGCTGTTTCTTGGCGATACGCAAGACGGTTTCAGACCAGCTTTGATCGCATCAAAGACATACCAAAAACGGGCTCTCCGCGTCCGAGACTTGGAAGTGTCACGCGCTGCGTACGCGTCCAACCGTACTTGATTTTCTACGACTACGATGCAGTGGTGGATGTTGTGAACATCCTCCGTGTCATTCATTCCCACCGCAAAATCACCAAGGCGAGCCTGAAGCCATAAGCCCTCGTCGATGACACCTATCTATGAGGCTCGTTTTCTGCTATCCTGCGTCGCAGTCGGTTCCATCCCAGCGAACGAGACTACTGCCCGCGCGCCCGAAAAACAGGGTGCGCTGACTAACGGCGCGACCGGGCGCCACGATGCTCCGCCAAACGTGAGCACGCGACTGCAATCCCTCCTCCTCCCGGCACATCCCCTGAACGACCCCGCGGCCTTAGCCGCTTTCGGAGCCTATTTTATGCAAGAAATGAAACTACAGGACCTCAAGAAGAAATCCCCGATCGAGCTGCTGGCCTTCGCAGAGGAGTGCCAGGTGGAGAACGCGTCGTCGATGCGCAAGCAGGAGCTGATGTTCACGATCCTGAAGCAGCTCGCTGCCAAGGACGTCGAGATCACCGGCATCGGCGTGGTTGAACTGCTGCAGGACGGTTTTGCCTTCCTGCGCTCGCCGGACGCCAATTATCTGCCGGGGCCGGACGATATCTACGTCAGCCCCAGCCAGATCCGTCGCTTCAGTCTGCGCACGGGCGACACCGTGGAAGGCCAGATTCGCAGCCCCAAGGATGGCGAGCGCTACTTCGCCCTGCTGAAGGTGAATGCGATCAATTTTGAGGATCCCGAAAAGATCCGTCACCGCGTCCATTTCGACAATCTGACGCCGCTCTACCCTAGCAAGCGGATCAAGATGGAAATCGAGAACCCGACCATCAAGGATCTCACCGCGCGCGTCATCGATATCGTGGCGCCGATGGGCAAAGGACAGCGCGCCCTGATCGTTGCCCAGCCGCGCACCGGCAAGACCGTCATTCTACAGAACATCGCCCATTCCATCACGGCCAATCACCCCGAGTGCTACTTGATCGTGCTGCTGATCGACGAGCGGCCCGAGGAAGTCACCGACATGCAGCGCTCAGTAAAGGGTGAAGTGGTCGCCTCGACCTTCGACGAGCCGGCGCAGCGCCACGTCCAGGTCGCCGAGATGGTGATCGAGAAGGCCAAGCGGCTGGTCGAGCACAAGCGCGACGTGGTGATCCTGCTCGATAGCATTACCCGCCTCGGCCGCGCCTATAACACCGTGGTTCCGTCGTCGGGCAAGGTGCTCACCGGTGGCGTCGACTCGAATGCTTTGCAACGCCCAAAACGCTTCTTCGGCGCCGCACGTAACATCGAAGAGGGTGGTTCACTGACCATCATCGCCACCGCGCTGATCGATACCGGATCGCGCATGGACGAAGTGATCTTCGAAGAGTTCAAGGGCACGGGCAACTCGGAACTGGTGCTGGACCGCAAGGTCGCCGACAAGCGCACCTTCCCAGCCATCGACATCGCCAAGTCCGGCACGCGCAAGGAAGACCTCCTGGTGCCCCCGACCGACCTCAAGAAGATGTATGTGCTGCGGCGGATTTTGTCGCCGATGGGCACCATGGAGAGCATCGAGTTCCTGCTCGACAAGCTGCGCCAGACCAAGAGCAATAGCGACTTCTTCGGCTCGATGAACGCGTGACGGCTTGTCTTGTCTTTTGTCTCACTTGGGGCTAACCTGGGTTCCGAGTGAGACAGTGGGAGGCGATGTCGTGACGCGAACCGAGAGCACAGACTTCTCCGAACCCGGTCAATTGGCGAAGTTCATGGGACTTCCCAAGTGGCAAGACGTGGATGATTTCTCGCTGGTGGAGCGCATACGGACCGGGTTTCCCGTCTCGACCGCAGCGATTGTCGTTGAACGTATCGATCCCGAAGGCAGATTTCTCAAAGTCACGGACGTGATTCCGAAATCGACCTTGCATCGGCGAAAGAACCAGACGCTCACCAAGGACGAGAGCGAAAAAGTATGGGCTCTCGCGAGAGTGATCGCGGAAGTTCTAAGGCTCTATCACAACGACCGCGAGAAGGCCGCATTTTTCATGAGCCGCAGGCATCCTTTGATGGGTGGCAAATCGCCGATTCAGCTGGCTACCGAGTCGATTGCCGGAGCTGATTTGGTGTTGCAATTCTTGGGGCGAGCGGAAGCCGGTGTCGCAGCCTGACGTCAGGACACTTAGCCAATCCATGCGCGCCTTCCGCGTTGGCGGTGCGGACGGTCGTTATCCGATCTACAGCGGCCAGGGCTCCGCGCGATCCAAAGGCCGTTGGCACAAGCGCGGACAGGAGGTAATCTATTCTTCCCGTTACTACAGCACGGCGCTGCTTGAGTCACTGGCGCGTTGGAACCTTGGATTGCCGTTACGCCAGCACTGCATCGAAATCAACATTCCATCCGGGATTTCTTACGAGACGGTGACCGCGCACAGTTTCCCAAAATGGGTCGACGACGAAAGAGCCAGCGCCTTCGGTGCCAAATGGCATCAGGAGAAGAGGTCCTTGATCCTGATCGTCCCTTCATACGTTGCGCGAATTGACGAGAACGTTGTGATCAACTGCTCGCACCCGGATTTTCCGAAACTGCAAGCAGGACTCGAATACCCCGTTTTCTGGGACGAGCGCTTGTTTTCCAATTCTTGAGCACGCGTGCCACCCTTCCGCCACCTCATGTCGCCGCTGCAGCTGCGGCACAAAACCCTCCGTAATGGGATTGTATTCGAAGCGTACACGGCCAATATGGCGGTCGATGGATTGCCGGTGGAGCGGCATTGCGGCCCCCCGCAAGGAAGATCTCCTGGTCCCCCCGACTGACCTCAAGAAGATGTATGTCTTGCGGAGAATCCTGTCGCCCATGGGCAGCATGGAGAGCATCGAGTTCCTGCTCGACAAGCTGCGCCAGACCAAGAGCAACGGGGACTTCTTCGGATCGATGAATGCCTGAAACCCATCACTGCACCGGCACATTCTCCTTCAGGATGAGGCGCGGCTCGATGAACTTTTTGGTGAGATAGGGCGCTGACGACGCAATTGAGCCGAGCAGCCGGATGACGGCCTGCTCGGCGATCAGCCGCGCGTTCTGGTCGATCACGACGTCAACGATTTCCTCCACCAGATAGCCGCGCGTCTCGCGCGTAAGATCGTGGCAGATGAAGACCGGCTTCTTTGGAAAGTTCGCCTCGCGGAGCGCTCTCGCAATGCCGGACCGGCCGGCGCCTACGCAATAGATGCCGAGCAGGTTTGGCTCGGACTGAAGCACGCGCACTGCGGCCCGATAACTCGCTTCCGGCTCATCATTGATTTCTAGGGCGCTGGTTACGCTGAGATTGGGGAAGTCTTCGCCCAGTACCGAACGGAATCCCATTTCGCGCTCCTCGTGGCCGCGATAGGAGCGGGAACCGACGACGACGGCCAAATGTCCTTGCCGTCCGCCGACGAAGCGTCCCATGAGCAGCGCCGCCGTTCGACCGGCGACGCGGTTATCGATTCCGACATAGGCCGAGCGTGGCGCCGTGGGAATGTCGGACACCAGCGTGACCAGCCGCGTCCCCGTCTCGACGATTTCGCGCAGGATGTTGCGTGTTTTCGGGCGGTCTACAGCGATCACGCCGACGCCATTGGCGCGGCTTGAGAGTTTTTCTGTTGCGGCTTGTAAGTCTTCCGGCGTGATGCCGCCAAGACTATGGATTCGGCAAGACGCCACCAGCGGCAGGTGCCCGCAGTAGTCCTCGATGTGCCTGGCGAGGTCGGCCATGAAGGCGTTGGCACCGATGGGCAGGAAGAACTCCAGATGCGCCGGCTTGTGCGGCATAGCTATCGCATCGGCCATCGGAAGATAGCCCAGCTGCTTGGCTGCCTCCATGACGCGCTGCCGGTTCGTGGCGCTGGCGCCGGAGCGATTGTTCAGCACGCGGTCAACCGTCGCTGTCGAGAGCCCGCAGGTCTTGGCGATGTCCGATACCGTGGCTTTCATGGCGAGGCCGATTGCTACCTGGCGGCGGAGTGAACGTCTCCGTCCGTCATACCTGTGATGATCCGCTCGACGCCCTCGACGGTGGTTTTCTTTGGATCGATATCGTCGGCGACGATTTTGCCACGCCGCATGACGACGATGCGATCAACCACCTGGAACACATGGTGGATATTGTGGGCGATGAAAATGCACGAATGACCGGAATCCCGTGCGCCGCGGACAAAGCGCAGCACGCCCTGGGTTTCCGCGACGCCGAGATTGTTGGTCGGCTCGTCGAGAATGATCAGATCGCTGTCAAAATGCATGGCGCGGGCGATGGCGACGGCCTGGCGCTCACCTCCGGATAGCGAGCCAATGGGCGTCTGCGCCGGGATGTTCTTGCTGATGCCGACGCGGGCCAGGAGCTCGCCAGCGACTTTCTCCATCAGTTCCTGATCCATGCGGTTGAAAAACCGCGATCCCTTGATCGGCTCCCGGCCCAGGAAAAGATTGCGCGCGATGGACAGCTGCGTGACCAGGGCGGAGTCCTGGTAGATGGTCTCGATGCCGTTGGCGATGGCGTCGGTCGTGCTTTGGATGCTGACCTTCTTGCCACGAATGTAGATGTCGCCGCTGGTCATCGGCACGGCGCCCGAGAGCACCTTGATGAGCGTGGATTTGCCCGCCCCGTTATCGCCGAGCAGGCCGACGATTTCGCGTTCGTCGACGGCGAAATCGACGTTCTCAAGCGCTTTCACGCGGCCATAAAATTTGCCGACGCGCTCCATGCGGACGAGTGGAATGGCCATGGCTCAGATCCCCGCCTGGTGCCGGCGTTCCAGCCAAGAGTGGAGCGCCATCATACCCAGAATAATAGCGCCGATGAAGATGTTGTAGGCGAGGCCCGGCACGCCGATCAGCACGATGCCATTGCGCATGACGCGCAGAATAAAAACGCCGAGCACGGTGCCCGCGATGGTGCCGCGCCCGCCGGTCAGCGCGGTGCCGCCGATGACGACCATGGCGATCACCTCCAGCTCATAGCCCGTCCCGCTGTTGGGATTGGCGGCCGAGGTGCGGATCGAGGAGATGATGCCGGCGAACGCCGAGAGCACGGCCGAGAGAATGAACAGGATCACTTTCGTGCGGTCGACATTGACGCCGCGCGCGCGGGCCGCCGCCGCGTTGCCGCCGGTCGCCTGGATCCAATTGCCGAATTTTGATTTGTTCAAAACGTACCCGAGCGCGATGGCGGCGCCGATGAACCAGAACAGCGACACGTAGATGCGAAACGGCCCGATATAGAAATTACCCACCAGCACCTGCGCCAGCCATTGGTCTTCTGCCGTCCAGGTGCGCTGCGGGAAGCCGTTGGTGACGAACAACGCCGTGCCGCGAACGACCAGCAACATGCCGAGCGTGACCAGGAAGGACGACACGCCAACCCGCGTCACGAACCAGCCATTGAACCATCCGATCAGGCCCGCGACCAGCAGGGCGACCACGAACGACACTTCGAGCGGAGCGATGCCCTGGTTGAACAGGGTCCACATGATGACGGGCGCGAAGCCGAACACCGAACCGACCGAAAGATCGAATTCGCCGGCCGTCATCAGCAGCGTCATGGCCAGCGCAATGAGCCCCAGTTCGACCGTGAACTCCAACGTGTTGCTGATGTTCAGGGGTGAGAGAAACGCGTGATTGATGGCCCAGAAAACAATCAGTTCGGCGGCCAGCAGCACGAAGGGGCCAAATTCGGGCTTGCCGATCAGACGTCGGATGAGCGGGCGGTTTTCCAAGGTGGGGCTTTCGGTGTCGGCTGGATGCGGGCCAGCGAACAACAGCCGCGGCGGAGACTATCGCCGCCGCGACTGCGCTCGGGAGGGAGGAGGACTATTTGCCCGAGAGAACCTTGTCGTACACGGCGGCCGTGTCCTTGCCGTAGAGCGAGCCGGTGATGATGTTGAAGCCCGGCGGGATGCCGTTGCCGGCCATCGCCGCCAGCGAGAGCGCGATGTAGCTGGTCGCCTGCGGGTCCTGCCACTGTGCGGCGTTCACATAGCCTGACAGCACCTCCTGGGTCGTATCGAGCGAATTGCCCCAGCCGACGACCGGGAGTTCGCCAGCCTTGATGCCGACCTTGTCGTAGACCCGCTTGATGGATCCGGTGACGAGATCGCCGAGGCCGATGATGGCCTTCACCTTGGCGCGGTTGGCGGTGAGGTAGTCACTCATGCGGCTGATGACCTCGGCCTGGTCGAGCTTGGTTTCGGTGATTTCCCAAGTGATGCCGAGCGGCTTGAAGACCGTGGCGATGCCCTTTTCTTCCTCGACGCCGTAGCTGGCGCCGGCCACTTCGACAGGCATCCAGACAAAGTCACCGGCTTTCACGAGGCCCTTGTCGACCAGATACTGCGCCCAACCCTTGCCGACGACCGTCAGATCGGCGCCGACGTAGGCGTTGAAGTTGGCCGTGGCATCTGGCGTGTTGAAGTTGATGATCGGGATGCCCGCCGCGCGCGCTTCCTTGGCCACGCCCACCATGCTGCCCGGATCGGGGCTGGTGACGACGATGCCATCGGCCTTGGCGGCGATGGCGGCGCGGACGGCTTCTTGTTGCGATGGCACGTCGCCCGTGTGGAACGAGGTGTTGACCGTCTGCCCGGTGTCCTTGGCCCAGGCTTTTGCGCCGGCCAAGAAATAGGTCCAGACCGGATCGGCTGGGCCGCCGTGTGAGATCCAGTAGTAAGTTTTCGCCTGAGCCGCCAACGGCATGGCCAGCATTGCCACGGTGCCGATGGCGAGCATCGCCAGTTTCTTGAGCATTCGAAGTCCTCCCATTATGACAACGGCTTAAGGTACGTTTTGCGGCTGACGGAGTGCGTTGAGACGTCACCGTGCCCCGTCAGTTTGCTAGGCGGTAACGCTCACAAGCAATCACGGGTTCCATCAGATTCAATCAATTCGGTTGAGTTGTTGGAATGTTAGGAGTGAAACCACTCGGCGCCCTGCCCTCGGATCGGCGGCGATCCTGTCGCGCTTGACACGATTCCGTGACTTATCCGCTTTGGCATGTTTCGATGTTGTCTTCATTGTCCCGCGTCAGCGAACTCTTAAAACCAAGAGCCCATCCATGAGCCGCAAAATCGAGCGTACGACCGTGACCAATCAGGAAGCGCTCGACTTCCACGCCATGGGCAAGCCCGGAAAACTGGAGATCCAGCCAACCAAGCCGATGGCGACGCAGCGCGATCTGTCGCTGGCCTATTCGCCGGGCGTCGCGGTGCCGGTGCAGGCCATCGCCGACGATCCGCGCAAGGCCTATGACTACACCAGCAAGGGCAACATGGTCGCCGTGATCTCCAATGGCACGGCCATTCTGGGACTGGGCGCGCTCGGTGCGCTTGCGTCAAAGCCGGTGATGGAGGGCAAGGCCGTCCTGTTCAAGCGCTTCGCCGACGTGGATTCCATCGATCTCGAAGTCGACACCACGGATGTCGACGAATTCGTGAACTGCGTCCGCTATCTCGGCCCGGCCTTCGGCGGCATCAACCTGGAAGACATCAAAGCCCCGGACTGTTTCATCATCGAGCAGCGCTTGCGCGAACTGATGGACATTCCGGTGTTCCACGACGATCAGCACGGCACGGCCATCATTGCGCTGGCTGGCCTGATCAACGCCTTGCATCTGACGGGGCGGGATATCCGCACCACCAAGCTGGTGGTGAACGGGGCGGGCGCGGCGGGCATCGCGTGCCTGGAGCTGGTGAAGGCGCTCGGCATGCCGAACCAGAACGCCATCCTGTGCGATACCAAGGGCGTGGTCTATCAGGGCCGCCGCGAGGGCATGAACCAATGGAAGTCGGCCCATGCGGTCGACACGCCGGCGCGCACGCTGGCTGACGCCCTGAAGGGGTGCGACGTGTTCTTCGGTCTGTCGGCGGCGGGCGCCGTCACCCGCGAGATGGTGACGACCATGGCGCCCAAACCAATCATCTTCGCCATGGCCAACCCCGATCCCGAAATCCGCCCCGAGGATGTGCTGGCGGTGCGCGAGGACGCCATCATCGCCACGGGCCGTTCGGATTATCCCAATCAGATCAACAACGTGCTTGGCTTCCCTTACATCTTCCGTGGCGCGCTGGATGTGCAGGCGTCCACCATCAACGACGCCATGAAGATCGCCGCCGCCGAAGCGCTGGCGAAACTCGCCCGCACCGACGTGCCGGACGATGTGGCGTTGGCCTATGGCGGCGTGCGGCCTCACTACGGCAACGACTACATCATCCCCGCCCCGTTTGATCCGCGCCTGATCCGGGCCATCCCGATGGCGGTCGCCAAGGCAGCGATCGAAACCGGCGTTGCGCGCAAGCCGATAGCGGATATGGAGGCCTACGGCGCAAAACTGTCGGGCCGGCTGAACCCGACGGCGGGCTGGCTGCAAAGCATCTTCGAAAAAGTGCGCCGCAATCCGAAACGTGTCGTATTCGCCGAGGGCGAAGAGGAACAGGTTGTCCGCGCCGCCCACGCTTTTCATGGACACGGCCTTGGCCAGCCGATCCTGATCGGGCGCACCGAGCGCATGCAGGCGACATTCGACGATGCGGGGATCGGCGATCATGCCCATTTGCAGGTCGTGAATGCGCGCGGCTATGAACATAACAAGCAGTATGCGGAATTTCTGTATGGCCGGTTGCAGCGCCAGGGCTATTTGTTCCGCGACTGTCTGCGACTGGTGAACAACGACCGCAACATCTTCGGCGCCTGCATGGTGGCCATGGGTCACGCGGATGCGATGGTGACGGGCGTGACGCGCCATTGGTCGGTGGCCTATGACGACGTGCGCCGCGTGCTCGATCCCAAGCCCGGCCACACGGTGATCGGCGTCACGCTGGTGCTGTCGCGTGGCCGCGCGGTGCTGGTGGCGGACACCAGCGTGCACGATATGCCGACGGCAGAGCAATTGGCTCGCATCGCCATTGAGGTTGCGGGCGTGTCGCGCCGCCTGGGCGCCGAGCCGCGCGTGGCGATGCTGGCCTATTCCACCTTCGGCCAGCCCAAGGGCGAGCGCTCCGATAAGATCATCGAGGCGGTGCAGCTGCTCGATGAGATGAAGGTGGATTTCCAGTACGACGGCGACATGGGCGCGGATGTTGCGCTGAACGCGGACAAGTTGAAGAACTATCCGTTCTCGCGGCTGAAAGAGACCGCCAACGTGTTGGTGATGCCCGCGTTCCATTCGGCGGCTATCTCCACCAAGATGCTGCAGGAAATCGGCGGCGCCACGGTGATCGGTTCGTTGTTGGTAGGCCTCACGCATCCGGTGCAGATCGTGAATCTGGGGTCCAAGGACAGTGACATCGTGAACATGGCGGCCTTGGCCGCCTACGACATTACCGGCTGAGACGGCGCCAAAATGACCGCGAAAACCGCGAAGACCGCAAAGCCAAAAAGCTTGTCGAAGGCCGAAATTGCAGACATGTTCCGGCGGCTGGCGGCGGACCGGCCCGACCCCAAGAGCGACCTCGAATACACCAATCCCTTCACGCTGCTGGTGGCCGTGGTGCTCTCGGCGCAGGCTACCGACGCTGGCGTCAACAAGGCGACCCGGGCGTTGTTCGCCAAGGCCGATACGCCAGCGGCGATGGTGGCGCTGGGTCTCGAAGCGATTGAAGACCACATCAAGACCATCGGGCTGTTCCGGGCCAAGGCCAGAAACGTCTACGTTCTGTCGAACCTTCTCATCGCCGAGCATGGCGGCCAGGTGCCCGGCTCACGTCAGGCGCTGGAAGCCCTACCTGGCGTCGGACGCAAGACGGCCAACGTGGTGCTGAACATCGCCTTCGGCGAACCAACGCTGGCGGTCGACACGCATGTGTTCCGGCTCGCCAATCGCACGGGGATCGCCCCTGGCAAAGATCCGCTGGCGGTGGAACTTGGCTTGCTGGATGTGGTGCCCAAGGACTATCTGCGGCATGCCCACCACTGGATGATCCTGCACGGCCGCTACGTGTGCATCGCCCGCAAACCGCGCTGCGGCGATTGCGTCATTGCCGATCTCTGCCGCTTCCCCGACAAGACGCCAACCGTTTGAATGCGCACCGAAAGAGTCCCATGCCCGATACCCGTTTCGACGTTCTCGCCATCGGCAACGCCATCGTCGACATCATCGCGCGCTGCGACGA
>JANMVX010000019.1:0-2154 GCA_031393505.1 Hyphomicrobiaceae bacterium | reverse complement strand
GTCTTGCCCTTGGCGCCGCGCCCGCGTCGGCCGGGATGCGCCCCGCCGATATAGGCGTCGTCCATCTGCACGATTCCCTTCAAACGCTTGTCCCTTCAACCGCTTGCTCGCGTTGCGTTCCAGCATGACCTGCCCGAGTTTGTGCTTCATCATCCAGGCCGCCGTCTGGGTGATGCCGAGGCGGCGGCTGAGTTCGAGGCTGGAAATACCTTTCTTGGATTGCGTGACGTGGTAGATCGCCTTGAACCAGATCCGCAGCGGCAGTTTGCTTGAGGCGAAAATCGTCCCCGCCTTGACGGAAGTCTGCTTGCGGCAGGCGTTGCACTGGAACAGTCGCCGCGCTTGGCGCGTAACGACGCAATGATTGTGGCCAACACAATCGGGACATTCGAAACCGCCCGGCCAGCGCCATGCGACGAGCGCCGCGTGACATTGCTCTTCGGTCCCGTAGCTTTTGTCGAAATCGGCTTCGCTGAGGCCGTTCTGGAATTGGACCCGATTGCGCGCCATCGCCAAACACCTTCGAGAACAATATGTTCGTGGTTTGTTCTATTCAAAAACCCAAGCTGACGCAAGCACGTAATCAGGAAGTGAATTGACTAAGGTCTTCGTCAGCGTCCCAAAGTACCCAGTTGGTAAAAGTCCCCGTTTTTCCTGGAATTTCCTGAGCGCACGGTATGTTGCGACACCAAAGTACATCGTCTCATTACCCGGAGAGCCGGGACCCGATGAGGCTACTCGGGAGGAATGGCTGTTGAGATACTGCTGCAAGGCCTTGACCTCTCCGCCTGTATCATTGAGTTGCAGGTTGCGACTGAAAGTGAACGTTCTTGATCCTGATGAGGTAGCTGCTACGCCACGTGCTGCGGTCAAGGCGGTGAGCTGCGCGATGAGGCTCTGTATCTGTGCTTGAAGCGAAAAAATGAGTGATTGGTTGTCGGTTGTGGTTGAAACGATGGAAGATGGCGCACTGGCGGCTGAGTCAACGACCTGGCCGTTTCCTCCGCCAGTGCTTCCGCCTCCGCCACCAGAGCTTGATGCCGGTGCGTGCCATGAGGTGACGACATGGCAGTTGGTGCAGTCGAAGGTCATCGTGCCGAAGGTCGATTGCGCTGTCGTATGACCGTGGAAGACACCACTGCTGTCGATCGTGACCCCGGTGAAATCGATCCATCCGGTGTTGGTGCTCCATGCAGAGCCGGACAAGGTGCCGCTACTATTGGCAACGCCGCCGTTGGTAGGCGAGAGATTGATCCAGCCGAAGCCTGCCGACCAGATGTAGCCGGAAAGGGCGGTATCGGTGACGGTGACGTCGCCACCATTGGCGAGCCAATTCACATAGCCGCCGTTGTTATTCCACGCGTATTGATCCGGAGAGACTACGGTGCCGGTGGCAGCGAAGGCGAATGACGCGGTTGCGGTGACGGCGAGGAAGAGAAGGAAGGTAATTACCCACCCTCTATCGCTTCAAATGCCTGAATCGCGGCGTCGCGGGTTCAAGCCAGGGTGGCGCAGATCACCTGGAAGGGATTTGCGCCTTTGAGGCGAGCGGTGTCGATTGTCGTTCGCACGTCCGCTTCGGCTTGCGCGGCCCACATGGCGCGGTAGCCATTGGTGACCTTTCGCTGGATCACGCTGGGACGGAGCTTTCGTTCGGACTTATTGTTGGTGACGTCGACCTCGCCGGGAAAATCGCAAAAGGTCAGAAGCTGGCAGCGCGCCCGTCCGATTTTGGCTTGCAGTTCCCGCGCCAGATCGCAGCCGGTCGGCGCGGCCAGCAGGTCTGTGAGCTGTTTCTCCAAGCCGCGTTTCTTGCGCGCCAGCGTCGAGGCGGCAAAGCCGGTTATGTCTTTGGCCAGATCGAACGCTTTTCCCAACCAAAGCTTGAACCGGAAGGGCAGATCGTCCGAACCCTGCTCGAACGCGAAAGCCGTGTCGCGCGCCAGATGGGCCAGGCAGGTCTGATGCCGCTCGCCATGCGATTGCTGGGCCGAATAGCGATCCGAAATCCACACCGCCGGCTCGTGACCGGCCATCATCTCGTCCACGACACGGGCCGCGCGGGAGTAATCGGGCCCCGGCAAATACAACGCATTTGCCTCGAGATGCACGACCGCTTGCCTGCAATGAAAGACCCAATGATAGGAGTTCGTC
>JANMVX010000333.1:0-36937 GCA_031393505.1 Hyphomicrobiaceae bacterium | reverse complement strand
GGCGACCCACGGGTCGCCCCTACGTCAACCCGCGCTGTCGAAGAATCCCGTCCACCTTTGGCATGCGGCCGCGAAACGCCAGATACGCCTGCTCCGGGTCCTGGCGGTTGCCGGCGGAGTAGATGTGGTCGTACAATTTCTTCGCCGTCTCGGGATGATAGACATCGCCGGTTTCCTCGAAGGCGCGGAAGGCATCGGAATCCAGCATCTCCGACCACAGATAGCTATAGTATCCCGCCGCGTAGCCCTCGCCGGAATAGATGTGCTGGAAGTGCGGCGTTCCGTGGCGCATGACGATTTCGGACGGCATGCCGAGCCGCGCCAAGGTCGCGGCCTGACGCACCATGGCGTCTTCGCCCGTCCCGGATGCGGCGTGGGCATCCATATCCACCAGCGCCGAGGCCAGATATTCAACCGTGGCAAAGCCCTGGTTGAAGGTGCGGGCGGCGCGCAGTTTTTCGATCAGTGTGTCGGGCATGGGCTCGCCGGTTTTGTAGTGCCGAGCAAACGTTCCGAGCACGTCCTTGGTCTGCAGCCAGTGCTCGTAGAGCTGCGAGGGAAGTTCGACGAAATCATGGGCCACCGAAGTGCCTGCCAGCGATGGGTACGTCACATTCGATAGTAGCCCATGCAACCCATGGCCGAACTCGTGGAACAGTGTGCGCGCGTCGTCGAAGGACAGCAGCGTTGGCTCGCCCTCGGCCGCCTTGGCGAAGTTCAGCACGTTGACGATGATGGGGCGGACATTGCCCTTGAGGTTTTCCTGATTGCGGAACTCGCTCATCCAGGCACCGGAGCGCTTTGACGGCCTTGCGAAATAGTCGGCCAGGAACAGGCCGATGTGCTTGCCGTCGCGACCCGTCACCTCGAACACCCGCACGTCCGGGTGGTAAACCGGCACGTCATGGCGCTCTGCAAACGTCAGCCCAAAGAGTTTTGTGGCGACATGGAAACTGGCCGCGATCATGCGCTCTAGCGACAGGTACGGCTTGATGTCCTCCTCGTTGAGATCGTACTCGGCCTTGCGCACCTTCTCGGCGTAGTGCCGCCAGTCCCAGGGTTCGATGCGCAGGTTCACGCCTTCGCGCGCGGCGACGGCCGCCAGCTTGTCGCGCTCGCGGTGCGCGGCCTTGAGGCCCGCCTGCCAGACTTCACCGAGCAGTGCGTCCACGGTCGCCGGCGTCTTGGCCATGGTGTCGTCGAGCTTGAAGTCGGAATAGCTGCTGTATCCCAACAGCTTGGCGCGCTCCTGCCGCAACGCCAAAATCTCGTTGATCAGCGCGCGGTTGTCGGTCGGCCCAGCTTTCTCGCCACGCAGCAGCCAGGCCTTGAACGCTTGTTCGCGCAAGTCGCGGCGCGTGGAGTAGGTCAGGAATGGCTCCATCAGCGAGCGGTTCATGGTTACGATGTGGCTGGCGCTGCTGCCATGCTCGCGCGCGGCTTCGGCAGCGGCGGCGACGGTGAAATCAGGCAAGCCGTCCAGATCGGCCGTGCTGTGCAGCGGCAACTCGAAGGCCTTTTCGTCCACCAGCACATTCTGGCTGAAGCTCGTGGTCAGCGCGGCCAGTCGCTGCTTGATCTCGCCGATGCGCGCTTTGGCTGCTGCATCCAGCGCCGCGCCTGAGCGCACAAAACCAAGATGCTTGCGCTCCAGCAGGCGCAAAGCCTCGGGCGATAGTTTCAGCTCTGCCCGTTGTTTGAACACCGCGTCGATGCGGGCAAACAGCTGCGCGTTTGAGGTGATCTTGTTCGAGTGCTCTGCAAGTTTCGGCGCGACGTCGCGTTCGACGGCCTGAAGCGCATCGTTGCTGTCGGCCCCGGTCAGGTTCCAGAACACGCCCGAAACCCGGTCGAGCGCGCGGCCGGAGTTTTCCAGTGCCACATACGTATTCTCAAAAGTCGGCGCTACCGAATTGCTGGCGATCTCGGCGACCTCGGCCAAATGGGCGGCCATCCCCTCGGCAAAGGCTGGGCCGAAGTGCTCCGGCTTGATCTGGCCGAACGGCGGCGCTTCGAAGGGGCCGGTCCAGGGGTCGAGAAGCGGATTGACGGTGCTCATGAAGAAATACTCCGATCATTCAATATGCGAATCTCTGTTCACGATATGTCTGCAAAACCCTGTGGCGGCATGGTGGCTGGCCACGCGAAGCCCTCGACTTGGGGTTTGGCTATGATATCGTGCGTGCGGGGACTTACCGAGTGACAATCGGAGTTTGCGCCGATGAGTTCACAAGATCCGCCGATGATCCAACCCACTCAAGCGCCCGTAGACCCTCCATCAGTAGCAGTTGGTGGCAGTGGCATGCAGGCATCTTTGGCGTCGGGCCGGCCCCCGACTACCCTTCATTCACGCCCCGAGCTGACCGATCTCCTCACGCGCATCGCCATGCAGCGTGACCGCGACGCTTTCGGAAAGCTGTTCCAGCTGGTCGGGCCACAGGTCAAAGGCATGCTGGTCCGCCAGGGCGCCGACTACGGCACGGCCGAGGAGATCGTCCAGGACACCTTCCTCACGGTCTGGCGCAAGGCCGAGCTGTTCGTCGCCAGCCGCGGCAGCGCCATCACCTGGATCTACACCATCGCCCGAAATCTGCGCATCGACCGCATCCGGCGCGAGGTGCCCTGGCAGGAACTGGGTGAGGATCACCTCGAACAAGCTTCCGGCGAACCCCTTCAGGATGATCAGTTGGCCGCAGGTCAAATCCAAGCGCGCCTACGCTCCGTATTGGAAACATTGCCCGCTGATCAGGGCGAGGTCGTCGCGCTGGCCTATACCGAAGGTCTTTCGCATGGCGAAATCGCTGATCGGCTTCGTATTCCGCTGGGCACGGTGAAGTCGCGCATGCGTTTGGCCTATCAAAAAATCAAGGATTCCCTCGCGGAAGCATCATGAGCATCACGCATCATCCCGAAGACGCGACCCTGATGGGGTTCGCCGCCGGCACGCTCAGCGAGCCGTTCAGCATCATTGTGGCCGCGCATCTGGAGATGTGCGCCGTGTGCCGCGCAAACGTCCGCACCATGACGGAGTTGGGTGCAGTGTCGATGCAGGGTTCCCAACCAGTCGATCTTGAGACCGCAGCCCTGGATAGCCTGCTGGCGCGACTGGACGGCCCCGAGCCGGTCCGATCAAGACCGCTGCCGCTGCGGCCGGCACTGAGCGAAGGCTTGCCCGAGGCGCTCGGACGCGTGATCGGCGGCGGTCTCGACGCCATCAAATGGCGCCGAATGGTGGGCGGCGCCGAAGACCGGCGCATCATGTTCCGCGGGCGAGGCGGTGTTCATTCCCTGCGCATGCTGCGCGCCCGGCCAGGCATGTCGTTGCCGGAACACGCTCACGTCGGGACGGAGCTGACGTTAGTGCTGAGTGGCGCGTTGCGCGACGGCGGACGCGTCTTCGGCCCCGGCGACGTGACGGACATGGACGACGAAGGGACGCACAACCCAGTCGTCGACGGCCATGAAACCTGTGTTTGCGTCATCGCAAATGAAGCGCCGCCCCTGTTCAAGGCGTTGAAGTTCCGCATGCTGCAGAAAGTGGCTGGGATCTGACGCGATCAGTTGAATAGCAAATCGAACAGCGTGAAGGCTTTCTTGCGGCGCGGCGTAGGGGACGCGGACGCGGTCTGACGGCGCGGCGCAGACACCTGACCCTGACTTGGCGCTTGCCGCTGAGCGACCTGCCCGCCGCCTGCGAGCGCTTGGCCGAGATGATAGGTGGAACTGACGCCGTCAGTCCCCTTCACCACCAGATCGCCGCTGTCGGCCCAGGTCCAATTCGCCAGCGTGTCGCCGTCCCGATAAGGCTCGATGCCGAGCACCTGTTTGTGGGCGACGTCTATGATGGCGGCGAGTTCGACCTCGCGGGACCCTCCTTTGTCGGCGAGGCTTCCGGCAACGTAGCGCAGCACGCCAATGCCACGGAATTGGGCGGCTTTGTCCTCATAGCCCGTCAAAGTGACGGTATCGCCGCTCAGAAGCTCGAGCGGCACCAGCAGTCCTGGCAGCTTGTCATTGCGGGCAAACAGGCGGTCGGCTTCTTTCGCCACCATCCAAGTGTCGAGGCGGCTGTCGGGCAATTCGGCAGGTTCGGTCCGGGGCTGGCCGGTCAGCCGTTGCAGCCCCGCCCAGGCTTCCGCATCGTTGCCGTCGAGCCGCACAGCTTGCGTAAAATCGGACACGGCCTGGGTCTTCTGGCCGAGCGCCTCTTCCAAGCGCCCCCGCACGCGAAATGCAAGGCCGAGGCTTTGATCGATTTTTAGCGCGCGCTCTGCGTCAGTGAGGCCGAGATCAGGTTCGTTGTTCAACTGGTGGGCTTCGGCGCGATAGACGAAGGCGTCGCGATTTTTCGGGTCCAGCTCCAAGGCCTTGCCAAAATCGGCCATGGCCTCGGGGAACGAGCCCATCAACGCCTTGGCCCGCCCCCGCTCGGCGTAGGCTGCGGCCGAGCCGGGCGTCAGCGTGACCAGCTTTTCGAGATCCTGTAGCGCGCCGCCATAGTTTTGGGCCGCGATCAAGGCTGTGCCGCGCGTCAACAACAGGCCCGGGTCACTGGGAGCAAAGTTCAGCGCGTTGGTGAGGTCTTCGATCGCGGTGCCATATTGACGAAGCGCCATGCGGCCCAGAGCACGGTTGCGGTAGCCTGGCCGGTACGCCGGATCGAGGGAGATGGCGCGGGAAAAGTCCCGCAGGGCGAGATAGGGACGGCCGACTTCCAAGTGAACCCGACCCCGGCCATTTACGGGAGCCGGGGCGGTGGGGGCGAGTTCGCTCGCTTTGCTGAAGTCGATGATGGCGGCGTCGAGATTGCCGAGCTGCATCTGGGCGATGGCGCGGTTGTTGTAAGCCGCCGCATAGCCGGGGGCGAGCAGAATGGCGCGTTCGAAATCGCGCACGGCTTCGGTCGGCACCTGCAACGCCAGCAGAACGTTGCCACGGTTGTTGTAAATCGAGGCCAGCTCCGGATAGAGCGTCGCGGCCTTGTTCAGATCGTCAAGTGCGGGTTTGAGCGCGCCCGAGCGCCATTGGGCAACGCCCCGGTCGTTCAAAAGAGCGGCGCGCTTTTCGTTCGTGATGTCACCGCTGTCCAGCTCCTTGCTGAGGCTTTCGTAGGCCTTGGCGAAGTCGCCGCGCAGCAGGGTTTCGCCGCCGATGGTGGAGGCGCCTGTCGTGGCCAGCTGCTGTTGGGCCAGGGCGGCGCCTTGAACACCAGACAATAGAACAGCGAATGCGAGCGAACGCCAGATCGTTGATCGGTCAGGCCGGCGTGGGCGGTGGAAGATCGAAGGCATCGGGGCTCGCAAATCGCACGGCTAGGGTCAACGCGACGGCCGCAATCGCGATCGAGGCGACGAACCATTCTTGCCACAGACCGTAGCTGGTGGACACCAGAAACATGGCGGCAACAAATGTGGCGAGAGCATAGCTGCGGACGGAGTCGGGCAGGCGCCGCAGGCGGAACAGGGCGACGAGGCCAGCGAAACAGAAGGTCAGCGCGCCCAAAAGGCCCATCTCGTACCAGGCCTGCAGGTAGAAATCGTGCTGGTGGTCGGCGGTGCGGAACTGGAAGATTTCGCCGGGCACCTGCTTGACGTCGGTACGGCGCGCATCGACGGCCTTGCCCGAGCCGGCGCCGATCCCAAGCATCGGCGCCTTGGCGACTTCGCCGGCCGAATAGCCCCAGATCACCATGCGGTGCCGGCCGGAGGCCTGAATCCACTGCTGCTCGTAGTATCGCGATTCAAATTGCAGCAGCATCAGTGGCACGATGAAGAGGGTGAGTAGCAGCCAGACGGCGGCGACAGCACGCCAGGTCCAGCGGTATGATACTGTGGCGGACACGAAGGCAATTAAGCTGCCGGCGAGGGCCAGATTGGAGGAATCGTGCCGCGCCAGCAGGCCGGCAAGCACGGTGCAAGCGATCAGAGCCGCGCTGACCAGCCGGCCGCGATTTTGCTTCCAGAAAGACAAGCTCAGCAAGGCGACCGGCCAGAGCAGCAGAGTCGCCTGCGCCATGTGCCGTTTTAGGTTCGCCGGATCGATCGAAGCGACCTGATCGTTAACAAGGTGCAGGTGCTTGTCGGCCAGGCGCACCAGCACCGGAAAGGCGCTGAAGAGCCACCGCTGCAGGGCAAAATTGGAGACAGCCTCGAAAATCAGAAAGGCCAGACCGGCGAAACACCCGACCATCAGGCCAATTGCGGCGCGGCGGATGGTGTCGTCTTTCAACCTGGCGATCGCGTCAGATGCCGTGGCCCCAAGCACCGCCATGGCGATGAAGGCGCTGCCGCTCGCAACCGCCTTGCCGGGGACTGCGCCCCAGAATTCGCCCGCCACGGCCAAACCGCCAAAGGCCAGCAGGGCGAGTGCGGTCGGAGTCGACGTTTTTGCTTCCGCCAAAGACCAGCCTTGGCCGAGCAGGAGAGCGAGCATGACAGCCGCCAAGAGCGCCAGGTAGACCCAGTCGCCGCGTGGCGCCACATGCATCGCCAAGGCCACGGCCAACATGGTTCCGCCGGCGATGGGGGGCGCCCAACTGGCGGGCGCGCGTGTTCGCGACGGCGATGCGTAGCGGTGCATCGTCCTCATGCGGGCGTCCCTCATGAAAACAGGAAATCGGACGCAGCACAGCGAGAGATAGGAATACCGATTGATTTGCTAACAATCTCTGAAAGCCCAGCGTTCCCTCTGGTTTCAGGCCTGCTTCTGCAGCTCCGCCAGCGCGCGCGGCACCAACTCGGGAAGATCGTCGGCGATCAGTCCCGGACCGAATGCCGTCGCGGCCGCGCCATGCAGCCAAACCCCAGCGCAGGCCGCTTCGAAGCCGGTCATGCCCTGCGCCAGCAAGCCGACGATCAGGCCGGCGAGTACGTCCCCGGAACCGGCGGTGGCCAGCGTGGCCGGCGCATTGGCGTTTATGGCGGCGCGGCCATCGGGCGAGGCGATAACGGTATCAGGCCCTTTCAATACGACAATGGCTCCCGAACTTGCTGCTGCAACACGTGCGCGCTCGAGTTTGCTGCCCTCAAGACCGGGAAACAGCCGCTCGAATTCGCCCTCATGCGGCGTCAACACGACCGGGCGGACGGGACTGTGCATGATGGTCGAGATCAGGTGCTCCGCGCTGTCCACCGCCGACGTGAGGGCATCGGCGTCGATGACGGTGGCCGCACCAGAGCGCAGCGCCGCGATGGTCATGTCGAGCGTTCGGGGGCCGACGCCAAAGCCCGGCCCGATCAGGACCGCGTTCTTGCGGCGGTCCGCCAACAGGTTGCCAAGATCGGCGGCGTCCTCGACCGGCGCCAACATGATCGCATTGAGATGACAGGCGTTGATCTGCTGTGCCTCTGCCGTCGCCCCGACGGTCACCAGCCCGGCGCCAACACGCAAGGCCGCCCGCGCCGCCAACCGGGCTGCTCCGCCGGCAAGCGGCGGCCCACCCAACACCACGGCGTGGCCGCGGCTGTACTTGTGCTGGTCTGCGCGCGGAAACGGAAAGCGCGCCAGCCAAAGCTCCGGTTCATTGGCGAAGGCGTTCACCGCCACCTCGTCGATCACACTTTGCGGCATGCCGATATCGGCCACCGTCAGCATGCCGCAGGCCAGCCGTCCCGGCAACAGCAGGTGCCCTGGCTTGCGGCGCACGAAGGTCACCGTTTCGGTCGCGGCGACGGCAACCGAAGCGATTTCGCCCGTGGTTCCGCTCACGCCGGAGGGCACGTCGATGGCCAGGATCGGTAGGTTTCTTTCGTTCATCGCATTGATAAGATGAGAAAAATCAGCGCGCGGCGGCCCGATTAAGCCCGCTCCAAGCAAGGCGTCGACGATCAGATTGACCGGCGGCAAAAGCGTCTCCGGTTTGGCCATTTCGATGGGGCCGAGCCAGTCCGCGGCCGCCAAGGCCGCGTCGCCGCGCAGCTCCGTGATCGCGCCAAGCAGCGCAATCCGCACCGTCAGCCCACGCTCCTGAAGCAGCCGGGCGGCGACAAATCCGTCTCCGCCATTTGCCCCCCGCCCGCACAGGATCAGCACCTTGCCGGCGCCCGCCCCCGCCCGCTCCAGCATGGCCACGGTGGCCCTGGCGACGGCCTCCCCGGCGGCTTCCATCAGGCTGCGGCTGGCGATATCGCGCGAGGCCGCCAGCCCGTCGGCGCGCGACATTTCCTCGTTGGTAAACAACTCAAGCTTGCCACGCATCGCCACAACACCAGTCAACCAAAGGCCACCAAAACACCGTCTCCGGCGCCGGCGCATCCCACGATGCACCGATCAGCCGACAAGGTTGCGACTTTGCACCTCCGCAACTTCTGAGGGGCAATCTAGCGCGAAGGAATTAAATCTCGCCTCGAAAAGGCGCTAAAATTCAACGAAAAATGGATGTAAATCGGAGTGAATTTGCGCAAAAAAGATGCGATCTGCCAAAATAATAACCATCCAAGACCAGCCGGCCGGCGCTCCTGTGCCCAAGATTCGTGCCATTTCAATCCCTGTTCCAAGCTGGCACGCTTTATGCTTAATAGATTGTGACCGGCGCGCTCGACGCGCCAAAAGGCGTGCCCCAAAAAACGTGGCAGAGTTCGCAACCGTATGGCAGTACAGAGCGCATGAAAAAGATCGAAGCCATCATAAAACCGTTCAAGCTGGACGAGGTCAAAGAGGCCCTCCAGGAGATCGGCTTGCAGGGAATCACCGTCACCGAGGCCAAGGGCTTCGGGCGGCAAAAAGGGCATACGGAGCTTTACCGCGGCGCCGAATACGTGGTCGACTTCCTGCCCAAGGTGAAGATCGAAATCGTGCTGGCCGACGACATGGTCCAAAAGGCCATCGACGCCATCCAGACGGCCGCGCGCACCGGGAAGATCGGCGACGGCAAGATTTTCGTCTTGAATGTCGAAGACGCCATCCGTATCCGTACCGGCGAACGGGGCAACGACGCCGTCTAGGTCGCTGCTGTTAGAGCGAGCGACTATCCCATCCAATTACGTGCCGTTGACGACCATGGCCGGCATTGCCCGGCCGTAAATTCATGCCAAGAGAGGAAAGTACCATGGCAGACGCAAAGGAAGTGCTGGCGAAGATCAAGGAGCAGGACGTCAAGTTCGTTGACCTGCGCTTTACCGATACGCGCGGAAAAGTGCATCACGTCACGCAGGACGTCTCGACCATCGACGCCGAAGTGTTCGCCGACGGCATGATGTTTGACGGCTCGTCCATCGCCGGCTGGCGCGACATTCATCAGTCCGACATGACGCTGATGCTCGATCCCAGCACCGCCCATATCGACCCCTTCTTCGCCCAGACCACCATGGGCATCTTCTGCGACGTGGTCGAGCCGACCACCGGCGAGCTCTACGAGCGCGACCCGCGCGGCATCGCCAAGAAGGCCGAGGCCTACATGAAGCAGCAGGGCGTCGGCGACACCGTCTACTTCGGTCCCGAAGCCGAATTCTTCATTTTCGACGACGTGCGCTTCACCACCGACCCCTACAACACCGGCTTCAAAGTGGACTCGGCCGAACTGCCGACCAACACCGGCACCGAATACGAGATGGGCAACCTGGGCCATCGCCCGCGTGCCAAAGGCGGCTACTTCCCGCTGCCGCCGGTCGACAGCTGCCAGGACATCCGCTCGGAAATGCTCTCGGTCATGGCCGAGATGGGCGTGGTGGTTGAAAAGCACCACCACGAAGTGGCGTCCGCCCAGCACGAACTTGGCGTCAAGTTCGGCCCGATGCTGAAGATGGCCGACCACATGCAGATCTACAAGTATGTCTGCCACAACGTCGCCCAGGCCTACGGCAAGACCGTCACGTTCATGCCCAAACCCGTGTTCGGCGACAACGGTTCGGGCATGCATGTGCACCAGTCGATCTGGAAGGGCTCGACCAATATGTTCGCCGGCAACAAGTATGCCGACCTCAGCGACATGGCCCTGCACTACATCGCCGGCATCCTGAAGCACGCCAAGGCCATCAACGCCTTCACCAACCCGACCACCAACAGTTACAAGCGCCTGGTGCCGGGCTACGAAGCCCCCGTGCTGCTGGCCTATTCGGCGCGCAACCGCTCGGCCTCGTGCCGCATCCCGCACGGCACTGGTCCGAAGAGCAAGCGCATCGAGATCCGCTTCCCCGATCCCGCGGCCAACCCGTACCTGGCCTTCGCCGCCATGCTGATGGCGGGCCTCGACGGCATCGAGAACAAGCTCAATCCCGGCGAGCCGATGGACAAGAACCTGTACGACCTGCCGCCGGCCGAGCTGTCGAAGATCCCGACGGTGTGCGGATCGTTGCGCGAAGCGATGGAGTCGCTCGATAAGAGCCGCGCCGTGTTCAAGAAGGGCGGCGTGTTCACGGACGATATGATCGATGGGTACATCGACCTCAAGATGCAGGAAGTGGAGCGGTTCGAGATGACGCCGCACCCGGTGGAGTATGATATGTATTTCAGCTGCTAAGGGTGGCTGGAATTTCGCGGAATGGAGAAGGCCCGGGAGCGATCCTGGGCCTTTTTACCTATTATTGCGGATGTTTTGATAGACCATGTAGACTCGGCTACTCCCAGGTCTTTCGGAGAGAAGAATTGTCGACCGTCAACGAAGATTTTTATTCTGCGGTCGATGTTATCGGCCAAATGCACAAGAAGGGCGTGAGCCACCTGGCATTCGATCGATTGTTGCCGGAACCGGAGTTGCTCGAGTACTTGGGCGAGTCGCTAATCGATTGGCCGGACAGTTATCCAAGACAAATAGCCTGCTCAACTCTCGGGTATCTGAACCACACTGATTCACTGCGGTTCGAGACGTACTTGGAACGAGAGCTCACGCGGCTGAATGGCAATGCATTGGCGCTTGCGTCAGAACAGCTGAGGCAGTTACCTACGGCAGACCATTTGGAATTGCTGTTCGTACAGGCGTCAGTTGAGGCTCTTGCGTTTTCGGCGATCAGGATCATCAGGCACCAGCGCGGCGTGGAGGTTGGTCTGGACTTTTTGGAGCGGCTGGTCCGCGACTTCATTGCTGGTGAGCGGCGATGGAACTTCAGTAGCTACGCTATCTCCGAACTCGTTCATATCGATTCATTAGGCTATGCGCCGCTGTTTGCGGATTGGAGGTCCATAGTGGAGAAATTGGAAGCAGGTTCACAGGAGTCCACGTTTCTCCAATTGGTATTGAGTGGCAATACGGACACCATGCACAAGCATCAGGAGCGCGAGGAAACCGACAGCGGGTCCATGACCCTTAATGACAAGCAAGCAGAATTTCTGGATAATTTACCTAAGGTGATGAGGGAGACATTTACCGCCCCATCTCCCGGCCATTGATGCATCCTGCAAGATCGTCGCTTCGTTACAAGGCGGCAAGTCGAGTGAACGATTTGAGCAATAGACCGGCATCACTCCGCCGTCACCACCCGCCGCACCGCATCTGGCTCAGCCCAGATCACGCGCAGCAGGGTCACGGCGGCCGGGTCCGGCGTCAGCGTGCGATCTTCCCAGCCGCGCACCATTTCCAGCCGCAGCCCAAACCGGCGCGCGAACTGCTCCTGGTTCAGGCCGAATGTCTCGCGGATCATGCGTACGTCGACCACCCGGCGTGACCGAGCGAGCTGCTCCGGCGTTGACGGGGGGCAATCCGGATCGCTGAGCGCGGCCGCGTATGCCTCCTCGTCCGTCATACGATCAAACTCGGTCCAATCCGTCTTGGGTGGGTTGGCCGGATCGAGTTCAAACTTCGTGATATCGCCGTTTTTCATGGGGATCGGGCCTTCGTGCCGAGATAATGCGATAAAGATCGCCGCGCATGGTGTACGTCACGAACATCAGGCGTCCATCGACCATTCCCGTGGTGTTGTAACGAATGCCGTCGTCATCGTCGGGTTCGTCGTATTCCACACGATAGGGATCGAGAAATACTTTGCCGGCTGCACTGAAATCGATCTTGTGCTTGCGAATGTTTTTCGCGAGCTTGTCTGGATCCCAGTCGAACTGCATTACTGGTCCCCCAACCAAGCCCGCCGCAACCAAGCCTGCCGTAAATTAGCAATTTGCACGACCGGTGTCCATCAACGCCGCCACCAACCCGACCATCAACAGCTACAAGCGCCTGGTGCCGGGCTACGAAGCCCCGGTGCTGCTGGCCTATTCGGCGCGCAACCGCTCGGCGAGCTGCCGCATCCCGCATGGCTCAGGTCCGAAGTCCAAGCGCATCGAAATCCGCTTCCCCGATCCGGCCGCCAACCCGTACCTGGCCTTCGCCGCCATGCTGATGGCCGGCCTCGACGGCACCCTGAACAAGTTCAACCCCGGCGAGCCGATGGACAAGAACCTGTACGACCTGCCGCCAGCGGAATTGTCGAAGATCCCGACGGTGTGCGGATCTTTGCGCGAGGCGATAGGTTCGCTCGACAAGAGCCGCGCTGTGTTCAAGAAGGGCGGCGTGTTCACCGACGATATGATCGATGGGTATATCGATCTGAAGATGCAGGAAGTCGAGCGGTTCGAGATGACGCCGCATCCGGTGGAGTATTATGTGTATCTCAGCAGCTAATTTCACCGTACACTGATAGGAAAAAGCCGGGGCGAGGTCCCCAGCTTTTTTGTGGGCCGGGACACGGGGGCCAGTCCGGGTTGCGCTTGCCAAGCCTGTCTGCTTGGCGTCACTTCGCGACCCACAGTAACAATGGACGTCTGCTATGGGCCCATTGCGATGGTCAACGGTCGGCGGCGCGTTGCTCGATGATGAGCTGATACCGCCCGGAGGACATGGTTTGTTCCGCGACCGGAAGCTCGTCGCCTCGCATCGAGCGACGACCGGCATTTATCGTTCGGGGGCGCCGGGCCACGACCGGCCGCCGCCCTGCCGAGAGACGGGATTGATCAACGCCGGCTGAAGAAAATCATCGGAACCGGTTCACGATCCGCAGCGCGAGCCAAGAGCCCAGCAGCAAACCAAGGATCATCGCGAGAAGACCGACCGAGGCATCAAGCTCAGCCCACTCGGACGGCAGGCTCATCGCATCAACCGCCGCCATTGCCCCCATGCTCAATCCCATGCCGCCGAAGGTGCCTCCGACGACCGAAGCAAGGATACTCACGATCCATCCCAGAGCGCCGCGCGTCTTCGACCAAGCCTCAAAGATCCCAACGGCCAGAGTGCCACAGAGGAAAAGCAGCGCCATAAGGGCCAACGACTTTTCCATCGCCGCCAAGGCGAAAACAAACAGCACAGCTGTCAGCATGGTATGTGGCCCCCCTAACTTTGGAGAACGAACTGTGCGCGCGCCCGTGTGTCAAGTCATGAACGGTCGCAGCCGCGCTATTCGATGCGTCAGGTCCGGCAGCTGATCCGCAGCGGACAGTCCAAGACCGTCGTTGTGCCGGCAGGCAACACTGGCTGTGAGAAAGAGCACGTGGTTGTGCTAATGGCATTGTATGCGGCAGCAACCCATGCGTTGATAGGGCCTGACGCCTCGTCGACTGCTCTGCCACTGCTCGCGTACTCACCTGCCGGACGGGCCGATACAATGGCGAATGACCTTGCTGCGAGGTCCTCTGCCATGTCCCCTACGGAGTGAGCCGGAGCAGCGCGTAGACGCTGTCTAAAACTCTGCTTTCGAGGCGATCAGCGGCATGCATTTCAGGCGGGGCGAGGCATGGCAATTCGAGTCGGTATGGCACAATCCGGAATTCGGCGTGGGAGAGTTTCTGCCGTCGCTGCACTGGCGGCGATCGCCGCACTGATCGGCCCGATTGGTGCGGCCGGGGCGAAACAGGTGCGCCCGGCCGTCCCCACAGACGTGACAGCGCCGCGCGAGGCTGGCGAGCCGATCATGGCGATCGTGTCGATCAAGAGCCAGCAGGTCACGTTCTACGATGCCGAAGGCTGGATCTCCCGCGCGCCGGTGTCGACCGGCGCCAAGGGACGTGAGACGCCAGCCGGCGTCTTCGCCGTGCTCGAAAAGGACCTGGATCACCACTCGAGCCTCTATGACGACGCCTCGATGCCGCACATGCAACGGCTCACTTGGAACGGCATTGCGCTGCATGGCGGCCCCCTGCCGGGGTATGCCGCATCGCACGGCTGCGTGCGGATGCCCTTCGGCTTTGCGGACAAGATGTTCGATCAGACGCGGTTGGGGATGCGGGTGATCGTCTCGCCAGACGATGCCGCTCCGGCCGAGTTCTCGCACCCGGCGCTGTTCCTGCCGAACGAGACTGCAGCCGCAGCGGCTCCAGAGCGTGCCGAGATGCTGAGCCGGCAAGTTACCGAGGCAGATAAGGCCATCCTGGAGGCGAACAAGGCCGCCGGGAAAGCAGCGCGCGACGCCGCTATATTAAAGGTGTCGCTGCGCAAGCTGGAAAACCTCAAAGCCGGAGCCGACGCCGATCTCGCTCGTGCCAACAAAACGCTCGCGGCCGCAACGACGGATGAGGCCAAGGCGCGCGCCGAGGAGCAAAAGACCACGGCAACGGCCAAGGCCACGGAAGCCTGGACGCAGTTCGACACCGCGACGGCCGATCTGACGTCGAAACTTGCGGCTGTTGACGCCGCAAAGGAGGCCATCAAGTTTGCCGCGAGCAAGAAGGTCGACACCGCGAAAGCGGCGAGCGAAGCCAAACTCGCGCTCGAGCCGGTCTCGGTTTACATCAGCCGCGCGACACAGAAGCTCTACGTGCGGCGGAATACGCATAAGTCGTGGGTGGACGGGGGCGAGGTGTTCGACACCAGCATCGAGGTTCCGGTCACCATCCGCGATCCCGACAAGCCAATCGGCACGCATATTTTCACGGCGATGGCGCGCAAAGCCGCCGGTGGACTGCGCTGGACCGCGGTCACGATCGACAGCCAGGACGACGCCAAGGATGCGCTTGATCGCATCACGATCCCGAAGGACGTGCTCGATCGGATCGCGCCGACCGCAATGCCGCGATCCTCGATCATCGTCTCGGATGAGCCGCTCAGCAAGGAGACCAACTTTCGCACCGAATTTGTCGCGGTGCTGAGCGATCAGCCCCAGGGCGGCTTCAAAACGCGCAAGCCAACAGCCAAGCCCGAACTCCGCGTTGCAAGCGGCACGCCATGGGGCAATGGCTTCGACATCTTTGGCCAAGCCAGCCCCAGCCGCCAAGCACGAAAAAAGGGGCGTCGCGGAGGCAATGATCAGGGGCCGCCAGCTTGGCTATGGTAGGATCTTGCGCTGTAGACCTCCTAAGCGTCACCGATCATTGTCGGCCTCCGAAAGAGTAGCCCTTGTCCTTCACACGAGCCTGGGCATCGAGCGGCTGACGGCTGCGGCACTTTGCGGCCAGAGCCGGATCGGTCGCTCGACGTGCGAGGGCTTAAGCCCGCAGTAGGCATTTCGTCAGCTGCCTCCTGTTGTTCGGACGGGCTGTCTACGACTGGACGCTCAGGGGATGGCAAGAATTGCTCCGCAGGCACCAGGCCCGTCGGCTGGCGTTGGAGAGCTTGATGACCTCTCAGGTTCAATCAGGTCGATTTCGCAAGCCTGCGCCGCACCAAAACGATGTCAGCTGTTCCCCGATCAGCGACGGCTAGACCGCGTTCGCCTTCCGTCGCACCGAAGCTCGCCCAATCACGCCGCCGCCACGACGCGCCGGACGGTTTCCGGGATGATCGACTTGTTCTCCCAGCCTTGGACCAGCTCCAACCGCAAGCCGAAGCGCCGGGCGAACTGTTCCTGTGTCAGACCAAATTTCTTGCGGATAAGGCGCGCACTGAGGGTGCGCCGTGCGTGCGCAAGCTGCTCCGCCGTAGCCGGCTGTGCATCGGGATCGCTCAACGCCGCCGCGTGGATCTCGTCATCCGTGAGCTTAGCGACCGCGCTCCAATCCGTTTTGGGTGGATTGTTCGGGTCGAGCCAAAACGTCGTGATAGCGCCGTCGCTCATTTGGTGCCACCGCTCTGGCCGATAGTTGAGGCGTCGTCAACGCCCATTTGGCATTTTTCGACGTGCAATGGCAGTCTTCCGCAATGACCGCCCCCCTCATCCTCTCCGATCCCGAAATCATGGGCGGCACGCCGTGCATCAGGGGCACGCGGCTGACCGTGTACGCCGCGGCGGCGCGCCTCTATGGTGGTGATACGCTGGCCGAACTGATCGACGACCACCCTCATCTCACGGTGGAGGAGATCGCGTCGGCGGCGGATTATGCCGCGCGTTTCCCGTTTGTCGAGGACCCGGATGGCCGGCCTTGGCGTAAAACCAAGATGCGGATCCCGGCGGAGTGAGGTTCCTGGTCGATGAATGCCTGTCGCCCAGCTATGTTGGGGCATTGGCGGCGCGCGGCGACCTCGGCACCGTCGACCCGATGCACATCGGCCGAGGACTTGTAGCTCCCCTAACTGGCCGATGCCGCCATGCTGATGGCCCGCCAGGGCGGCGCCCTGAACACGCTCAATCCCCGCGAGCCGATGGACAAGAACCTGTACGACCTGCCGCCAGCCAAGCTGCCGAAGATCCGACCGTTTGCGGATCTTTGCGCAATCGCCGGCATATTCAGCAAGCCGATGTTTCGATGTTGAGGCCGGCAGCGGGTCGTGTTCCAATCCCCTGATCATCCGCCGTTAACCATGGACGAATAGGGGAGATACATTTCGCCATGAAACCTCTCGTGTATGCGTGCCTTTTGGCCCTCGCACTTGTCGCGACCGGCAGCCTGATCTCCGGCAAGGCGATGGCCGATGACACTGAGGCCCCCTGCGGACGGGATGACAACGGTGATCCGCTGCAATGCGTCAAACCCAATCCCGGGTTGGACGCTGAAGCCGCCTGCATCGCCACGGGGCGCCCCGAAATTTGCGTGCCCTACCACCAGACGTCGTGTCAGATCCGCGGTTTCGCGTCCGCCTGCCGCCTCTACGACATGGGGCGCAACTGTTTCGGCGGCGATCCAAACATCTGCAATTTTTACCTATCGATGTTGCGGGCCAATACCGCGTGCCAGTTGGACCGCAATCAAGGCGCCTGTGACTGGCTGGAGCAGCAACGGTTTTAGCCGCGCTGATCATCGCGCGGGGCGCCCGTCCGGCCTCCGCCCGGTCGGCCACGGTGCATTGAGCATTGACACAATGCGGCACTCCGACGGTATGATTGCGAACCGAATCGCCGCCGTCATGACGACTGCGGATCGATCAGAAGCATTGGAGACCAACATGGCCAAGGGTCAGCAGAAGTCGAACAAGGAAACCAAGAAGCCGAAGGCCGAAAAGCCCAAGCCCACGGCGACGGCCGGCGGCATGGGTGCGGGCGCCGGCAAGAAGAAGTAGCGGCTCCTAGAGCTTTTTTCTTTCGCCTCGCATCACAAGTGTCATCCCGGGCGCAGCGCAGCATTCTTCATGGTGCGCTGCAGACCCGGGATCGCCAACCGCTCCTGCGCCTGTTGCATGGCGGCTGGAGCGGATGGACATCCCGGATCAGCACAGCGTCATGAAAAATGCTGCGACGCATCCGGGATGACACTTTGTGGATCGATATGGTCGGAAAGTGTTTTAGATCGCTGCCCAGTCGCCGCCGCCGATGGTCGCTTCCAGGCCGTCGGGGCGGATGAACGCAGCCTCGAGCGGCAAGGCGCTGCGCCGGTAGGGTTTGATATCGGCCAGCCTGTCCGCCCCGATCTGGGCAAGCGCGGCGCGCAACGGCTCGGGTTTTGGCGCACGCAGCGTCAGCCCACCGAAGCGCACGCCGGTCTCGGGCATGCGGTGCGTTGGATGCTCGCCGGCCGGCCATTGAATGGCCACCGGCATCAGCCCGCCTAGCCCCGGCTGTCCATCCGGCGTCACGCCGATGTGCCAGGAGAAGGCCCCGCGCGTCATGGCAATGGCGTCGCCCAGGACGCCCTTGCTGGCCTGCAGCGTGCCGGACAGGTCGTCTGAACGCACCACCCAGGCGACCAGGGACGGACCGGTCGCCGCCAGCCGCGCCTGCAGACGCGGATCATCCAGTCCGAACCAGCGCGGGCGCGCGGCGGGGCCGGCCTCGGGGTCGATGGCGATTACCTCCAGATAGAGCCCGTCGGCCAGCCGCATCACCGCGTTGTGCGTGTTCATGATCGGATGCTTGCCGCCCAGCGGCATGCGCACGCCCAGCGTCTCCTCGACAAAATCGATGCCTTCGCCCAGCCGCGCCGCAGCGATGGCAATGTGGTCGAGCGCGAGCGTCGGCGGCTTTGGTGGCGTCATCGTGCCGGGTGCCTCTCTCGTGGGTCGTGGTGTGCGCGAGCCAGAGGGAGAGGATTAGGGCACGATCTCGGCGGGATTGGGGTGGGGGCCTATGCCACCACCCTCACATAACTTCCCGGCGCATCCTCGATCACCTTCAGCCCCTCGCCCGGCACCCGCGCGGGCACCGTGTCGCCGGACTGGCCGCGCAGCCATTCGATCCAGTGCGGCCACCAGGAGCCGGGGTGTTCGGTGGCGGTGGCCTGCCACTTCTCGAATGTCGGCGGCAGTTTGGCATTGGTCCAATACTGGTACTTCACCTTCTCGGGCGGGTTCACGACCCCCGCAATATGCCCCGATCCGGCCATCACATACTGCGTCGGGCCGCCGAGCAGGCGCGCGCCGAGATAGACCGAGGCGGCCGGCGCGATATGGTCTTCGCGGGTGGCGAGTTCGTAGACCGGCAGCTTCACCTTCTTCATGTCCAGCTTTTCGCCCCCGAAGGTGAGCTGGCCCTTGGAGAGCGCATTCTCCAGGTAGAATTTCCGCAGATAGAAAGCGTGGTTGGCCGCCGGCATGCGGGTGGAATCCTGGTTCCAGTAGAGCAGGTCGAAGGGGAGCGGTTTTTTGCCCAAGAGGTAGTTGTTGACGATGTAGGGCCAGATCAGGTCTTTTGGGCGCAGCATGTTGAATACATTGGCCATTTTCGAGCCGTCCAGCACGCCGCGCTCGGCCATCATCTCTTCCAGCGCTTTCAGCTGCGGCTCGTCGATGAAGACCGAGAGATCGCCGGCTTTGGAGAAATCGAACTGCGCGGTCAGGAAGGTAGCGCACTTAAAGCGCTCTTCGCCGCGCGCCGCCAGCCAGGCCAGCGTGGTGCCCAGCAAAGTGCCGCCGACGCAATAACCCAGGATGTTGATCTTGTGCACGTCGGTGGCGCGCGAGGCGGCGTCGGCGGCGGCCAGGATGCCGTCGCGCATGTAGTCCTCGAAGGTTTTGCGGGATTCGCCGGGGGCCGGGTTGATCCAGGAGATCAGGAACACGGTAAAACCCTGGCCGACCAGATAGCGCACGAAGGATTTTTGCGCCGTCAGATCGAGGATGTAGAACTTGTTGATCCAAGGCGGGGTAATGACGATCGGCGTGCGCTGCACATCGGTCGTGGTCGGTGTGTACTGAATGAGCTGGATGACGTCGTTCTGGAACACGACTTTTCCGGGCGTTACGGCGAGGTTCTTGCCCACCTCGAAGGCGGCGAGATCGGTCTGGTTGATCTTTATCGAATCGGCCGACTTGGCGAGGTCGCCGCCCAGCATCTCCAAGCCGCGCACCAGGTTTTCGCCGTTGGTGGCGATGGTCTCGCGGAACACTTCGGGGTTGGTCAGGGGGAAATTCGATGGCGACGAAGCGCTGGACAACTGACGCAGGTAAAACTCGGCCCGCGCACGCGTTTTCGGGTCCACGCCCTCGGTGCCCTCGACCAGCTTCTCGGCCCATTGCGTGGTCAGGAGATAGACCTGTTTCCAATAATCGAAATAGGGGTTTTCGCTCCACTCGGCATCCCGAAAACGGTTGTCGCCCGCCTCCGGCGTCACCACCGGCGCCACCTCCTGCCCCATGCCGCGCTGCATGGTGCGCGACCACAGATCGATGAACGACGTCGAGAGCTCTTGTTGCGCTGCAGCAAGCCGGTGCGGCTCCGTCATCCATTGCTGCGCCAGCTCGCCAAACGCCTTGTTGGCCTCCAGCATCTCGGGACTGGGCGCCATCGGCCCGACCTTGCCCATCAGCCCGGCCATGACCTTTCCGCTTTCCTCCCAGTATCGCAACATGTTGCGCGTAAGCACCTCCGGATCCTTGATCTGATAGGACGCGGGGCTAGGTGTGGCGGGCGGCGTTGATTTCGGCATCGAATACTTGTATCCGGACGGGAGTGGGGTCGGGCAAATCACAACACTGCCCGCATGTTAGCATAGTGTTGCGCCGCAACAACAGATCGTCGCACAGGACTTTGCGAAAATGCTTCTAAGCCTGCGCACCGTGTGCCTGACGATGCTGCTGGCGCTGGCCGGATGCTCAACCACGGCGCCTCCCACATTACCTGGCCTGGACCCGGTGGCCGAAAAAACGCTCACCCCCGAAGAACAGGCCGCCAAACTCAAGCAACTCGCCGCTGCAAAAGCCGCCGCCGAGGCGACGGTGCAGCCGGCCGTGCTGACCACCCCCGTCCCAGAACAGTGACGCGCAGGCCAATTCCGCTCGCTTGGGCGGCCAAATCGGGGCATAAATTCCCCCAGGTCGAATCGCCTTCGGGCCTTGCGTGAGATGGGGATTGCCATGACGGATGCCGCCAATGAGGCTTTGCGGGTAGGCATTGCGGGCCTCGGCACGGTCGGCGCGGGCGTGGCGCAGCTGCTGGCCGGGAACGCTGCCGCGCTATCGGCCAAGCTAGCCCGTTCGGTGGTCGTCACTGCCGTGACCGCGCGCGACAAAGCCAAGAATCGTGGCGTAGACCTGTCCAAGGCCAAGTGGCTTAGCGACGCCGTAGCCGTGGCCACCAGCCCCGATGTGGATGTGTTCGTCGAGCTGATCGGCGGCGAGGAGGGCGCGGCACGGGCGTCGGTGGAAGCGGCGCTAAAGGCCGGCAAGCCTGTCGTCACCGCGAACAAGGCGCTGATCGCCCATCACGGTGTCGCGCTGGCCCAGCTTGCCGAGAGCAAAGGCGTTGCGCTCAAATTCGAGGCTGCGGTTGCCGGCGGCATACCTGTCATCAAGGTTCTGCGCGAGAGCCTCGCCTCCAACCGCATCACGCGTGTCAGCGGCATCCTCAACGGCACCTGCAACTATATTCTTTCACTCATGCAATCCGAGGGACGCAGTTTTGAAGATGTTTTGAAGGAGGCCCAGGCCAAGGGCTATGCCGAGGCGGACCCGACCTTCGACATCGGCGGCTTTGATACCGCGCACAAGCTCACGCTGCTGACGTCTTTGGCGTTCGGCACAAAACTGTCGCTGGAGGACGTGTACATCGAAGGCATCGAAGGTATCCGCGCCGCCGATATCGATGCCGCCGAGGAGTTGGGCTACCGCATCAAGCTTCTGGGCGTGGCGCAGCGTACAGAAACCGGCATCGAGCAACGCGTGCACCCGACCATGGTGCCGATCGGCTCGGCCATCGCGGCGGTGAACGGCGTCACCAACTGCGTTGCGATCGATACGGACTATGCCGGCGGCCTGACGCTGGTCGGCCCGGGCGCGGGCGCCAAGGCGACGGCGTCCTCGGTCGTCAGCGACCTCGCCGATATCGCGCTGGGCGACGCCTCGCCGGCATTTGTTCTGCCGGTGGAGAAACTGGCGCCGTACCGGCAGGCGCAGCTGAAAGCCCATGCCGGCGGCTATTATGTGCGGTTGTCCGTGTTCGACAAGCCGGGCGCGTTTGCCGCGATTGCGCAACGCATGGCGGCGGAAAAGGTGTCGCTGGAGAGCATCGTGCAGAAGCGCCCGCGTAACGGCACGCGCGCGGCAGATTCGACCGGCGCGCCCGTTCCGGTGATCATGATTACGCATGACACGACGGAAGCCGCCATTCGTTCGGCGCTGGACAAGATTGAGGCGGATGGGCATGTGAAGTCCAAGCCGCAGATGATACGCATCGAGAGTGTTTAATCGTGGGGCGTAGGGCGCAATAGGCGCTTTTTCTTCGCGCCGTATTGCGCCGCCGGAGGTCGCCATTGACCTCCACGGCGCAATACGGCGAAGAGGCCTATTGCGCCCTACGGTCCGTCGCCTTTTAACTGGGAGCAGACGCATGGACCACTCCACCCCCACTCGCCTCGACCGCGCGCTCACGCTCGAGATCGTCCGCGTCACCGAACAGGCCGCCATCGCGGCGGCCCGCCAGCGTGGCCGCGGCAACGAGATGGCCGCCGACCAGGCCGCTGTCGACGCGATGCGGCGAGAGCTGAACCGGCTTAACATCACCGGCCGCATCGTCATTGGCGAGGGCGAGCGCGACGAGGCGCCCATGCTGTTCATCGGCGAGGAGGTCGGCACCAAAAACGGCCCCGGCGTCGACATCGCGGTCGATCCGCTGGAATGCACCACCATCTGCGCCAAGGCCATGCCCAACTCGCTGGCGGTGCTGGCCATGGCCGAGAAGGGTTCTTTGCTGAACGCTCCCGACCTCTACATGAACAAAATCGCCATCGGTCCCAACTATCCCGACGGCACGGTCGACCTGGATGCGACGCCTGCAGACAATATCGAGAACCTCGCACGCATGAAAGGCGTTCCCATCAGCGACATCACGGCCTGCGTGCTGGACCGCCCGCGCCACGCCGCCATCATCGCCAGCATACGGACCACCGGCGCCGCGATCCGGCTGATCGCGGACGGCGACATCGCCGGCGTCATCGACACCACGACGCCTGAAATGACCGGCATCGACATTTACCTGGGCATCGGCGGCGCGCCCGAGGGCGTGCTCGCCGCCGCCGCCCTGCGCTGCATCGGCGGCCAGATCCAGGCCCGCCTGCAGCCGCTGAACGACGACGATTACAAGCGCGCCGCGCACTGGGGCGTGAAGGATATCAAGCGCAAATACCTCACCACGGACTTGGCCAGCGGCGACGTGTTCTTCTCGGCCACGGGCGTGACGGATGGCAGCCTGTTGCGTGGGGTGAAGTTTCTGCGCGGCAGCATCGAGACCGAGACCGTGGTGATGCGCTCCGCCACCAAGACGGTGCGCTGGATACGGACGAAACACGGTTTTCCAGGTGGCGGGCACGGGTTGGGGTGACGTGCGAATGGCGGCAATGTTGTAGGGGCGAGCAGCGCTCGCCCTCTCACACCGCGCACGCTGCACGAGGGCGAGCGCTGCTCGCCCCTACGGTGATAGGGTTGCCACCGCCTCTTTCGCCATGGATATCGGATATGCTATGTACTGACCATTATTTGGGTGTGCACCATGTCCGACCACCATCGACGCTCAATCCGCTTGCCCGGATACGACTACGCGTCGCCAGGTGCGTATTACATCACGCTCGTTGCCGCCAATAGGGACTGCTTGTTCGGAAGGGTCGAAGCTGGCCAGTTCGAATTGAGCACACTCGGCGGCATTGTTTCCAACGAATGGCTTGCAACGCCCCAAATCCGGCCGGGAGTGACCCTCGGAGCCTTTGTGGTGATGCCGAATCATCTGCATGCGATCATTTGGCTGCCGAAGACCGATGTTGAACCTATGGCGCGGCCGCTGGGATTTGGCCGGCGGAGTTTGAGCAGCGTTGTTTCTGGTTATAAGGCGACCGTGACGCGGCAGCATCGCGCAGCCGTACAGCACAGCAATGCGGTCGTCTGGCTGCGCAGTTTCTATGAACATGTAATCAGAGATGAAGACGATCTGGCGGCTATTGAGGCCTATATCGAGCAAAACCTGTTGCGCTGGGCCGAAGACTCCGAAAATCGCTGGCGGTGATGGTGAGTACGCGGCGCCAACGGCGTAGGGGCGAGCAGCGCTCGCCCTCCATCGGCACGGCACGCTGCCCGAGGGCGAGCGCTCGCCCCTACGCCGAAAGATTGCCACCGCCAGTGCGATCAAACCGTTGCGGTGGATACGGACGAAACGCGGATTTCCAGGCGGCAGGCACGGGTTGGGGTGACTCGCGGCGCCAATGGCGTAGGGGCGACTAGCGCTCGCCCTCCATCGGCACGGCGCGCTGCCTGAGGGCGAGCGCTGCTCGCCCCTCGCGACCTCCCCGCCCTACTGCCACCCTCGTAGCTTCGCCACCAGGCCCGCCGTCGAGGCATCGCGCCCCTTCGCGCTGGCCTTGCCCTCGACGATGGGCTGCAGCCCGGTCGCCAGTTCCTTGCCCAGTTCCACGCCCCATTGGTCGAAGGCGTTGATGTCCCAGATCGCGGCTTCGACGAACACGCGGTGCTCATAGAGCGCGAGCAGTTTGCCCAGCGTCGCGGGATCGAGTTTTGGGTAGGCGATGGTCACCGAAGGGCGGTTGCCGGGAAACACGCGGTGCGGTGCGATGCGCTCGGCGTCGGCCTTGCTGGGGCCCGCCTTCAAGAGTTGCGCCGTCGCCTCCTCAAGAGTCCGTCCACGCATCAAGGCTTCCGATTGCGCCAGGCAATTGGCCAGCAGCAGGCTGTGATGGGCCGCCATCGCTGCGGGCTCGTGCGCTTGCGCCGCCACCAGGAACTCCACTGGGACAACGTCCGTCCCCTGATGCAGCAGCTGGAAAAACGCATGTTGACCATTGGTGCCAGGCTCGCCCCAGACCATCGGCCCGGTCGCGCGCGCCACAGGCTTGCCTGACTTTGTGACACTCTTGCCGTTCGATTCCATATCGAGCTGTTGCAGATAAGCTGGCAGCCTCGACAGCCGCTGATCGTAGGGAATGACGGCGCGCGAGGAATACCCACAGATGTTGCGATGCCAGATGCCGATCAGTCCGAGCCGGACCGGCAAGTTTTTGTCCAGCGGCGCGCTGCGGAAATGTTCGTCCATGGCATGCGCGCCGCGCAGGAACTGAACGAAATTCTGCGAGCCGATGGCGATCATCAGTGGCAGTCCGATCGAGGACCAGATGGAGTAGCGCCCACCGACCCAATCCCAGAAGCCAAAAATGCGATCGCGCGCGATGCCAAAGGCGGCGACTTTGTCGAGCGCGGTCGAAATTGCGGCAAAATGGGCGCCCACGGATTTTTCACCGAGCGCGCCGGCGATCCAGGCCCGCGCCGTAGCTGCGTTGGTCATGGTCTCGATGGTGGTGAAAGTTTTTGACGCGATCAGCACCAACGTTGTCGCCGGGTTGAGGCCCTTCAACGTATCCGCAATGTGGGCGCCGTCGACGTTCGACACGAAATGCAGCCGCGGTCCGTCATGATAGGGAGCAAGCGCCAGCGTTGTCATGGCCGGCCCCAGGTCCGAACCGCCGATGCCGATGTTGATCACATCGGTGAATTTCTTGCCGCCCGATCCCTTGATCTTTCCCTCGCGCACGCCATGGCTGAAGGCGGCCGCGGCAATGCCGACGCTGCGAATGTCCTCCATGATGTTCTCGCCATCGAGCATTAGCGGTTTGCGATCATCGCCGCGCAGCGCCGTATGCAGCACGGCCCGCCCCTCGGTGTTGTTGATGGTTTGGCCGGCAAACATGGCGTCGCGCTTCCCGGCGACCTTCGCCGTCTCAGCCAAGGCCACGAGCAACTGCATGGCCTCGTCATCCAGGGCGCATTTGGAGGCGTCGAGAAAAACCTCCTCGGCTTGCAGCGAGAAACGAGCAAACCGGCCAGGATCGCCCTCGAAGGCAGCCCGCATATCCATCGGCCCCCGGTCCTTGAGGTGGCGGCGCAGGGCGGCGAACGACGAAGCGATGGTCGGTGTTTTGGCTGCCATGAGAGGGCTTTCAAGCGGGGGTGGGGGTCAAAGTGAGTCGTGACCACCCGATAATAACCCGATTGAGTTCCACCCCCCAGCAGGATTGCGATGCCTGTGCCTCACCACCAAGGATCAGAAGGGGGCGGCAGTTTCATGCCGTGATCGGTGTGCAGCTTGTCCAACTTCGCCATACCGGGCGGCCCCGGGGGGAACGCGCCGAACTGCCGGAAGAACGACTGAAAGTTGGCGCCCGGCACAACCACCCAGCGGGTTTCTCCCGGAGTTTTGCCGACGACCTTGAAGCCGTGCATCGTTCCGTGGGCAAAGTTGAACGTGTCGCTCGGGCCCGCCTTGGTGACTTTGCCGCCAATGAAAATCTCGAAGTCACCCGAAACGACCGTACCGATCTCGTCTTCACGCGAATGAATATGGGGCGGCACACCGGCTCCTGGCGGGGTCACAATTTTCAAAATGTAGTAGGCGCCGCCGAACGCTTCGGACGTCATGATTTCCGTGATGCTGTGTCCCAGAACCGTGAAAGTCTGTCCGGCGCCTTCGCCGCTCTTGATGACCGCCGGCGTCGCGAGATTGGTCAATTCCCCTTTCACATCATGGGCCTTGGCGCCGACCGCCCAAAGCGCACTGCTGCCTGCAAGAACGAGTAGAAATGATCTGTTCTTTTGCATCCCTTTCCGGTGTCCAAGCCGACCAGGATACATGTGGCGATAGCGCAGTCGTTCACCGAATGGATGAGACGCATTATAAGTTGGCCCCTAATTCGCCGGGTCGGCCGTGCTTAGTGTCAGTCGCGACAGCTCGATAATGCCCCGGTTGAGCTCTGCGCCCAGCAGGATCGCGATCCCTGTCACTTGGAAAAAGATCAGCGCCACCATGACCTGTGTCGGGCCCTCATAGAATTGCGTGTAGGTGCTGAGCGCGAGGTAGCGCGAGTATAGCGCCGCCAACGCCAGCATGAGGCAGATGGTGAGCAGCACGCCCGGCCAGACCTCTCGGAGTTTGCGGTTCCCGGCCGCGAGCCAAAGATGGACGCCAAGCAGGTAGACCGCCAGCACGCCGCCAGCGAAGCCGTAGCGCAGCAGCGTTGAAAACCAATCGGCCTCGAACAGGCTGGTGAGCAGTGGGATCTTCATGACGGGCACCAGGTTCGGCCCCACCACCAGCACCCAGGCCAGCACCAGCATGGCCAGCGCGGTCAACGTGAGAAACAGCGCGGACAGCGCCAAGCATAGCAGATAGGGCCGCCGCTCGGTGACGCGGTAGGCGCCATTAAGGGCGGCCCGCAGAGTCTCATTGGCCGTGGTGGCGAAGAACAGGGCGAGCACGCCGCTCAGGGTCAAGAGGCCGACGCGGCTCTCGCCCATGATCTGCTCGATCTGCGGCGCCAGTACATCGGCGACGCTTTTTGGCAGCACGGCGAACATCTGCTCGATGGCCTGGGCCGCCAGCGGCCGGCCGCCGAACACGCCGGCAATGGCGCCGAGGAAGACGGAGAACGGGAACAGCGAGACGATGAACGAGAACGCCACTGCGCCCGCCATGGCGAACCCGCTGTTCTGGTACAGCCGGTAAAGGGCCGCGATGATCTGCCGGTACTCGCTCATGGGTCTGCCCTTTGTCGGATCGCACGCGAAAGAGGCAACGTTCTAGCGGTGGGGCAGGGCCGAGTCGATGTGCGCCAGGAGCCGCCACGGCCACCTGCTCCCCAGTTGGCCGTGCACATCGGATCGCGCCGCTAGGCCAGGACGGCGATGGGGCGGCCTTGACGGCGGAAGGCGGAAATCAGTGGACGTTCAACAATCCGATAGGTGAGCAATGCCAACAGGCAACACAGAGCCAAAGCAAACACTACAAACATCGGAAAACTGTCTGGAGTGTCGGCAAGACCGAGTCGCTGCCACACCTGCCGGGCGAACGACAGCGTCAGGCCATGGATCAGATAGAGCGAGTACGATGCATCGCCCAAGGCGCCAAGCGCAGACCAGCGGCCAAACTCGTGATTGCGCTCCAGATAAATGGCTCCAGCCAGGATCATGACGGCCGGAACGCCGCCGCCGATGGAGCGAGGCAGCACCACGTATTGGGCGGCGATCATGCTTAGGGCGCCGATGACGAGCAGCCCGAGGGCGAGCGCATCGGGGAGCTTCCACCCCCTGGAATAGAGAACGCCAAGCAGCGCGCCGAACGCGAACTCCAGAATGATGTCCGCGGTCCAGTAACTGGCGATCATCCACTGGTCCGGGATGAAACGGTGCAACAAGGCAAGCCCAACCAGGATCCCAATCAGCACCAGGATGCGCCGGTGCGGCGCCAGCCAAAGGCAGCCGGCAAAAATCAGATAGAAAAACATCTCATAGTTCAGCGTCCAGCCGGGCAAGAGCACCGGCACCATGGTGTGCAAGAGCGGATGCTCGGACGGAATGAACAGATAGGAGGCCAGAACGTGCACGAAGCTTAGCTGCCCGCCCTGATAAAGCGTCGGCAGCACGACCATGAGCGCGACCGCCAAGGTGGTGATAATCCAGTACAACGGGAGGATGCGCTGCAGTCTGAATCTGAGAAATTGTGACGGCGTCAGCGTGCGCTTGACGGTCGTCACCCACATGATAAATCCGCTGGTGACAAAGAAAATATCGACCCCGCCATGCAGCGCCGGGGGCCAGCCGCCGACATAGCCCAGTCGCGTTAGATGCCCTTCGACGTGAACCAGCACAACCATCATCGCAGCAAGGGCGCGGAGGTACTGGACGGACAGAAGATCTTGGGTCATGCGCCACCGGTCGCGCGGAACTGCATTCGAAGTCAGCCAAGCCAGATAGAAGCCCTTGTCGCTCCAGATGACAAGGTCCGGTCAGTCGGTGGTCTGGCTTCGTGCTGCGGCGATGAGGTTAATTATGCCCCCAACTTCCTGCGTGACGCCAAAGCGGTAATACTGCAACTTGGCGCCAAGGCTCTGGGCGTAGCCGGGTAGCGACAAGGGAGTGACCGATTTCGTGACACGAACGCAGCGATTGCCTGTACTGGACGGGCTCAGGGCTATCAGCATTTTGCTGGTTCTCGCCACTCATATGTTGCCGGTGGGCCCGAAGTCGTGGCAGCTGAACGATGCCACCGGCGGCATGGGAATGAGCCTATTCTTTGCCCTGTCCGGCTTCCTGATCGTGTCTCTGTTGTTGGCGGAAACGACAGTCCCTGAATTTCTGGTGCGCCGATTGGCACGCATCCTGCCGCTCGCGTATGCGTACGCCTTTGTCGTATTTGTAGTCTTCACCTTCGATCCGAGCAGAATGTTCTGGACCGACACTTTTCTGATAAATTATGTCAATCCACCGCAAAATCTTATTAGCATAAACGCTCACTATTGGTCGCTATGTGTTGAGATGCAGTTTTATGGCTGCATTGCGCTGGTGGTCCTGGTGATCGGACGAAAGGGCCTTTGGCTGGTATTTCCGGCTTGTCTCGCCGTAACTCTTCTGCGTTATGCTGACGGTGCTCCGGTGGATATCCGCACCCATCATCGCGTCGATGAAATCCTGGCCGGGGCCTGTGTCGCCATGCTGTACCGGCCGGATTGGGCAAAGCACAAAAATTTGGCCATGGTGGCGATCCTGCCAATCGCCGTTCTCTGGTTCTTGTCGGCGGACTGGTTTCTCGACTCGCTAGGTTACCTGCGGCCCTATTTCAGCGCAGCCCTGCTGGCGGCTGCTTTGTGTCTTGAGGACAGTCTTGTCGGCCGGCTTTTGACGTCGAAGCCTCTCGGATATATCGCGACTATTTCGTATGCGCTCTATATAATTCACCCTGCTACAATCCATGGCTGGTGGAATGACGGCAGCCCATTGGTAAGATATCTTGTGAAACGACCGATCAGTTTCGCTGTGTTGTTTTCTTTGGCGCATTTCTCGACATTTTATTGGGAGAAATACTGGCAAGACGTCGCCCGCCGATTCGTCAAGCGCTGGCGCTCTGAGCCAGTGGGCGCCGTGACTTAGCGCGGAGCTGTCGGTCGCTCTGGCGGCGCCAACTAGGGGCGTCGATGCGCCTTGAGCGCGGAAATGGCCTTTGCGCATCAGCGCGGCTATAAGGTCGCCGGACCTTTGACCCCAACCGCCCGCGAGCCCGTTCATGACCGACGCCCCCGAGACTGCCATCCAGAAAGCGCGCGGTGGCCGCAGCGCCCGGCGCGGCGCGCGCACCGGCCAGAGCGCCATCAACCAGATGCCGTGGAAAATCCCCGTCAACCTGGACCGTCCGACCGAGCCACTCTCGGCTGAGGGGGTCGAAATGATCCACGACGGCGCCATGCGGGTGCTGGAGGAGATCGGCATCGACATGCTGCACGACGAGGCTCGCAAGATCCTTCAGGCCGCTGGCTGCGAGGTCGATGGCTTGCGCGTGCGCATGGGCCGCAAGTTCGTCATGGAGCAGGTGCGCAAAGCCCCATCTGAGTTCACCATCACGCCGCGCAATCCCGAGCATGCGGTGACCATCGGCGGCAATCACATGGCGTTTGTGAATGTGTCCTCGCCGCCGAACTCGTCGAACCTCGACCGGGGGCGTCGCGTTGGTCAGCGCTCGGACTACCAGGACCTGATTAAGCTGACGCAGTATTTCAACTGCATCCATATGGCGGGCGGCTACCCGGTCGAGCCGGTTGATGTGCACGCCTCGGTGCGCCATCTCGACTGCCTCTACGACGCGCTGACGTTGACCGACAAGGTCTGCCACGCTTATTCGCTGGGCGTCGAGCGCATCGAGGATGTGATGGAGATGGTGCGGATCGCCGGCGGCCTCAGCCATGAGGAGTTCGCCGCCAGCCCGCGCATGTACACGAACATCAATTCAAGTTCGCCCTTGAAGCACGACACGCCGATGCTCGATGGCGCGATGCGGCTGGCCCGCAAAGGGCAGCCGACCATCGTAACGCCGTTTACGCTGGCCGGCGCCATGGCGCCGGTGACGCTGGCCGGCGCCATCGTGCAGCAGACGGCCGAGGCGCTGATCTGCATCGTGCTATTGCAGCTGATCAAGCCCGGCCTGCCTGTGGTGTACGGATCGTTCACAAGCAACGTGGACATGAAGTCCGGCGCGCCAGCATTCGGTACCCCGGAATATATGCGCGCGACGCAAATGTCAGGGCAGATGGCGCGTTACTATGGATTGCCGCTGCGCGCCTCAAACGCCTGCGCGGCCAATGCGCCGGACGCGCAAGCGCAGTGGGAGAGCAGTTTTTCGCTGTGGGCCTGCGTCTCGGCGCGTGCCAACGTCGTCTATCACGCCGCCGGCTGGCTGGAGGGCGGTCTGTGCGCCTCCTACGAGAAGTTCGTGATGGACTGCGAGACCATCCAGAACGTCGCGCACTATCTGCAACCGATCCCAATGACGCCGGATGACATCGCCGTCGACGCCATAAAGGAAACTGGCCCGTACGGTCACTACTTCGGCGGCGCGCATACCCAAAGCCGCTACACGACGGCGTTCTATGCGCCGTTCATGTCCGATTGGCGCAACTTCAAGGCCTGGGAAGAGGCGGGGGCGGAACAGGCCCCGCAGCGCGCCAACAAAATCTGGAAACAGATCCTGGCCGAGTTCGAGCCGCCGCCGATGGATGTCGCGATCAAGGAGGAGCTGGCGGCGTTTGTGGAGCGGCGCAAGAGGGAGGGCGGGGCGCCAACGGATTTTTGAGCAACTGAAGGTCCTATTTTGGGAGGCGTTTCATGAGCAAGATCGATATCATCATTGAACGTCTGAAATCAGCGCCACCCGACCTGATCGAGGAGGTTCATGGCTTGCTCGAGCGCAATTCATTCGGCAGTCCCGGCGCAGCGGGCGGTCCTGAAAACGTGATCCGGTTGCAGCAGACGTGCAGCGCGTATCCTGAGCAGTACGAAGCCTTTGATGGCGACCGCCAAGTTGGCTACCTGCGTCTGCGGCATGGGCGGTTCACGGTCACTTGCCCAGATTTCGGGGGGACGGAAGTCTACGCCGCTTCTCCAAATGGCGACGGGGATTTCGACGACAGCGAGCGAGACTACTTCCTTCGATTTGCCGTCGCCGCAATTGAGAATTGGATGCGTGGGAAGATTGAGGCCAAACCGGCTCCGCCTGACGTCACATTTATTGTCGACCCCTAGGTCGCCAGCGTCTCGGCGCAATCTACGGCGGCGCGCTTCATCTGGCGTTGACCGCGGCGCCACTGGGAGATGACCTTGTTGGATGTGGCCGGGGCCCGCGCTAGGATGGCTCATGCGGATCACTACACGCACCATTCTTCTCAATGTTGCATTTGGGCTGGCCATGTTCGCCGGTCGAACGTCCGCCTGCTCGCTCCCCGAAGGGCCCGCCCGCGCTGTCGTGTCCGTTATCGACGGCGACACGCTGATCCTCGACGACCACAGCAAATTGCGCCTGATCGGGGCGCTCAGGCCAGCCCCGCCAACCGCCAGCACCACCGAAGCCGATTGGCCGCCGGCAGCCAACGCCAAAACGGCGCTGGAGCGTTTCACGGCCGGCCAAAGTCTTCTGCTGGAACAGGACCAGCGAAAGACCGACCGCTATGGCCAGCAGCTGGCGCAAGCCTTCCTTGTCACCGAAACCGGGTCGGTCTGGCTGCAGGGCCGCTTGGTCGAGGAAGGTTTTGCGCGCGCCTATTCATTCCCGGACAATCGCGGCTGCGCGGCGGAACTGATGGCGCTGGAAGCAGGTGCGCGCGCCGCCAAGCGCGGGCTGTGGGCCAATGCGGCCTATGCGTTGCGCAACGCCGATCTGACCCGCGAGCTGTTGCGCTATGTCGGCAGTTATCAGCTCGTCGAGGGGACGGTGGCGAGCGCAGTCGCCAGCAAAGGCAAAGTGTATCTCGATTTCGGCGCCGACTGGAAAGTGGATTTCACGGCGGCGCTTGATCCAGCCGCCCGCAAACAATTCGAAGCCGCGGGGCTTGATCCGATGAGCTTGAAAGGCCAGCGGCTCCGCATCCGCGGTTGGATCGAGAGCGTCGCTGGTCCACAGATCCGCGTGACGCATCCCGAACAGATCGAAATCATCGCTGACGACGGGGCGGCCGCGGTGATCAGCTCACCCGCTAAAGGTGAGGCGACGGCAGACGCCGATCCCAATCAATAGCGTTCAATTCGCATCGTCTGGAAGCGCGGGGAGCGGATGCACCTCGATGCCCTCTTCGAACAGTTCGCGCGCCTCTGCCATAGTCGCCTCGCCGTAGATGCCGCGCGCCTCGGCCTCGTCATAGTGGATGCGGCGCGCTTCCTCGGCAAACTTATCTCCGACGTAGTCGGAATTTTCCCGCACATGCTCTCGGATTTTTTTCAGCATCTCCCGCAAGGGCGGTGGCAATTGCGCCGCGAGCGGAAGTTTTACCGAAGCCGGCAGCGCGGGCGCTCCGGCGCGCAAATCTTCGGCCTGCTTGGCGACGTTCGGCGCCATCAAGGCCTTCTCGACCTTGCTCGCTCCACACACGGCGCAAGACAGCAGTCCGCGCTCGGCTTGGGCGTCGTAGCCTGAGCTGGAGGGGAACCAGGCTTCGAATTCGTGCCCGCTGTCACAGCGCAGGCGGTAGCGGATCATTGTGGTGCCTTGGTCCTGGGGCCGTCAAAGGGGCGGTCGTGCGTCAACGACGGTATCTTGGCGCGGAAATCGTCAACAACGCTTAAATCCAGATGGGCGGTGAGGATGCCGGGTTCAATGCCCGCCTCGGCGACAATTTCGCCGGTCGGCGCAACGATGAGGCTATGGCCGAAGGTTTCGCGCCCGTTTTCGTGCCGCCCGCCCTGAGCCGCCGCGAGTACAAAGCAGCCGTTCTCGATGGCGCGGGCGCGCAACAGAACGTGCCAGTGCGCCAGCCCCGTTTGCTTGGTGAAAGCCGCTGGGACGGCGAGCAACCTCGCCCCGCCTTGCGCCAGCCGACGATAGAGTTGCGGAAAGCGCAGATCGTAGCAGATCGACAAGCCCAGGCCCGTCCCGTCCACGTCAGCCACCACAGCCGTGGTCCCGGCTTCGAAATTTCGACTTTCACGATAACTCTCGCCGCCGCCAAGATCGACATCGAACATATGGATCTTGTCGTATCGGGCGGCAATTGAGCCGTCAGGGGCCAGCAGCAGCGCGCGATTGGCGAGCTTTCCGGAGGGCAGCGCGACCGCCATGGAGCCGATGTGCAACCAAAGTTTTAAGTCCCGAGCAAGATCGCGGAAGGCCGCCAGCGCCGGGCTCTTGTCCTCGGTCGTCACGCTTGCAATGAGCCGCGCCTTGTCCTCGTCCATCACCGTGGAATTCTCCGGCGTCTGAACATAGGTCGCGCCAGTCGCCGCCGCCTCGCGCACGAAGGCGGAGAGGGCTGAGACATTGGCAGCGATGTCGCGCCCGGAGCGCAGTTGAACGAGAGCAACCTTCAGAATATTGCCCATTTCAGCCCGCCAACAAGGCGTCGAGCTTGCCGGCGTGGTCCAGCGCATGCAGATCGTCGCAACCGCCAACGTGTGTTGCGCCAATCCAGATCTGCGGGACCGTGTAGCCGCCGTTGGCCTTGGCGGTCATCTCAGCCCGTTTTGCCGGATGGGACGTCACGTCGATCTCGGTGAACGCGGCCTGCTTGCGCTTCAACAGCGCCTTGGCGGCATGGCAGTAGGGACAGCTGTTGGTGGTGTAGATGGTGATGGCTTGCATTGGGCCAACCGCTCCGAAGATTCGTTTCTGGCGCCAGTTTACGCCACGTCGCGCGCCGCGCAATTGGCCTATTGACCCAGGGTTTTCAATCGGTCCGCCAGGTCGACCCATCATCCGTCACCAGCGACAGCGACAGCACGTCAATCCGCGCCGCTCCGGCGCGCTTCAACACCCTTGCCGCCGCCTCGACAGTCGCCCCGGTGGTGATCACGTCGTCGATCAGCAGCACATTGCGGCCCTTGATCTCGCCGCCCCGCCCCTCGGCCACCGCGAAGGCGCCGCGCATGTTGTCCTTGCGCTGCTCGCGCGTCAGGCCGACCTGGCTGGGCGTATCGCGCCGGCGCTCCAGCACCATGGGATCGTGCGGCACGCCGGTGCGCCGATGCAGCGCGTTCGCCAGCACCGCCGCCTGATTGAAGCCGCGCCGCCACAGCCGCGCACGCGAAAGTGGGATCGGGATCAAAAGGTCGCAGTCCGTCAACAGGTCGCGCCCCGCGTCCTGCAGCAGGCGGCCGAGCAGCGGAGCGACATGCTGCTGGTCGCCATACTTCAGCCGGTGCGCCAGTTCTCGCATCACGCCGCCGTGGCTGGCGACGGCGCGGGCGCGGTTGTACGCGGGCGGATCGGCGGCGGCGCGGGCGGAAATCATCGGCGTTTCCAGGCCATAGGGGAGCGGGATGCCGAGCCGGTCGCAAAGTGGCGGCCGGATGAAGTCGACCTGCAACCAGCAGACCGGGCAGAGCGCGTTGTGCGAGGCGAGCGGCTGGCGGCAAGCGACGCAGGCAGGCGGGATGAGAAAATCGGCGCAACGCCGGGCGGCGGATAGTATGGGCGGGCGCACCAGCGCAATCGCATCGCGGGCGTGGCGTCGCCAGTCTATGGTGCCGGACTTGAACATGGACTGCCAGGGTGGCGCTGTGAACACGGATTGGCTCATGCTAACCATCCCCGCCGCCAACGATAGACAGGACATCGCCTAGCCGATGGGCGCCCCGGACCAAATCTTTGACCGTCAGCTATTGCGCTGGCGCAGGGCGCGAGCAGCTGCGGCCATGAGCGCGCACGCCTTCCTGCTGGACCACGTTTGCGATGATCTTGCGGACCGGCTGTCGCTCATGCAACGCCGGTTTGGGCTGGGGCTGGACCTTGGCGCGCATGGCGGGGCGCTCTCGGCGGCCGCGATGGCGACTGGAAAAGTTGGCCGCATGGTGCGCGCCGCTCCGGTCGCGCAGTTGGCTGGAGCTACGGATGGACAAGCCATCGTATGCGACCAGGAGGCGCTGCCGTTCGCGCCGCAGTCGCTCGATCTGGTGCTGTCCGCGCTGCACCTGCAGTTCGCCAACGACCTGCCGGGCGCATTGCTGCAAATCCGGCGGGCGCTGAAACCCGACGGGCTGTTTCTGGGCGCGATGCTCGGTGGCCGGACGCTGGCAGAATTGCGCGCCGTCTTCAGCGCCGCTGAAATCGAGACCACCGGCGGAATCAGCCCGCGCGTCGCCCCTTTCGCCGACGTGCGCGATCTGGGGCAGCTGATGCAGCGGGCCGGTTTCGCCCTGCCGGTCGCCGATGCCGAGGTTTTACGCGTAACCTACCCGTCGCCGCTCGCATTGATGCGCGAGCTGAAAGCCATGGGGGCGAGCAATATGTTGACCGAACGCCGGCGAACACCGCTTCGTCGCGAGACGCTGGCGCTTGCCTCGGCCCTTTACGAGCGGGATTACGGCGTTGACGGACGCATAGCCGCGACGTTCGAAATCATCACACTGACCGGATGGGCGCCGCACGCCAGCCAGCAGCAACCGCTGCGCCCTGGATCGGCGCGGGCGAGCCTGGCCAAGGCGCTGGATGGAAACTCTTAGCCGGTCGCGGTTTGAAGGGCTGCGGTGAGATAGGTGAAAATGCCGGCCAGTTCATCGCGGATGGGCGGGATGGCGCCGACCAGCAGGATGGCCATCAGCACACCGATGAGCGCGTATTCGATCGAGGTGGCGGCGACTTCGTTGCGCTCGAAGCTGCGCAGCAAGCTGAAAAAGCCGGTTTTTTTGTCAGTCGTCATCTCGAGAGCTCCGCGCAACGTCCAAAATTGCGGGGCCTCCTAGAGAAGATCCCGCAGCATGGCCGTCAGGGGCACGTCCGCCGGCGGCATGGGATAGTCGCCCATGCGGTTCGGCCGTACCCAGGCCAATTCCTGGCCTTCCAGAGCAGTCACGACCCCTTGCCAACGCCGGCATGCATAGAGCGGCATCAGCAGGTGGAACGTCTCGTACGTGTGGCTCGCAAAGGTCAGCGGGGCGAGACAGGCTTCGGCGATGGTGATCCCGAGCTCTTCGCTCATTTCACGGATCAACGCCTCTTCCGGCCGTTCGCCCTCCTCCACCTTACCGCCGGGGAACTCCCACAAGCCGGCCATCGACCGTCCTTCCGGGCGGCGCGCAAGCAACACACGTCCATCGACATCCACCAGGGCGCAGGCTGCAACCAGAACAATCTTCAGACCCATGCTTGACCTTGAGGTTGCCAGCAACGTGTTAAGTTTGTGCGACTGGATGCGCCGGAATGCATTTTTCCCCTCTCCCCCGCCTCTTCGCGGGCGAGAGGGTGCCCCGAAGGGGCGGGTGAGGGGCAGCGGCTGGGATCGGCCTTGTTGCCATAAGTACGGTCCCAGCCGCTGCCCC
>JANMVX010000323.1:0-2581 GCA_031393505.1 Hyphomicrobiaceae bacterium | reverse complement strand
CATTCCGAACCGTAATCCGCGCGGTGCTCATCAACCATCCGCACCGCACGCTCGCGGACCTCAGGTGAAAACTTGCTTGTCGTCTTGCTCATGGTGGCTCCTTCTTCTCACAAGTTGGAGCCTCCGGGAAACCCCGGGCGCTTCAGCGTCGTTGTAGAGGTATTTTGCGGGTTTACCGTTGATGATCGTGAACACGGAATCATCGGGCGAGGTTGCCTTGGACAGTTCGCGGACGCGGGCGAGATATTCGCCGACACTCTTGGGAGCCACGAGCTTGCGTGATTTTCCTTTGCCCTGAACGAACATCACGACGATCTCGCGCCCGTCACGATCCTTGGCGAGTGTGACGTCGCGCCAGCGCAAATTCTTCGCCTCGGGAGGGCGCATCCCCGTATTGCACATGATGAGCATGAAATTGTAGCACATCGAGCGATACCAGATGCCTTGGGGTGTTGTCGCCGCCCTGATCCACTTGCGCCCGACACTGTGCAGCTTGCGATATTCCTCAATACTGAATTCGTCGCGGCGCATGGTTTTGAGTTTTGGCCTGCCTTCAAAACGGTGACTGGCGGGCACAAGTCGTTTGGTGATGGCAAAGTTCATCACCGCGTTGAGCGCTCCCATCTCAAACTGAATTGTCGCATCGCTGATATGCTCGCGGAATCGACCCTTGCCATTTTCCCGCCGCCAGGTCGGATACCCCGCCCAACGGTCCTGACCGATAAGGTGAATCTGGGTGCTGCCGACATAATCTTCGAGCGCCTTCTTGAATTCGTTTTTGAGATTCTTCACCCGGTCGTGGGAAACTTCGCCAGTATCAGCGCGCCGCTGCTGCGTCTGGAGATACTCTTCCGCCACCTGCCGAAACGGGCGATTGAACACGGCGACATCATGCTTCACGCGAAACCGGATGTCCGCATCCTGATCGAACGCCCGATCGCGGGCGGACTCCCGGTCTGCCGTGTGGAGTGAAATGGTCTTGTTGCGGTCCTCTTTGGGGAGCTTGATGCGGCAATAGAAATTGCTGTGTTCGACATCGCCCCGCCTGAAAATGATCAGGCCGGATTTCAGAACCTTCTTGTCGATGATGAATGCCATACCACGCTCCACTGTGCAGAAACTGTGCAGGTTAGGGGCGATGGCGCGCGGAATTCCATAACTGTGCAGGTGCTGTGTAGGCGATTATGCCTTACTTTATGAGGGAAATCCAACGGTTTGCTAGAATCCTGTCATCTTGACCACTTGCTCGTCGAAGCCGCGTCAGAATTCGGGCAGCGCTTGCGTGGCGAAGCCCCAGCCCTTGAGCGCGGGACCCGATTGGCGCTCCAGCAAGTCGGCGGCATCAGCGATCGTCCAACGCGCGGGCGACGACAGCGACTTCAATTCGACCCACGCGATCGGCGCGGCAATCGGCGCATTTGGCCGCGCGCGCACCGAATAAGGCAGCACCGCCGTCGCGCCGCGCTGGTTGCGCAGCCAGTCGATGAAGATGCGGCCCTTGCGCTTTGCCTTAGACATCGTGGCGATGAAGCGATCGGGCTCGGCCGTGCTCAGCGCCAGCGCAAACCGCCGTGAAAAGTCCTTGTGCGCGTCCCAGCTATGCCCCGGATCGAGCGGGACAACCACGTGCACGCCTTTGCCACCCGACAGCAGCGCAAAGCTGACCAGACCGAGATCGGCGAGATGGTCGCGCAAGTCGATCGCCGCGCGCTTCACGTCATCGAACGTCACCGCCTCGTCCGGGTCGAGGTCGAACACCATGCGATCGGGCTGCTCGACCGCCTCGATGTGGCTGCCCCAGCCGTGAAATTCGATCGTGCCCATCTGCACGCAAGCGAGCAGGCCTTCGGCGTCGGTTGCGTAGATGTAGTCCTCTGTGCCGCCATCCTTCTCGCGGATGGGCAAGTGGTGGACGTGGTCGCCGAACGACCCGCTGTCGTGCTTCTGGAAAAAGCACGCCTTGCCGCGCCCTTGCGGGCATCGCACCAGGCTGATCGGGCGCCGCGCAGCGTGGACCAGCATCGGCCCGGCGAGCGCGGCATAGTAATCGGCCAGATCACCCTTGGTCCGCCCGCTTTCGGGAAAAATCACCCGCTCGCGACTGCTGATCTTCACCGATGATGGTGCCGGTGCCGCGATCGTGATTTCGGGCTTCACGTCGGCAACGGCCTTGTCCTCGCGCAAGCCGATGAAGCTGCCGTGGCGCACGCGTCCGTCGGCGGTGAACTTGGCGAAGGCCACATCGGCGACCAGCTTCGGCGCGATCCATTGGGCGCTGCGTGCTTCGGTGCGCGTAACTTCGAGCGTCGCGGTCTTGCGCGCCAGCTTGGCCATGCGCGCGGCCAGATCATCGAGCGTATCGCCATCGAACCCGGTGCCGACTTTGCCCTTGTAAACCAGCGCGCCGTCCTCGGTCTGCGCCAGCAGCAGCGACGCAAACGGCCGCGCCTTGGTGTCCGACGCGGTCCAGCCGACGATCACGAATTCCTCGCGGCGGATGCACTTGATCTTGAGCCACGCCTTGGTGCGCCCACCGCGATAGGCCGCATCGATCCGCTTGGCGATGATCCCCTCCTGCCCC
>JANMVX010000300.1:0-2171 GCA_031393505.1 Hyphomicrobiaceae bacterium | reverse complement strand
CGCCAACGGGCGCTGTGTGCCATCCGCCTTCGGAATGTATGTCCGGCGTGATGGTTGCGCCCGATACGCTCCCCGTTGGACCCTTGCGTGAAGGTCCTGAAGCCTGGGCTCCAGGTCTTCCGCATAGTCCGCCCACGTCTGCCCATCCACGCCGGGGGCCGCATCGCGTTTGAGCGCGAAGAACGACTCCCGTAGCAGATCGACGCTGAGGTGGTGGAAGAGCGCGGTGAACTTCTCCTTCTTCTTCTGGCTTGCGGCCTTCCGTAGGCGTTCGAGCGCCTGTGACACGCGTTCCCGACCCTGGGTTCGGAGCGTGCTTTGCCCGTCCGCCTTCCTCTTGGTCCCCGCCCTTGGCTCCACCGACTCCGCGGCAACGGCTTTGGACGCCGGTGCGTTGTTCGTCGGCTTCGCGGCTACTATGGCGGAGTGTGACTTCTCACGGTCGTGCATCATCGGCTCCGGCTCCTCGCCTTCCCGATGCGGACCAGCGCAGCGCAGGTCGCCCCGTGCTGTTGGCCGGCCGTGAGATCTCCCGGCTCCCGCGCAAGAAGCGTCGACACATGCCAGGTTCTCCGACCCCGCCGGGCCGTCCGAGGGCTTGCGATGGCGCCCCCGTCCGTGTTGCCTTCCACGTTACTAAGCGCGTCGGCACCCGGGACTATGTTCATTACGAGGCTCAATGGCTGGCCTATGTCATCCCCTGTCAACGCTTCGCCGGGGTCCTCACGGACCACTGCGCATGACTCGGGGTCGATGCAGATCGCTACTCTTTCATCGTGATGGACTTGCACCATCTACTCCTTGCCGGTTTTGCCGGCGCACTAGCAACGGAACAGAAACTCCGATTCAGCGGTTTTCTGAGCACAAGGACGACCTGAGCGGCGCCGTTAACGATTTCCGGGCGGTTTTCCAGTCCCCCCGATTACGCGAACCGGCCAAGGTAAACGTTGTTCCAAGATGAGCCACGGGCGCCGGCGGTGGCGCTGGCGCACGGAACTTTGCTAAGGTCCGAGCGGTGCTGCCAACCCCAGGACTGGCAGCCAGCGGCTAATTGCGTGACGGGGGCTCATGTTCAAACGTATTGCTGCGGCCCTTGCCGCCCTTGCCATGACGATCACGGCCGCCGAGGCGCGGCGGGTGGCCCTCGTCATCGGCCAGGACACCTATGCCAATATCGGCTCGCTTTCGAATTCGGCGCGCGATGCGCGCAAGGTGTCGGAGCTGCTGGCCAAGCACGGCTTCGAAGTGATTTCGTGCGACGGCACGACGCCCGGCTGCCTCGACGCCGACCACGCCCGCCTGCAGGCCGGGCTCGCAAAACTCGAGCAAAAAGCCGCCGGCGCCGATCTGGCGCTCGTTTATTTCGCGGGTCATGGCCTCGCCACCGACGAGGGCAACATGCTGACGCCCACGGATGCCGACGTGAACTGCGCAACCGGCGCCATCACGCGGGGCATTCCGGTCGAGCGCTTCCTGGCCGCCAGCAATCCGGCGCGGATGAAGCTCCTGATCCTGGACGCCTGCCGCGACAATCCGGTGGGCGAGATCTGCCCCGGCCTCAAGGGCAAGAAGCTCTCCTTCACGCGCATCGAAGCCGGTGCCATGCAGGGCCTGCTGCTCGTCACCTCGACGCAGTTCGGGCAAACCGCGCTCGACGGCCCGCAAGGCACACACTCGCCGTTCGCAACGGCGATGCTGGCGGCGCTGGAGGCGCATCCCAACCTCTACTTCGAGCAGGCGTTCAACGAGGTCGCGCGCGCCACCCAGGACGCGGCGCAGAAGCTGCGCGTGGGGTTCCAGCAGATCCCCGGCAAGGTCGTCGGCGGCGTGGCGCCGGCCGACTGCCTCGCAGGCTCGGGCTGCTTCGGCGATACCGACGCGGCGGGGATGCGCCGCCGGCGCACCGAGGAGGAGCAGGCGCGCGGCAAGCCCTACACGGCGGAGGAGTGGGCGGCGCGTCTCGCCATCTTCGAGGCGGTCATCGCGAGTTCGTCCGGCTCCAGCGAACCAAAGCAACGGGAGGCGGCAGCCCTGATCGCCAAGGGCAACGTCGAGGCCGGCCAGGCCAAGCTCGCCGAGGCCGTCGACGACGGCGAGACAGAGATCGCGGCGGCGCAAAAGCTGCTCGCCGAGAAGGCGAAGGCGACCGCCCGCGCGGCACGGGATGCGGC
>JANMVX010000233.1:0-41786 GCA_031393505.1 Hyphomicrobiaceae bacterium | reverse complement strand
CAGCCTATCGGGTGGCCAGCAGCAGCGCACCGCCATAGCGCGCGCTTTGGTCAAGGGTGCGGACCTGGTGCTGCTCGACGAGCCGCTGGCCAATCTCGACTATAAGTTGCGCGAGGAGCTGCGCGCCGAGCTGCCGAAGATATTCGGAGGCTCGAAGGCGATCTTTGTTTATGCCACTACGGAACCGTCCGAAGCCTTGCTGCTCGGCGGCAACACCGCGACGCTGCATCAGGGTGCGATAACCCAGTACGGGCCGACCGTGGATGTGTACCGTTCGCCCCATGATCGTCAGACGGCGGAGGTGTTCTCCGACCCGCCGATGAACTTCCTGCCGGTGACGGTGGATGGCAATGGCATAAGAACGGCCGGTGGCCAGGCGATCGCGGCATCCGGCACGCTGTTGGGATTGTCAGCCGGCGCCTACCAATTGGGGTTCCGTCCGAGCAATGTCTATTTGTCCGCAGCCAATGGCGCGGCCGTCGCCATGCGCGGGTCGGTTGCGGTGAGCGAGATCACCGGCTCGGAAAGCTTCATCCACATCGATACGCCCGCCGGGCGCTGGATCGCGCTGACGCCGGGCGTACGCGACGCCCAGCCGGGCCAGCCCATCGAATTCTATCTCGATCCGGCGCGCTTCTTCGTATTCGCCAGCGATGGCAGCCTCGTGCGCGCGCCGCACCGCGCGACAGCGAAATAGGAGGCGCCATGGCCCGCATCGAACTCAGAGACCTTGCGCACTCCTACCAGGCGAACCCGTCACAACCGTCTGACTACGCCCTGAAACCCATGACCATGACCTGGGAGGATGGCGGCGCCTATGCCCTGCTCGGCCCGTCCGGCTGCGGCAAGACCACGTTGCTGAACATAATCTCGGGCTTGGTGATCCCGTCGCGAGGAAAAGTGATGTTTGGCGACGCCGATGTCACAAGACTGTCGACCGAAAAGCGCAATATTGCCCAGGTGTTCCAGTTCCCGGTCATTTACGACACCATGACCGTGGCGGACAACTTGGCGTTCCCGCTGCGCAACCGCAAGGTCGATCCCGCTCGCATCGAGGCACGCGTGAAAGAGGTCGCGGGCATGGTGGGTCTGACAGCCGAACTGAACCGCAAAGCCCGGGGTCTCACCGCCGATATGAAGCAAAAAATCTCGCTCGGACGGGGCCTGGTGCGCGAGGACGTCGGCGCGGTGCTGTTCGACGAGCCGTTGACCGTGATCGATCCGCACATGAAATGGGTGCTGCGCGGTGAGCTGAAACGCATCCACCGGCAATCCAAAACCACCATGGTTTATGTCACGCATGACCAGACCGAGGCGCTCACCTTCGCCGACAAGGTGGTGGTGATGAGCGATGGCGAGGTGGTGCAGGTTGGCACACCGCAGGAGTTGTTCGAACAACCGGCGCATACGTTTGTCGGCTACTTCATCGGTTCGCCTGGGATGAATGTGCTGTCCGCGAAAGTGGCCGGCAACAAGGCCAACGTCGGCGGCAACGAGATCACTCTCTCGCGCAGCTATAGCGGACTGGACAGCACTAAGAAGATCGAGATCGGCGTGCGCCCGGAGTTCGTGACGCTTGCCAGCGGCATGGATGGCTATCCCGTCGCCATCAAGCGCGTCGAGGACGCCGGGCGCCACAAGATCGTGCGCGCCGAGCTGGCCGGCCAGCCGATCTGCCTGCAGGTGGGCGAAGACGCAACGGTCCCATCCGAAGCCGCGCGCATAACATTCGATCCCGCCCGCGTGCATGTTTATGCCGACGGCCATCTGGTGAGGGCATAGGCCATGGATACGCGTCCGCTCAACAATCGCGCCTGGTTCCTGGTTCTGCCGGTGTTGTTGCTGGTGGCGTTCAACGCCATCTTGCCGCTGATGACGGTGGTCAGTTACTCGGTGCAAGACACCTTCGGCAACAACGAGTTCTTCTGGAATGGCATCGGCTGGTACAAAGAACTGCTCGATCCGCATGCCGAACTCGGCGGCCGCTTCTTCGATGCGCTTTGGCGCAGCGCTCTTTATTCAGCACTGATCCTGGCCGTCGAAGTGCCGCTCGGCATCCTGGTCTCACTCTCCATGCCGAAAAAGGGACCGTGGGTTGCGGTCTGCCTGGTGCTGATGGCGTTGCCGCTACTCGTCCCCTGGAACGTGGTCGGCACCATCTGGCAGATCTTTGCACGCGGCGACATTGGGCTACTGGGTTGGGTGATCAACCATCTTGGCATTCCCTACAACTATACGGCAGACTCGGTCTCGGCCTGGTTCACCATCATCACCATGGACGTCTGGCACTGGACCAGCCTGATCGCCCTGCTCTGCTATGCCGGCCTCAAATCCATCCCCGACGCCTTCTACCAGGCTGCCCGCATCGACGGCGCGACGCGCTGGTCTGTGTTCCGCTTCATCGAACTGCCGAAGTTGCGCCGCGTGCTGCTGATCGGCGTGTTGTTGCGCTTCATGGACAGTTTCATGATCTATACCGAGCCCTTCGTGGTCACCGGCGGCGGCCCGGGCAATTCGACCACAATGCTCTCGATCGACCTCATCAAGATAGCGCTCGGCCAGTTCGACCTTGGCAAGGCCGCAGCGCTGTCGATCGTGTACTACCTCATTGTACTGACGGCGTGCTGGATCTTTTATACCGTCATGAACAACGTCGATGCCGACAGCAAAGAAGGCACGTCATGACATTCCGTCCCCTGACGGCGTTCCTGGTCGCCTATCTCACGTTCTTGATGCTGCCGATTTATTGGCTCATCAATATGAGCTTTAAGACGTCGACCGAGATCACGACGTCGATGAACGTGCTGCCGCTGCATCCAACGCTGGTGAACTATCACGAAGTCTTTACCAACCCTGCGTGGTTCCGTGGCTTCACCTTCTCGCTAACCTATGTTGCCATCAACACCATCATCTCCATTCTGGTGGCGCTGCCGGCCGCCTACGCCTTCTCGCGCTACCGGTTCCTGGGCGACAAGCACCTGTTCTTCTGGTTGCTGACCAATCGCATGGCGCCGCCGGCGGTGTTCGCCCTGCCGTTCTTTAATCTCTACTCCGCCGTCGGATTGTTCGACACGCCCTGGGCCGTCGCCCTCGCCCATTGCATCTTCAATGTGCCGCTCGCGGTCTGGATCCTGGAAGGCTTCATGTCCGGTGTGCCGCGCGAGATCGACGAAACGGCCTACATCGACGGCTATTCATTCCCGCGCTTCTTCCTGCGCATCTTTATTCCGCTGATCGCCAGCGGCATTGGCGTTGCGGCGTTCTTCTGCTTCATGTTCTCGTGGGTGGAATTGTTGTTCTCGCGTACGCTGACGAACAACCAGTCCATCGCATCGATCATGACGCGGACGGTTTCGGCTGCGGGCATTGACTGGGGATTGTTGTCCGCGGCCGGCGTGTTGACGCTGGTGCCTGGCGCGCTCGTGATCTGGTTCGTGCGCGACTACATCGCCAAGGGCTTTGCCCTTGGCCGGGTATAGGAGGGCAAGATGGATATCGCCTGGATGGCTTGGACCTGGCAGACGGCGCTGTTCTTCGTCGTCATCGCTGCAATTCTCACAGTGATGACGGTGCTCGCCATCCGCTACCCCGAGGCCGATTACCATGGCGTGCTCGGCATCCCGACCACGCGCGGCGACCGCCTCTTCCTGTCCCTGCTCGGCAGCGCCTTTATCCATCTTGCCGGCATCGCGCTTACCGGCGCGGCAACCCTCTTTACGCTGCCTATGTTCGGTGGCCTTGAAATATCGAGCCTCTGGCTCGCAACGCTGTTCTCTCTCGCTTACGCCACAGCCGTTTTTCGCTGGGTGTGACGGGACGAGACGCCGGGCGAAGGGATGCGTGCCCTTCGCCAGGATCCCCAACGGAACACGCACGGAGGAACGTCAATGAGATTGAGGACATCCGTATCGGTGGCAGCCTTGCTGTTCGCCGTCGGGGCGCTGCCGGCCTTTGCCGACGACGCTGTCAACAAGAAATGGATCGAGGAGTTCCAACCCTCGACGCTGAGCAAGGACGACCAGGCCAAGGAACTGGAGTGGTTCGCCAAGGCCGCCGAGCCCTTCAAGGGCATGGAGATCAATGTCGCCTCGGAGACGCTGACCACGCATAAGTACGAGAGCGAAGTGTTGGCCAAGGCGTTCTTCGAGATCACCGGCATTAAGGTTAAACACGACGTCATCCAGGAAGGTGATGTGGTCGAGAAGATCCAGACCCAGATGCAGTCGGGCAAGAACGTCTATGACGCCTATGTCAACGACTCGGATCTGATCGGTACGCACGGCCGCTACAAGCAGACTGTCAACCTCACCGACTGGATGGCCGGCGAAGGCAAGGACGTCACCGATCCGCTGCTCGATATCCCCGATTTCATCGGCACCGCGTTCACGTCGTGGACGGACGGCAAGCTCTACCAACTGCCGGACCAGCAGTTCGCCAATCTCTATTGGTTCCGCTATGACCTGTTCACCAACCCCGACATCAAGGCCAAGTTCAAGGCCAAGTATGGTTACGATCTCGGCGTGCCGGTGAACTGGTCGGCTTACGAAGATATCGCCGCGTTCTTCACCAACGACATCAAGGAAGTCGACGGCAAGCCGATCTATGGCCACATGGATTACGGCAAGAAGGATCCTTCGTTGGGCTGGCGTTTCACGGACGCTTGGCTCTCGATGGCCGGGAACGGCGACAAGGGCCTGCCGAACGGCCTGCCGGTCGACGAGTGGGGCATCCGCATGGAAGGCTGCCGTCCTACCGGTTCGTCGGCTGACCGCGGTGGCGACACCAACGCGGCTGCTGCTGTCTATTCGATCCAGAAGTATCTTGACTGGCTGAAGGCCTATGCCCCGCCGACCGCTCCGGGCATGACGTTCGGTGAATCGGGCCCAGTACCTGCCCAGGGTCAGGTGGCCCAGCAGATCTTCTGGTACACCGCCTTCACCGCCGACATGGTCAAGGATGGCCTGCCGGTGGTGGGCAAGGACGGCCTGCCAAAGTGGCGCATGGCCCCCTCGCCCCACGGCGCCTATTGGCAGAACGGCATGAAGCTGGGCTACCAGGACGTGGGTTCCTGGACCCTGCTGAAGTCGACCCCGGTCGATCGCCGCAAGGCTGCCTGGCTCTATGCCCAGTTCACGGTCTCCAAGACCACCTCGCTGAAGAAGAGCCATGTCGGCCTGACGTTCGTTCGCGAGAGCGACATCTGGGATAAGAGCTTTACCGAGCGCGCTCCCAAGCTCGGCGGTCTGATCGAGTTCTACCGCTCGCCAGCGCGCGTGCAGTGGTCCCCGACCGGCAACAACGTGCCTGACTATCCGAAGCTGGCACAGCTCTGGTGGCAGAACATTGGCGATGCCGCATCGGGCGCCAAGACTGCTCAGCAGGCCATGGACTCGCTCGCCGCCGCCCAGGACAGCGTCCTGGAGCGCCTCGAGAAGTCCGGTGTGCAGGGCGACTGCGGTCCCAAGCTGAACGCCAAGACGAGCTACGCCGAGTGGACAGCCAAAGCCACCGCGGCCGGCGGCATCGCTCCTGCGGCCAAGCTCGCCAACGAGAAGCCGCAAGGCGAGACCATCGACTACGACACGCTGATCAAGTCGTGGCCGGCGACCCCGCCCAAGAAGTAAACGGATGTCCTGACAACGGAATGATAGGGGCGGGCGAGTTGCCCGCCCCATTTGTTTCAAAGACGCAGCGCAGATTGATTGAGGCCCGAGCTGCGATTGCCCGCGCCGGAGCGGCGTGGCGCCTTCACTGCTGACCTGAAATTTGGGCAGGCTCCGGCCGCTCGGAAGTCTGTTGCGTTGCGTCCGTCATCGCGCTTGCCCTTTGGCGAGTTCCTCCATCAGGATCGGGACCGCCAGATTGCAAGAGTGAATGCCCATGACAGTGGTGAGCTGTATGGTTTCCAGGATCTCTTCTTTGGTCGCGCCGGCCTTGATGGCGTTCTGGATGTGACGGCGGACGCCGGGCGCGTACAGATGCGTGGTGGCGGCGTTGATCGCGATCAGGATCAATTCCTTGTATTTGGGCGGCAGCGGGCCGGCACGGTGCGGCACGGCGCGAAAGCCAAGGTAGGCTTCCAGAAAATCAGGGTCGGTGTCGCGCAGCAGGTCCCAGACCGGGTTCCAATCGCCCTTGTCAAGATGCTCCTGCGTGTTCGGATAGTGTTTTTGATCATCAGTCATCGGCTGATCACCCTCCCCGGTGCTTAAAACTATCGCGGCGGAAACTGTAGAGCGCCGCCGGGTCGACAGCGAGATCGATCACGGCGGGTTTTCCGCAAGCGAGTGCCGCGCGCACCGCTCCGCCCACGTCTGATAATTTGTCAACGCGAAAACCCGCAGCGCCATAAAGTTCGGCAACCTTGTCAAACGGAGGGCTCTGGATATCGGCGCCGATGTAGCGGCCGCCGAAGAAGTCGCGCTGGTAAGCCTTTTCCGCGCCCCAGCACTGATTGTTCATGACCACGGTGACGGTGTTGATGCCGTAGGCGACGGCGGTGCTCAGCTCAGAGATCGTCATGCCAAAACCGCCGTCGCCCATCAGGCTGACCACGGGCCGGTCCGGTTGCGCCAGCTTCACGCCGAGGCCGCAGGCAAAGGAAAAGCCGACCAGGCCGAAGTCGAGCGGCGTGAACAGGCTGCGCGGTTCCCAATAGGTGAGGGCGTCGGTGGCCTGCAGGCAGAGCGTTCCGGCATCCAGTGTGACGGCGGCGTTCTTGGGCAGGGCTTTGCGCAGTTCCTTGAACAGGCCGGAGGGCTGGATTGGTTGCTCGCGGACATCCGCCTCGGCGTCGCGCCGCTCCAGAAAAGTGCTGCGTTCGAGCTTGTAGGCCTTGGTCCAGGCGTCCACTTCGGAGCGCGCCGCCAGGCCGGCAAGCGCATCGCGCAGTTGCAGCGCTGCGGTAGGCGCATCCGCCCAGATGCCGATGGCGACCGGGAAGAAGCGGCCGATGGCTGTCGGCTCGAGCTCGACCTGGATGATCTGCGCATCGACATTGATGTTGTCATAGGAATAGAAGGTGGCGTTGAAACCGAGCCGTGTTCCAAGTGCCAAAATGACATCGGCCTCCTTGACCAGGCGCGACGCCACGGCATTGCCGCGCGGGCCCATCTGGCCGGCATTCAAGGGGTGGCCGAACGGGATCGCATCGCCATGGCCGGGCGAGGTGACGATAGGCGCATTCAGAGCCTCGGCCAAGGCGAGAGCCGCCGCATGCCCGCCGGTGTTCTTGATGCCGCCACCGGCAATTAGCACGGGCCTTTTTGCATTCCGCAATAGCGCAGCGGCTTGAGTGATGGCGTCAGCCGCTCCGGCCGGTACGGTCTGTGAACGGTAGTTCTTGGGGGCTGGAGAGTCTGGAACGTCGGCCGTACCCGCCAGAACATCGCGCGGCAGATTGATCTGTACCGGCCCGCGCCGAGGCGTCAACGCGACGCGAAAGGCTTCGCGGAAGATCTCTGGCACGCGCGCCGTCTGCGGGACGGTCCAGGTTTTCTTGGTGATGGGCTCGAACAACGCTTGCTGGTCGACTTCCTGAAAGGCATTGCGGTAGACGTGACCCGAGGACAGCGCGCCGGCGATGGAAACCACTGGCGAGAAGGCTGCGGCTGCTTGCGCAAGTCCCGTCACGAGATTGGTCGCTCCCGGACCATTCTGGCCCGCCAGGATCACGCCCGCCCCACCTGATGCCCGCGCGTAACCGTCGGCCATGTGCGTGCCGGTGCGCTCGTCGCGGATGCCGATGAATTTGATCTCCTTGGTGTCATAGAGCGCGTCAAAAATCTCCATGGTCGCCGAGCCGATCAGGCCGAACACATGGCGGACGTTCTCGGCCTTGAGGGCTTCGACGGCGGCCTGGCCGCCGGTCAGTTTGGGCATACTCAATCTCCTCAAGTTCGGGAAGGCCAGTTCAGCCGCGGACGCCGTACAGGAATTGCAGCAGCGGCCCGGTAAACAGCGCCGGTCGCTCAACCAGGCCCATGTGCTGCAACTCCGGCACGATGATCGTCCGTGCCCCTGCGATTTCGGCGGCGATGGCGTGGCTCATGGCCGGCGTGCTCCCTGTGTCATTCTCGCAGGTCATCACCAAGGTCGGTATGCGGATAGCCGGCTCTGGCCGTATCAGCTCGATGACGCCGTGGGCCAGCACCCGGCGGCATTGCGCAAAGCTCGCCGGATCATTGTCCAGGACCCATTTTCGGACCAGCGCGATGACGCCGGGTTGCGCATCACGAAAGCTTTTCGTGAACCAGCGCTCGATCGTGTCATCGAGCGTGACGGCAGGTCCTCCCTCGGACGATTGTGCGGCGCGCTCCTCGACCAGTCGTTGCTGCTCGGGGCTGCGCTCATGCGGCGAATTGAGGATCGCCAGCGCTTTGACGCGTTTGGGATGATCGAGCGCAAAGCGACGGTTGATCATGCCGCCGAGCGAAAAGCCGACGACGGTGCATTGTTTGACATCGAGGTGATCGAGCAGGCCCTTCAGTTGCCGCGAGAACAGCGCCAACGACGGCGTTTCCTTTGCTGGCGCACTCTCCCCATGGCCGCAAAGATCATAATTCAGCACACGGTAGCGCGCCGCCAGAGTTGGTTCATGCCAGCGCCAGACGTGCCGGTTGAGGCCGAGCCCATGGATCAGCACCACGACGGGCGCGCCTTCGGGCCCGCTCAAGTCATAGACCGTTCCATCGACAGTTTTATACGTCATGTTCAGATCCCGGCCGGATTGGCCTCGTCGAGGCCCATCTCCTTCAAGTCCTGATAGCGGTCGCCGATGCGGTGATGTGGTCGCCCGCCATCGGATGCGCCGAGCGCCACGATGATTTCGTCAGGAGCCGGAGCATCCGGAATGGACATATTGATGGTCAGATAGTGCGAGCGCTTGCCAGCATCGTTCTTGTCCATCAACGGGATGATGATCGGAGCGTTCGCGGCCCCTTTGGTCGATGTGAAGCCGAGATAGGTCTTGGCGCCCACAGCCGTCCGGTAGTGATTGCCGAAGTGCAGCGTGTGGATCAGGGCCGAGGCGTGCTCCATCGAGCCCTCGGCGCCGACGACGCAGGCCTTGCCGTAGGCTTCGACGGCGTCGCCCGATCCGGCCGTCTCGATGATCATGCCGGTCAGCAGTTTTCCGAGCACCGGCGAGATTTCCCGGATGGCGGGCGTGAGATCGGCAACAAAGCCCTTCCCCGCCCAGGGGTTTCTCAACACCGCCACCGCCGCGATCAAGCGCAACGGCCGTTCAGCTTTCTTGCCTTCGTCGATGAGGATGGTTTCGACGTGCAGGAGTGTGCGTCTGATTTCAGCCGGCATTTGGACTGATTCCTATAGGTTGCTTCAAGTACGGCTGATTACATAAAAGCCGGAATAACTTCTTTGCAGAACAATTCAAGCGAGCGCTTCTGCTCTTTATGTCCTAGGCCCATGCTGGCGTAATAGATGAACTCATCGACGCCGAGCGCCTGATAGCGCCTTAACTTTGCGATCACCTCGGCCGGAGTACCGAACATCAGGTTCTCGACCAGCATTTTCGCATCATACTCATTGCGGTTAGCCAGTTCCGCGATCGGAATTTCGCGGGGGAATCCGTTCACGACGTCGCCGAGGTTCTTGAACAGGTTCTCGAACTGACCCAGCACGCGTTGCACGGCTCGGACAGGAACCTCGCTGTCCTCCTTGCGGTCGTAAACGGCGGTGTGTCGCATCATAGCGAAGATCGGCTTTTTGCGGCCGGGGAACTTGGCCATCGCATCGTCCAGCCGCGATTTGTAAAGCTCGGCCTCGCTGAACGGGCGGGTGAGCGGCCAGCAGGTGATGTTGCAGCCATGCTCGACGGCGTAATCATAGGTGATCGGCGCCCGAGCCGCGACCCAGATCGGCGGATGCGGCTTCTGCAACGGCTTTGGCACCGACGTCGAGGTCGGGAACGACCAGAACTCGCCCTTGTGCTCGTAATCGCCAGCCCACAGCGCCTTCAGCGCCGGCAGCATCTCGTGCATGTAACGCCAGGCATCGGGCTGTTTCAGACCAGGACGCATACGGTCAAATTCGCGCTGATAGGCGCCCGAGCCGATGCCGAACTCTAGCCGGCCGCCGCTGATAAGATCGGTAAACGCCGCTTCTCCGGCCAGCCGGATCGGATGCCAGTACGGCGCAACCGCCACCGCCGTACCAAGACGAATCCGATCCGTATGCCCCGCCCACCAGGTCAGGATCTGGAACGGATTGGGCGCGATCGTCATCTCCAGGGCGTGGTGTTCGGCCGACCAGACGATGTTGAAGCCGCCGCGATCCGCCATCTGCACCATCTCGAGTGTATGGCGGGCGACCTCAGGCATCTGCAACTCGCCATCTAGGCGCTCAAGGTTGATTGCGAGCTGGAATTTCATACACAGGTGCTCCTCTGGAGTATCGACGCCGTCATCGGGATACGAACTGGCTGGCGAGCGGTTCGCTCGATGTGTTCATCCATATGGTCTTGGGGCGGGTGTAGTCGTACATGGCCTGGAAACCGCTCTCGCGCCCGTAGCCCGAGCCTTTCATGCCGCCGAACTCAGCGATGGGGGAGACCGCGCGATAGGTGTTGACCCAGACGATGCCAGCACGCACGGCCTGGGCGACCCTGAGCGAGCGGGCGCTGTCGCGCGTGAAAATGCCGGCGGCCAGACCGTGCCGGGTATCGTTCGCCTGGCGCACGGCCTCGGCCTCGTCCTTGAAGCGCACGACGCTGACCACAGGGCCGAACAGCTCGGTGTCAACAATCCTGAGGCTCTGGCGCGGGCAGGCAATTATGGTCGGCTCATAGTAAAGTCCGCCGAGGCCTGCCGGCTGCTTACCCCCGCACAACACCTCGCCGCCTTCGCTCACCGCATGCGCCACCTCGCGCTCGATATGGTCAAGCTGACCCCGCGTGCAGAGCGGCCCCATCTCGGTTTCGTCCGCCAGCGGATCACCGATGCGGACTTTTCGCGCCTGGGCGATCATCCGCTTCAGGAACTCTTCGGCGATGCTCTCTTGCAGGTACAGTCGCGAGCCGGCAACGCAGCTTTGTCCGGTCGCCCCGAAGATTGCTGAAACCGCCCCGTTCACCGCGCCGCCGATATCGACGTCCTCGAAGACGATGAATGGCGACTTGCCGCCAAGTTCCAGCGACACTTCGGCAAAATTTTTCGCTGAATTCTGCACCACCTGACGTGCCGCATTGGGGCCGCCCGTGAAGGAAATGCGCGCCACCAGCGGGTGCGAGGTGAGGACCTTGCCGCACGGATCGCCATGGCCGGTGACGATGTTGACGACGCCCGGCGGGATGCCGGCCTGCTCGATCAGTCGGCCGAACTCCAGCAGCGGCGCAGACGCATGTTCCGAGGCCTTCAGAACGATAGTGTTGCCGGCCGCCAGCGCCGGGCCGATCTTGACCGCGCTCAGGAACAGCTGCGAGTTCCACGGCACAATGGCGGCGATCACGCCCAGCGGCTCGCGCTTGGTGAACACGAACAGATCCGGCTTATCGATCGGAAGCGTCTCGCCGCTGATCTTGTCAGCGCAACCAGCATAGAAATGAAAAAACTCGGCGACATATTTGGCTTGCCAGCGCGTTTCCTTCAGCAGCTTGCCGGTATCGATCGACTCGATGCGGCCGAGATGCTCGGATTTCTCCGCCAACAGATCGGCGAGTCTTCGCAAATGGCGGCCGCGCTCGGTCGGGCTCATCCTGGCCCACGGCCCCTCGCGAAAGGCCCGGTCGGCGGCCCGCACGGCGGCATCGACATCGGCCTCGGTCGCCTCGGGAACGCTCGCCCAGACCTTGCTGGTCGCAGGATTGGTGCTCGTAAAGGACTTGCCGTCAGATGCATCGACCCAGGCGCCATCAATAAGCATGCGATAGGCCTGGACATCCGTCATGACGATCCTCCTTCGGGGACGAAACAAAGCATCGCAGAGGCGATCAATGTTGTTAATCGAAATATTCTGTAGTACAAATTCGAAAAATTCGAATTTTATCGGGTCCGCCCATGAACCTTGCCGAGCTGCAGACCTTCCTCGCCATTGTCGAGACCGGCAGCCTCGTGCGCGCCTCCGAAAAGCTGAACATCACCCAGTCGACGGTGACGGCGCGGCTCAAGGGCCTGGAGAGCGAGCTCGGTCGGACGCTGATGCACCGCCACAAATCCGGCGCTGAACTCACGGCCGCCGGCCTGAAGTTCAAGCGTTATGCCGAGGTGATGAGCGAACTCTGGCGGCAGGCGCGACTTGAGACCGCCCTGCCGCCGAGCGTCGAGACGGTGTTCAACTTCGGTTGTCACATGGATCTGTGGCCCGGCCTTGGGCGCGAGATCTTCGACGAGATCTATCGCAACCACCGCAAGGCCGCCTTCACTGTGTGGCCGGGCGACGAGGGCGAACTCGACCGATGGCTTGGCACGGGCCTTATCGATGCCGCGTTGACCTATCAGCCGCATTCGGTCGAAAATCAGACCATCCACGAGCTTGCATTCGAACGCCTGGTGCTGTTCACCACGCGCAAGGGCAGCCCGATGCGCTTTGATCCGCTCTACGTTTATGTCGATGCCGGCGAGGAGTTTGGCCGCCAGCACACCAAAGCCTATACCGATGCCGACGTGTCCAAGATGACGTTCCGCTCCGCCGTCTGGGCGCTAGAGCATCTGCTGGCGCATGGCGGTTCGGCTTATTTGCCCGAACGGCTCGCCAAGCCCTACCTTGCCGCCGGCACGCTGCATCGCGTCGCCGATGCGCCCGACTTCACGCGAAAAATCTATCTGATCACCAACGACACCGCTGCCGCTGCCTGGCCTTGGCTACCTGCACTGGTCGAACGGCTGTCTTAGCAACGCGTAATTCGAAAAATGCGAAGATAAGATACGCAATAATTCAATTATCAGAAGCATGCGATTGTTGCATCCTTCCTCCCACGGCGCGGGCTCAGCGCTCCGATCCGTCAAAAGAACAGGGAGGAAGTCCATGAAGCACATCGTCAAACGAGCAGCCTTTGTGGTTGCAGCACTTTCGATTGCGGGCCCCGCGCTCGCCGCCGACGTCGTGATCGGCTATCCGAACTGGCCGTCGGCCCAGGCGACGGCGCAAATTCTCAAGACCGTGATGGAAGACAAGCTAGGCCTCAAGGTCGAGGTGCAGAACGGCACCAACCCGGTCATTTTCGAAGCCATGGCGGCCGGCTCCATGCAGGTCCATCCCGAAGTGTGGCTGCCGAACCAGTCGAACCTGTCCGACAAATACGTCACCAAGGACGGCACGGTTCGCATGAACCCGAATGGGGTCGCCTCCAGCCAGGCCATCTGCGTCACCAAGGATACCGCCGAGCGCACCGGCATCGTCAACCTCACAGACTTGACCAATCCCGAGATGGCCAAGAAGTTTTCGTCCGACGGCAGCGGAAAGGGCGATATGTGGATCGGCGTGCAAGGCTGGGGCTCGACCAACGTCGAGAAGATCCGCGCCAAGGCCTATGGTTACGCCGAGACCATGAACCTCAAGGAGCTGGACGAGACGGTGGCGCTGGCCGAGGTCGATAACGCGGTCAAGCAGAAGAAGAACATCGTGTTTTTCTGCTACACGCCGCACTACATGTTTGCCGTAAATGAACTGGTCATGCTGAAAGAGCCACCCCACGACGCCGCCAAATGGAAGGTCATTCAGCCGACGGACGATGCCAATTGGCTGGAGAAGTCGACGGTCGGCGGCGCCTGGGATACGGCGTATCTGCATGTCGATTACGCCACCGCGCTGGAAAAGAGCCAGCCGGCCGCAGCCGCCTTCCTGTCCAAGGTCAAGCTCGATACCAGCCTCGTGTCGGCCTTCACCAAGGCGATCGCCATCGACAAGCAGGACCCAGCTGAGTTTGCCAAGAAGTGGGTTGCCGGCAACGCCGCGCTGGTCGATGCTTGGCTGAAGTAGTGTAGGCTGAGCTAGCAAAGACAACAGTGCCGTCTCACGCGCAGAGACGGCACTGCCCGAACGATCTCCAGCGATCCTTGCGCGGCATGAACAGGGGCACGCGTGGCTGAGACTGTGATCGCGTTCGACGGCGTGTGGAAAATTTTCGGCCGCCGGGCCCCGGAAGCCATGCGGGCCATTTCTGCCGAAGGCCTCGGAAAACCTGAGGTTCTGGCCCGCTTTGGCTGCGTCGTCGGTATCGCCGAGGTGTCGTTCAGCGTCGCGCGCGGCGAAATCTTCTGCGTAATGGGCCTGTCGGGCTCAGGCAAATCGACCATGGTCCGGCACATCAACCGGCTGATCGAGCCGACCGCCGGACGCATCGAGGTGCTCGGGCGCGACATTCTCAAAGTCAGCGACGACGAATTGCGCGCCATGCGGGCCGGCCATATCGGCATGGTGTTCCAGCACATGGCGCTGTTCCCGCACATGACCGTGCGCGACAACGTCGCCTTTCCATTGCAAGTGCGCGGCGAACCCAAATCCAAGCGCTGGGATGTCTCGCAGCGCTGCCTGTCGATGGTCAACCTCGACGGCTACGAGGACCGCTTTCCGCGCGAACTGTCCGGCGGCATGCAGCAGCGTGTTGGCCTCGCGCGAGCGCTCGCTTCCGACCCAGAAGTGCTGCTGATGGATGAGCCGTTCTCGGCCCTCGATCCGTTGATCCGCCGGCAGTTGCAGGATCAGTTCATGACGCTGTCGGCCCAGCTCAAGAAGACGACAGTCTTCATCACGCATGATCTCGACGAGGCGATCCGCATCGGCAACCGCATCGCCATCATGAAGGATGGCCGCATCATCCAGATCGGCACGCCCGAACAGATCGTGACGGCGCCCGCCGACGATTATGTGCGCGAGTTCGTGCAAGGCATTTCACGGCTCAAGCTGGTCTTTGCCCGCACCATCATGATTGGTATCGAGAACTATCGATCCCTGCACGGAACGGATCTCGGCGCTTCTCCCCGTACCCCGCATTCGACCGACCTCGACGGCCTGATCGATATCTCGACCACGACTGACGCGCCAATCGTGGTCCAGGATGACGACAGCCAGGATATCGGCGTGATCGACAAGGCGACCTTGCTGAAGGGCATCCAGGGAGGCAAGGCATGAACGCAGGCATCGAAACTGTCGGCATCGATCCCCGCCCAAAATCGCTGTCCAGCTCGATCAGCGCTTTTGTCGACGTCAACCCCGCCTACTACGCCGCTGCATTCGGCCGGATCGAAGCCACCAACAGCCACGCCTGGACCTGGAACTGGGCGGCGGCACTCTTCGGCCCGCTGTGGGCAGGATGGCGCAGCCTCTGGGGCTTCTTCTGGACTTTCATGCTGCTGGAGTTGTTCGCCCTAGTGCAGATCGGGCGCGGCCTATGGAGCGATCTTGGCGCCGAGCAACTGGCCCGCTACGAAAAGCTCAGCGGCATCATCGCTCAGCGTACAGCGGATGCCAAGACCGCGCTGGCGGCCGGCGACCAGGCTGCCGCGCAAACCGCGCTCGCTATCGCCGGGAACCTCAAGAAGGCCGCTGCCGACTCCAAGCTGGCCGCGGACGGGGCGCACACCCAGGCGCTGACCGTGCTGCTGGCCGGCATTGCCCTGCTGCTGGCCGTGAAGGTGATCGAGGGCCTTTACGCCAATCACGCCTATGAGCGGCAGTATCTGCGCTGGCGCGCCGACCCCACGGTGCCGCACGGCGCCACCACGATCAGCGCGGCCTTCGGCGCCCTGCTCCTGATCGGCATCTGGCCACTGACGATCTACCGCTTCACCATTTCCAAACCTTGGGTGCCGATCACCGAGTTTCCAATCAAGAAGGAACTGTTCTCGCCGGTGGCAAACTGGCTGGAGGCGGGCTTCGACTGGATGGCGATTGAGTTCGGCGACGTCTTCAAGGGCATCACCGGCATCATCCGGGCGATTCTGGACGGGCTCGAACTGCTGCTCGTCGGCACGCCCTGGCCGGTGGTGATGCTGGTGATCATCGTCACGGCCTTTCGCCTCGCGGGTCCGCGCGTCGCGGTGTTCGTGACCGCCGCGCTCGCCTACATCGCCTGCTTCGGCCTGTGGGAATCCTCGATGGTCACCGTGGCGCTGCTCGGCGCCGCCGGATTTCTCTGCCTGCTATTCGGTATCCCGCTCGGCCTCTGGTTCGGCAAGAGCAAACGGGCCTACGCCGCCGCTCTGCCCATCCTCGATTTCATGCAGACCATGCCCGCCTTCGTCTACCTGATCCCGATCATCGCCTTCTTCGGCACCGGCAAGCCGCCCGGCGTACTGGCCACCATCGTCTTCGCCATGCCGCCGGTCATCCGCTTGACCGCCCTGGGCATTAACCAGGTACCCGAAGGCACCAAGGAGGCGGCGATTGCCTTTGGCTGCACACGCTGGCAACTCCTGCGCAACATCGAGATCCCGCTCGCCATGCCCTCGATCATGATCGGCATCAACCAGACCATCCTGATGTGCCTCTCCATGGTCGTGATCGCCTCGCTGATCGGCGCCGGCGGCCTCGGCTCCCGGATCCTCGAAGCCCTGCAGTACGCCGCCAAAGGCCAGGGCATGCTGGCCGGCCTCGCCATCCTGTTCTGCGCCATGATCATTGATCGGATCATCCAGGGCATGTATCGCGGGCAGGGCGGAGGTGAACGCTAGGCGGTTACGGAACTTCGCCGGACCGGCGTGTCGATAGGTAACCGAACTTGTATTGGTACGCCTGACTTTTGATGCCAGTTCCGCGCGTGAGATGTTGCCTCTGACGAGCACTCACCGGCAAGAGACCCGCATTCGAGCCAAAGTCAGCTCAGGGTAAGCCCGAGAAATCGCGGCCAGGCCCGGTCCAGTCCGGTGGAACACCTAACCCCGGCTGCAAATGAGCGCAAAGTAACACGATACGACGCCCGTCGCGCCATCACAGAGCGTCAGCAACTTGGCTCACGACGATGGCGCCGGAGCTGTGCTCGAGACTGTCAGTCTCTGGGTGCGTCGCGGCCAAGTGTCGTTCCTGTTCGCGCCCTGCGGCGCTGGTAAGACTACGCCAGTCTCGCCGATCTGCCAGCTGTTGGATCTCCATGAGGGTGACATTCAGTTCGCTGGCCGATTCCTACACCGATGCAAGTAAGCGGCGAAGGCCGCGCCGTTGCGGCCCAGGTCGTGTTCGCGGTGATCGCAGTCGTTGGTTGCGATCCACGCCGTGGCTTGGCGCGCCGGCAGTTCAGAAAAGCGCCGTTGTGCAGCTGCGATGTGAACTGACACCAATGGTGCAATGCAGTAGGCGCAGTTTTGCGAGACCGACCTTGACACCGCAAACGCGATGCCATCTGAATTGCGAACTGTAGAATTCTTTTCTACGTTCGCCGCGTCGCGAAGGCGGCTTTTCAAGCCAAGGAGTTAACAATGGCAACTGGGTGGAAACGCACATTCCGCAAGGGGATGATCGCAATGGGCGCCGCGAGCCTTCTGGGCCTCGCCGGCGCGTTGGCCGATGAGGTCAAGAACGCAACCAAATTCGGCGACTTGTCGGCCGTATCGCAGGATCTGCTGAGCCGCGCCGCCGGCGATGGCAACAACTTCCTGCACACCAATGGCAACTACTGGCAGTCGCGCTTCTACCCGAACCGCCAGATCAACGCCGGCAACGTCAGCAAGCTGCGCCCCGCCTGGATGTTCCAGATGGAAGTGCGCGAGACGCTTGAGACGTCGCCCATCGTCGTCAATGGCGTGATGTATGTCACGACGTCCTTCGATCATGTGTATGCGCTCGACGCCCGCACCGGCGAAGAACTCTGGCACTACAAGCACAAGATGGGCGCCATCACGACGTTCTGTTGCGGCCCGAACAATCGCGGTGTCGCCGTATGGGGCGATAAGGTCTATCTCGCAACGCTCGATGCCAAGCTGGTCGCACTCGACGCAAAGACTGGCAAGAGCCTGTGGGACGCGCAAATCGCTGACCCGGAGAAGGGCTATTCCGAGACCATGGCCCCAACGGCTGTGAACGGAAAGATCCTGATTGGCACCAACGGTGGCGAATACGGCATCCGTGGCTTCGTCAAGGCTTATGACGCCAAAGATGGCAAACTGCTTTGGACCTTCAACACCATCCCCGAAGACTCCAAGGGTGTGTGGGCCGAGAACGATGCCACTGGCCGCGACATGCATCGCGACATCGCTGCCGAGAAAGCAGCCTATGCAGCCAAAGGCGATCCCTTCAAGACGCTTGGCGGCGGCGTTTGGCAAAACCCGGCAGTAGACCTTGAAACCAACCGCATCTACTTCGTTGTTGGCAATCCGTCACCCGACCTCGATGGTTCGATCCGCCCCGGCGACAATCTTTACACAGACTCCCTCGTCTCGGTGGACCTGGAAACCGGTAAATATGCCTGCCATTTCCAATACATCGCACATGACGTGTGGGACTTGGACGCCGTCTCCCCGCCGGCCATAGCCTGGGTCAAGAACGAGAAGGGCGACACCGTCAAAGGCGTGCTGCACGGCGGCAAGTCTGGCCACGTCTACGTTCATGACGCCCGGGACTGCAGTCTGATCCGCTTCAGCGAAGCGATGGTGCCGCAAGAGAACATGTGGGTGCTGCCGACCAAAGACGGCGCGCGCATGCTTCCGGGCGCCAACGGCGGCGTGGAATGGTCGCCATTGGCGACCTACCCGGACCTCGGCCTAGCCTATGCCTTGAACCTGCATCAGCCGATGACCTATCATGTTCAGAACTCGGCCTATCCCGGCGGCAAGTTGTGGCTCGGCGGCGCGTTCAAGGTCATCCCGACTGAAGAGCAGTGGGGCAATGTGACGGCCGTAGACTACAACACCGGCAAGATCCGCTGGCAGGTCAAGACTGCGCAACCGATGATCGGCGGCGCGCTGGCGACAGCTGGCGGACTGCTGTTCACCGGCGAAGGCAATGGCAAGTTCAATGCCTATGACGCCGTCACCGGGTCCACGCTCTGGAGCTTCCAGGCTGGCGCTGGCGTCAATGCTCCGCCCTCGTCCTACAGCGTCGAAGGCAAGCAGTACATTGTGGTCGGCGCCGGCGGCAACGCCCAGCTGAACTACAAGCGCGGCAACACCATCGTCGCCTTCTCGCTGGCCGAGTAGTTGACGGGTTGCTGATGTGAAACGATAGACGTTGAGGCGGGCCCGGACCATCGGACCCGCCTCTTCTTTGTTAAGAATGTCTCTTTTGCGACCCCGTGCTGAGGTCTACGACATGAAACTGTTTTCGATCCTGACAGCAATTTCAGCGCTTGGCCTGGCTGTCCCCGCCGTTGCCGAGACCATCGAGGAAAAAGCGGCGCTTTGCGCGGCCTGCCATGGTGAAAAGGGTGTCCCGATCGATCCAAAATTCCCAGTCATCTCAGGCCAGCAGCAGGGCTATCTCTACATCCAGCTGCGCGACATGAAACAGGGCTCTCGCAAGAACGAGGTGATGGCCCCGATCGTCGCCGAGATGACCAAAGAAGATATGCTGGCGTACGCGGAGTACTTCGCAGGCAAAGAGTGGCCATCACTCGGCTACGACGCCAAGATCAGTTCCGCCGAAGCCGGCAAAGCTAACGAGATCGAAGTTGCGGGCCAATGCACGGCTTGTCATCGCGAAGGCTATGTTGGAGATGCCTCGGTACCGCGCATCGCCGGTCAGCAGGTTGAGTACCTCACCAAAACGACGCACGATTTCAAAACCAAGGAACGCGCCAACAATACCTTCATGAACGACATGCTGGCGTCCTTCAAAGACGAGGATATCGCTCTGATGTCGCGGTTTGTAGCGGGGCAATGAAAATGAATGGGCTTTCGGCACTGGGCTTTTGGGTGGGCGGCCATAGCCTACAGGTCACTGCCTAGCGCCTCACTTCAACAACGCCTTCACCGCCTCGGTCGTCGCCAAGTCTGCGGCGGTTTTTCCGTCTTTGCTCTTGATCGCCCGGTCGGCGCCGCGTTTGAGCAGCAGGTCCACAACACCGTCATGACCAAGTTCGGCCGCCGTCGTCAGGGCGGTATAGCCGCGATCATCCTGCACATCGATCTTGGCGCCCTTGTCGAGCAATAGTGTCACCGTCTTGACGCCGTCCTCCTCCGGCGCATCTTCGGAAAAACCTGCTGCCCACATCAACGCCGTCAGATTGTTCCCGTACGTCGTGTTGACGTCGACGCCGGCCAGAAGCAGCCGCTCGGTGAGCTTGGTGAACCCACGCGCCGCAGCATAGAGAATTGCCGCCTTACCAGTCTTGTCGAGGGTCTTAGCATCGACGCCATGCGTCAGCAGCATGTCGACAATTTCGGCATTGCCGCTAAACACGGCGGCGGCCAACGAAGTCGCGTCCGAACGACCCGGAATGTTTGGATCGGCCTTCTTTTCCAGCAGGAATTTCACCATCTCGGGCTGGTTGTTCTCGGCCGCAAGGAACAAGGCCGTCGATCCTTTGATGTCGCGCTTGTCGATGTCGGCGCCACGCGCCAGCAGCAGTTCAGCGATCTCAACTTCTCCACCCTCGGCGGCGTGATGCAGCGCCGTATCGCCAATGCCGACTTGCATGATCACCGATCCGCCGTCCGCCAACAGCGTCTTGGTCAGTTCAACGCAGCCCTTTTTGGCGGCCGTGATGACATAGTTGCTGACCTCGATCTCAATGATCGTCGGTTTGGCTTCAATATACTTTGACCTCAGCGCGGCGCACTCAGCCGGGTTGGCATCCGCTGGCGAGATCTGAACGATGCTCAGGAGGGCGACGACCGTGGCCGTCGCAACGGCGGTCATTGACACTAGCTGCAAAAATGCCTCCCTTGATGGCGCGCTTGGCGCGTCGTTTTGAACGTCGAGTTAAGCGGGCCGCTTCGGCCGATGGCAACCACTTCTTGTCGGACAGGCCTAATGTTCCGTTTTATCATCGTGGCGGGCTTGGCCTTGCTGTCGCAGCTCAGTCCAGCCAATGCCAAGAACAGCGGCTTGATCTACATCACCAACGAGAAAAGCAGCACACTTACCGTTATGAACCTCGCCAACGAAGTCGTGAAGTCCGTCAAGACCTGCGCACGGCCGCGCGGCATGATCTACAGTCCGGATCGCACCAAGCTGATCATTGCCTGCGGCGACGACGATACCATCGCGGTCTACGACATCGCCACGCTGAAGCTGGTCAAGCGCTATCGCGGCGTCAAGGACCCGGAAACCTTCGCGCTGCATCCCGATGGCAAGCATCTCTACATCTCGAACGAGGACGATTCCGAAGCTAGCGTGCTCGACCTGGAAAGCGGCGAACTCACGAACCACATCCCAACCGGCGCTGAACCAGAAGGCGTCCTGATGAGCGCCGACAGCAAGCGCGTCTTCGTGGCGTCCGAGGCCGCAAGCCTGGTTCACGTCATCGACGTGACCAAGGGCGAGGTGATCAAGAACATCCTCACCGATACCAGGCCACGCCGCTTCGCCATGGAGCTTGGTGAAAAACGATTGTGGGTCTCGGCCGAAATCGGCGGCGTTGTCGATATCATCGACACCGCGACCTTCGAGCAAGTCGGGCGGATCGACTTTTTGCCGCCCGGAATGCGCAAGGACGCGGTGACGCCGGTGGATCTTCTGATCACCAAGGATGGCAAGAAGGCCTATGTCTCTTTGGGCCGCGCCAATCATGTGGCGGTGGTGGATGTCGAGAACCGCAAAGTGCTCGACTACATTCTGGTCGGCCAGCGCCCCTGGGGGCTGAAGCTCAACAAGGACGAAAGCCGGCTCTACGTCGCCAACGGCCTATCGGACGACGTCACCGTCATCGATACCGCCACCAATCAGGCGCTGGTCTCGGTGCCGGTCGGGCAGGTTCCCTATGGGATCATCGTCGATGATCAGTAGACGATGCGTTCTCGCCGCCCTGCTCGCATTTTTTCCCGCAACGGCCTTAGCCGCCGATCCTGTACCTCTCGTCATCGGCTATGTGGATCGGGCCGACGATCCCGCCTATGCGGTAAAGCGCGGCTACGAGGCCATCCGTGCAACGAGCATTCCTTCGCCTTTTCCCGGCGCGGCATTGGCGGTTGCCGACGCCAAGTTGATCGGCGAGGCGGCAGGTCTGTCCGTCTCGTTGGTACGCGTGACGCTGGAGGAGGGCGAAGACGCCGCCAAGGCGATCCGAACCTTGTCAGCCGAAAAACATGCGGCCGCCGTCATTGTCGATCTCCCGCTTGATGAAACCACGGCCGTCGCCAGGGCCCTTACTGACCTTCCACTAGCGCTAATGAACGCCCGTCACCACGATCCCGCGCTGCGCATTTCCACATGCGCGTCCCACCTCTTCCATACCATGCCGTCGTCGGACATGTTGTCCGACGCCCTGGCGCAAGGCCTGGCAAAGCGCAACTGGAAGCGCGTGTTGGTGGTTTCCGGTGACGATGCTGAAGATGCGGCCACGGCCGAGACATTTCAGCGGTCGGCGGCCAAATTCGGCCTTGCGATCGTAGCGACCAGGACATTCGTTGCCGGCAGCGATCCGCGCGACCGCGAGCGCAACAATCCGCGCCTGATTACGGGCGCGACGGACTATGACGTCGTCTATGTCGCCGACCACCTCGGTGATTTTGCACGCGCGCTTCCGTATAACACAGCGCTTCCGCGCCCGGTTGTCGGCGCAGCGGGCCTCGTGGCCACGGCCTGGCACCAATATTGGGAGCGGCAAGGGGCGCCACAACTTAACCGCCGCTTTGAGAGGATGGCCAAACATCCGATGTCCGAGAGTGACTGGGCAACATGGGTCGCGACACGAGCCCTCGTCGAGGTCAGCGTGCGGAAGAAGGCCCACACCGGGCCCCAACTCGCTGCCGCCCTGCTCGATCCCACCCTGGCCCTGGAGCTGTACAAGGGTAGTCCGGGGTCCTTTCGTCCCTGGAACCGCCAGATGCGGCAGCCGATACTGCTCGCGACGGACGTTGCCGTTACAGGATTTACGCCGGTTGAAGGCATGCTGCACCAAAGCAACACGCTCGATACGCTTGGTCTGGACGAGCCGGAGTTTCACTGCCCTTAGTGGGCGCAAATACTGTCTGCATACATTGTGACGTTACCACCCGTTGCGTTGCTCTCGGAGCCCGGCCTATTCTGGCCGAATTGTGGCACGGCCTATCGATCCGCTCATCGTTCGCAAACAAGATGATCGAGGGTTCACGGGAGGAAGTCTGACAATGTCATTGACCACTGTTACTGACGACAGCTGGCTGAGCAAGGCGGCGACCGTCGCCGGCGCCGGCTACAATCGCTGGCTGGTGCCGCCAGCCGCGCTCGCAATCCATCTCTGCATCGGCATGGCTTACGGATTTTCCGTGTTTTGGAAGCCGCTGCAGGGCGCTCTCCTAGGCGCCGACGGCAAAGCGATCGCCGAATGCTCGGCCGGCGCGACAACCTTCTGGGCCAAGACGGCCGGCACGTTCCGCGCCTTGTTCGCCACGGACTGCAATTGGAGCCAGTTCGACCTCGGCTGGATGTACACGCTATTCTTCGTCTTTCTCGGCTGTTCGGCGGCTCTGTGGGGAGGCTGGCTGGAGCGTGAAGGGCCGCGCAAGGCCGGCATCGTCTCGGCGCTGTGCTGGTGTGGCGGTCTTCTGATTTCGGCCCTTGGCGTCTACTCGCACCAGCTCTGGCTGATGTGGATCGGCTCGGGCGTGATTGGCGGCATCGGTCTTGGTCTTGGCTACATTTCGCCGGTGTCCACACTGGTGAAATGGTTCCCCGATCGACGCGGCATGGCGACCGGCATGGCCATCATGGGATTTGGCGGCGGCGCCATGGTCGGCTCGCCGCTGGCGACTCAGCTCATGTCCATCTTCAAGGGCGGCGGACAACCGGGCGTCTGGCAGGCGTTTGTTGTCATGGCGGCGATCTACTTCGTGTTCATGATGGTTGGCGCGCTCAGCTATCGCGTGCCGCCGGCCGGCTGGCGTCCCGAAGGCTGGACCCCGCCCCCCGAGAGCGCGAAATCCATGATCTCGCAGCACAACGTGGCGCTGGCGGACGCACATAAGACACCGCAATTCTGGTTTATCTGGGCGGTGCTCTGTCTCAACGTCTCGGCTGGCATCGGCATCATCGGTGCCGCATCGCCGATGTTGCAGGAAACGTTCGGCGGCAAACTGTTTGGCCATCCCGAGGTTGGCTTTGCCCAGTTCACCGACGCGCAGAAAGTATCGGCCGCTGCGGTGGGCACGGCGTTCGTTGGTCTGTTCTCACTGTTCAACATTGCCGGCCGCTTCTTCTGGGCCTCACTGTCGGACCGCATCGGGCGCAAGATGACCTACTTCATCTTCTTTACGCTCGGGTTCCTCTGCTACGCGATCATCCCAACGTTTGCTTCGGCCGGTAGCCTGGGTCTTTGGGTGGCGGCCTTCTGCATCATCGCCTCGATGTATGGCGGCGGCTTCGCCACCATCCCGGCCTATCTCGCAGACATGTTCGGCACCCAGTATGTGGGCGCCATTCACGGCCGGCTGCTGACAGCCTGGTCGGTCGCCGGCATCGTCGGGCCGGTGATCGTTAACTACTTCCACGATGGCTATAAAGCCTCGGGCGTGGCCTTCCCGCATATCTATGACACCATCATGTACATGCTGGCGGCGCTGCTGGTGTCGGGCTTCATCGCGAACTGGTTTATCAGTCCCGTTGAGTCGAAGTGGCATATGAGCGAGACCGACATGGCGAAATCCAAGGCAAAGGCCGGAACCGCCGTCGCCGGCGGCTCGTTCGGCATCGATACTGGCCGCCTGGACGGCGAAACCGGGTTGGCCTGGGCGGTCGTGCTTATCCCGATAGCTTGGGGTGTCTGGATCGTTGTCAGCAAACTCGCCGTTTTGTTCAGCTGAGTGAGTGGTCCAGGTTGCACCGCGCTGGTGATAGCATAGGTTTGAACAGCGGCCCGATGCGTCCAGCATCGGGTCTTTCAACACTTCAGCGACCCAACCATCTCGCCCGTCTGTCGAGACCTTCCCCGCCCCGGACTACATTGTCCGATCAGTTCAACAGCCCAGGAATCGATTGCGCTCAAGTGCGGAACGGTCAGGGTTGGGTCCTGACTTGGGGAGATCCACGAGGGCAATAGCCAGGCGAGCAGCATGCGCGGCAGCGTTTCAATAGAGCTGAAACGTCTCGGAGTTGGTGGGCTTCAGCACGCAATAATGTTCGCGCTGCGCATCCAATCTGCGCGATCCCCGGGCGACGCGCCCGGAACCAGTGTGGAGATGGAGGATCGCCGGTAGAGCCTCTGTTTGAGGCGGCAGGGGACCAACGCCCGTGCTCAAACTTGCGGCGCGTGGCCTTCGTGCGCTTTCATATAGCCCTCGATCTCGGCTTCCAGCTCGGCCATGTGCTCGCCACCGGCCATCAGGTCGGTGATCTCTTCGCGGCTCTTCGCGCCTTTGCGGAAATCGGCAGCCTTGGCGCCTCGGATCAGCACGGCGAAGCGGTCGCCGACCGTCAGGGCATGCGTGATGTTGTGCGTGATGAAGATCACCGCGATGCCCTTTTGGCGCGCCTGCAGGACGATGCGCAGGACGTGCGCGGCTTCCTTGACGCCGAGCGCAGCGGTGGGCTCGTCCAGGATCAGGACGCTGGCGCCGAAGTGGACGGCGCGAGCGATGGCGAGGGCCTGGCGCTCGCCGCCGGAGAGGCCGCCGACCAGACGGTCGCCGTCGTCGATGCGGGTGATGCCGAGGTCGCGCACCGCCTGGACGGCGATGGTGTTGGCGCGCTTGCGGTCATAGACGGTGAGCGGCCCCCAGTGTTTTGTCGGCTCCGCCCCGACGAAGAACGAGCGGCCAATGCTCATGAGCGGAAACGTGCCGCCGAACTGGTGCACGGTCGCGATGCCGTGATCGCTGGCCTCGCGCGGGCTGGCGAAAGCGACGGTCTTGCCGTCCATCTCGATGCTGCCGGACGTTTGCTTATGGACGCCCGAGAGGATCTTGATCAGCGTGGATTTGCCCGCGCCGTTGTCGCCCAGCAGGCACAGCACTTCGCCCTTGTTCACTTCCAGCGAGATGTCGTGCAGAACGTCGATGGGGCCGAACGACTTGTTCACTCCGGTCAGTTTGAGCAGGGGCGTTGCCATGGTTAGGCTCCCTTTATGACGCGGGGCACATAGGACAGCGCCAGTTTCCGGAAGGTGTTGTTCATCAGCACCGCCACCAGCAGCAGCACGCCGATGATCGCACTGGCCCAGTTGGCGTCGAACGGGGTGAAATAAATGCCCTGATTGACGATGGCGAAGGTCAGCGTGCCGAGCACAATGCCGAACACCGAGCCATAACCGCCGGTCAGGAGGACGCCGCCGACCACAACCGAGATGATGGCGTTGAAGATGTAGGACTGGCCCGACGAAACCTGGGCGCTGTTGTAGAGAATGGCCTGGCACAGGCCGACGAAGGTGGCGCTGACGCCGCTGGCCATGAACAACAAGATGGTCATGCGCTCGGTCGGTATGCCGGCGTTGCGGGCGCTCACCTTATCGCCGCCCATGGCGAAGATCCAATTGCCGTAGTGCGAGTAGTGCAGAATGTACCCGAAGATCAGCGCAATGCCGATCCACCAGAAGATGATCACCTGATACGCGCCGCCAATGAAGTGTCCCAGCAGGAATTTTGCCTCGGGTCCGGCCTTGAGAGCGACGCTGGTGGTTCCTGTGAGGATGACCGAGAGGCCCAGCGTCACACCCGCGACCGTAAACAACGTGCCCAGGGTGACGATGAACGAGGGAACGGCCGTGCGGACCACGATCAGTCCGTTGATCAATCCGACCAGGGCGCCGAGTGCGAGCGCCGCAACGATCCCGAGCAGGATCGGGGCATGATAGTGTCCCGATATGATCGCGATGGTCATGGACCCGGCAGGGATCAGCGAGCCGATGGAGATGTCGAGTTCGCCGGCGATCATCAGCAATCCGATCGGGATCGCGACAATGCCGATCGACGCGGCGACGTTCAGCCAGCTGGCGGCACCCGCGAGGGACGCGAAGTTTTCGCCGCCGAAGATCGTGAAAAAGATGAAGACAGCGACCAGTCCGAGGAACGAACCCGCTTCGGGCCGCCGCAACAGGCTGCCGAGCGAAAAGCCTTGGGTCTCGCTGCTCATGACATTGTTTGTTCCAACACGACGACGCGAGCATGATGCACAATCATGTCCGGCCCTTGGATCGCTCTTCGGGCCGGACATTTAGACTAGGTATGCTCAGCGATAGCCAGCCTTTGCGCCAGCCAGCGTTGCGTCGATGGTGGAGGCGTCAACCACGCCAGGACCGGTCAGGATCGGCGCCGTCGCCAGTTTCAGCCCGTAATTGACATAGGCGTCCGCAAGGACCACCGCAAGGAACCCCTGCAGCCAGGGCTGCTGGTCGATGGCGAACGACTGCGTGCCAGCCTTGATGCGCTCCAGGCAGGTTTCGTTCATGTCGAACGAGCCGAGCTTCACTTTGCCGGTGCTGCCGGCCTGCTCGATGCCCACGGCGGCGCTGTCGGCGTCGCCGGCCGAAATCGTGACCAGACCGTCAATCGTCTTGTCTTTCAACAGCGTTGCCTTGATGGCTTCGGCGACGGCCGTCGGATTGCCAAAGGCGCTGGCAGGCAACGGTAGCTGGGTCGACTTGCCACCGGCCTTGGTGATGCCGTCGGAAATGCCCTTGCAGCGATCTTCAAGGTTCTGAGCACCCGGAACGGTGTTGACGCAGATGACGTTCTTGGCGCCGCTGGCCGAAAAATGCGCGCCGCCGGCCAAGCCTGCCGTGTACTCTTCATTGCCGACATAATTGAGGGCGCCGAGTTCCTTGGCTTTGTCGCCGCCGCCGGAATTGAACAGGATCACCGGAATGCCAGCAGCCTGGGCGGCCTTGATGGCTTCATCTTCCGAACCGGGGACCCAGTTGGGAACCGCGATCACGCTGGCTTTCTGGGAAATCGCCGTGCGGACAAGGTTGGCCGCGTCGCCGCCAATGTTGTCATAGGTTTGCAACTGCAGATAGTTCACCGAACCGCCATGCGCCTTGACGACCAAAGCGGCGTCATCGATGCCTTTTTTGACTTTTGCGAAGAAGGGATCGTCCGTCTTGCCGCCGACAATGGCGACTGTCACGCCGCCGGCCAGCGCGATGGTGGCGGTGGTCGCCATCAGGGCCGCTGCGGCGACCGCCGTCAAAAAGGTCTTGCCATACGTCATGCTTCGTTTCCTCCAATTTGCCGTCACCTGACGGATTGATTATTGGGATGGATCACGTCACACAAAAATGTGAGCTTCAAGGATGGGATTGATCGATTTGCATCAATTGATGTTATGATCAGCCGATTGAGGGAATCGAGTCCATCGTGACAGCCAAGACTGCCCCACCGCGATTGCCCAGTTCGCAGGCCGCAAAACACCGTATCGCCGATATTGCGGCCCTGGCCGGTGTCGGCGTGGCGACGGTTGATCGCGTGCTGAACGAGCGCGGAAACGTCAGTGAGAAGACCGCGCGAAAAGTCCTCGACGTCGCCCGCAGTCTGCGCCTGAAGCGCATCCTGCCGTCCTCACATCACCGCATGTTGCGCATCGACGTGCTGCTGGGGCGGCCCGACTTGCCGCTGATCGGGCGCATCGGCGCTGAGTTTGCGCGCCTGGCCGAGCGCATCGACCGCTCGGTGGTCATTCAGCGCTCCATCCTGAAGAGCGATGCGCCTGAGGTCTATGCCAGGCACATCGCTTCGACCAATTGCGATGCTGTCGTGATGTATGCCTCGGATCACCCCTTGATCCGCCAGGCGATCGCCGACGCCAAGGCGCGTGGGGTCGAGACCATCACCATCTTTTCTGATCTGCCGGGCTCGCAGCGTCTGGCCTATTGCGGCATGGATCCGCTAACCGCTGGGCGTACGGCCGGCTTTTTCATGGCGCGAATGATGAAGAGGCCAGGGCCGGTCATCGCCCTGTGCGGCGACCTCGTGGTGCATGGCCATGCCGCCCGGGTGCAAGGTCTGTGCGAGGCGCTGCGCGAGTATGCGCCAAAGTGCGGCGAAGTGCAGGTGTTGCAAGGCGACGACGATTCGACCAAGTCAGAGCGGCGGCTGCTGAGGGCGTTCCGCGCCACGCCCGATCTGGCTGGCTTCTACAATGCCGGGGCCGCGAATCCGGCGTGCGGCGTGGCATTGACTGCGGGAGTTTTGAAGGGGAAGCCTATATTCATCGGCCACGAGCTCACGCATGAAACGCGCCCGATGCTGCGCAGCGGGGTCATGGCCCTGGCTATCGATCAGTATCCAGAGCACCAAGCGCGGTTCGCCGTCGATGTCCTGCTGCATCATTTCGGTTTCTCTGACGCCGGCGCGATGGCGACGCCTTACCGGTCCAACATCTCCTTCCAGCTCTACTCGCGCGAGAACATTCTGGAGCCGGACGAGCCGCCGGACGCCTGATCGAAAACCATCAAGATTGCGATACCGAAACCAAGGCGCTGGCGTAGATTGCTGGGGTGAGTGAACTTGACCTCGCCCCCTGCGGCGGTGCCCCCCTTTTCGGCTTGGATCTATCCCAGATGGACACCAACTTCACCGGCAAGCGCAACAAGCGAGGCGATTGGCAGCCTGACAAGCCGATCACCTATGCGCCGCTGCTGAATTGGCCAACCCAGCCCATCGCCATCTTGAAATGGCTGTTCGGCTATCCCGGATTTTTCCTACCCTGGGGCGTCGTCTATATGGCGGTGTCGGTGCTGACGTGGGAATTCCTCACCCCGCCGATGGCTGAGATGCGCAGCTTCGGCTGGGCCTGGATCGGCTTCGTGCTGGTGCGCAACTACGCCCTCATCCTGGCCGTACTGGGCGCCTGGTACATCCGCCTCTATGTCCAGAAGGCGCAGGGGACGGATTTCAAGTACACCACCAAATGGCTGGCGCGCGACAATCCGATCTTCCTGTTCAAGAACCAGGTCCTGGACAATCTGTTCTGGACCGTGGTCAGCGCCGTGCCGATTTGGACCGCTTTTGAGGTCGTGACGCTGTGGCTCTATGCCAATCACATCATTCCCTATGTGTCATTCCGTGAGCATCCTATCTACTGCGTGCTGATGATGTGCGCGGTACCGGTCATCCGCGACTTCCACTTCTATGCCATCCACCGCATCATTCACTGGGGGCCGCTCTATCGCTGGGTGCACTACCTGCACCACAACAACGTTAATGTCGGGCCGGTAACCGGGCTGTCGATGCACCCCGTCGAGCATCTGCTGTACTTCTCCGGCGTGCTCATCCACTGGATCGTGCCCTCGCATCCGATCCACGCGCTGTTCCATATTCAGCATGCGGCCATCACGCCGGCGCAAGGCCACGCCGGTTTCGAGCGCATTGTGATCGCCGATGGCGTGGCCATCCAGACGCACGACTTCTTCCACTACCTCCACCACAAGTATTTCGAGTGCAACTACGGCGCCGACGGCCCGGTGCCGCTGGACAAATGGTTCGGCTCCTTCAACGACGGCACGCCCGAGGCGACCGAGCGCATGAATGAGCGCTTTCTGACGCGCGCTAAACAGAAAGCTGCGGCCGAGGGAACATCGTGAAATTCCGTCCGTTCGGCCGCACCGGCTGGCAGGTCAGCGAGATCGGTTTTGGCGCCTGGCAGCTGGGCGGCCAATGGGGCGCGCAGGACGATACCGAGTCCGTGCGCACCCTGCAGTATGCCTTCGAGCAGGGCATTAACTTCGTCGATACCGCCGAACTCTATGGATCCGGCCACAGCGAGACCGTCATCGGCCGGGCGCTGAAAGAATGGCGGGGCGGCAAGATCTATGTCGCCACCAAGGCCCAGCCCATCCGCTGGCCCAATGCCGACGATGACGCGCCGCAGATGCGCGGGCGCTTCCCGGCTTGGTATCTGCGCGAGAATGTCGATGCCTCGCTGCAGCGGCTTGGAGTCGAGCGCATCGACCTGTTCCAATTGCATTCCTGGATGCCCGATGGGCTGCAGGCGCTGGATTGGCTGGAGACGCTGAACGCGCTCCGGCTGGAAGGCAAGATCGACAAAATCGGTATATCCCTGCGCGACTATCGGCCGGATGAGGGCGTCGATCTCGCCCGCTTCGGGTTGGTGGAGTCGCAGCAGGTCGTGTTCAACATGTTCGAACAGCGCCCCGCCGAGCGGCTGTTTCCCGCTGGTGTTGCGACAGGTACGGCTTTCATTGCGCGCGTTCCGCTGGATTCGGGATCGCTGACGGGAACCTGGACCAAGGACAGCTACGCCACCTGGCAACCCGGCTCGCAACCGCACCAGATGTTCCGTGGGACGCGTTTCGCCGAAACACTGACGCGGGTCGATGCGCTGAAAGCGGTGTGCGCGACCTATTATCCGACGCTGGCCGAGGCCGCGATCCGCTACGTGCTGAGCCGGCCCGAGGTGTCGACGCTCATTCCCGGCATGCGCAGCAAGGCCGAGGTCGACATGAACCTTCAGTACAGCGACGGCCAGCCGTTCCCCGCCGCGCTCGCCGCTGCGCTGCCGTCCCACGGCTGGGTGAGGAACTACTATCTATGAACGAAGTTCACGTCGAACTGATGCTGCCCTGGCAGTTGCGGGCCGCAATGGCTGCGCGCCCGGTGGTGTACATCCCACTCGGCACCGTGGAATGGCATTGCGAGCACCTCCCGGTCGGGCTCGATGCGCTGACGGCGCACGGGCTGTGCCTGGGCGCCGCGACCGAAGATGGCGGTGTGGTGCTGCCACCACTGCACTACGGCACGGGCGGCGGTCACGGCGCTTATCCCTGGACCATCATGCTGGAGACCGATCACGAGATCGCCGCCGCGTTGGTCAAGACATTCGCCCGGCTGCAGGACTTCGGCTGCCGTCTGGCGGTGCTGTTCTCCGGTCATTTTGCGGACACGCAGTTAGCCATGATCGATCGTCTGGCCACGGAGTGGAATGCTGGCGGGCACGCTATGAAAGTCTTCTCGACCGCCGTCAACCGCATCGAAGGCCTGACCATCCCGCCCGATCATGCTGGCGTGTTCGAGACGACGCTGCTCTATGCGCTGCATCCGCAACTGGTGCAGCTGGACCGCTTGCCGTCCCTGGCCGATGCGCCGCTGGCGGACGACGATGTCTGGGAAGCCGGCCGCCATGATCCCGCGCATCCCATCTGGGGCGTAGTTGGCCCCGATCCTCGCCGCTTCGATCCGAGGGCGGCTGCGCCGCTGCTGGCGGGATGTGTCGACTGGCTGGCCAGGCAGGTCCGGACTCAACTGCCGTGACGGCCAGCAAAAGAGTTTTTCAGAAATAATCATTTAAAATCAATGACATGATCCAGAAAGCCCGCTTGCTTGAACGTTGGGTTGGTACCTGGTTCTGATCGCCGGTCACAACAGAGGCAGCATGCTCTCGCGTACGGCCCGCAAATGCTCGCGCATACAACTCTCGGCGTCCTCGGCGTCGCGCCGCTGCAACGCATCGACGATCGCCTGATGCTGCCGGTCGTAGAGCGCGCGGCGCGTGGGCGTGACTGATTTCTGCTTCAGTTGCTGCCACTTAGGCTGGTTGCGGATCTGCGCCAGGGCCCGGCAATGCTCGCTCAAAAGCGTGTTCTTGGCGGCGTCGAAAATCGCCTGGTGCAGCTGGCCGTCGAACACTTCGAATTCGGCGATGGTGGTTGCCGCCAGGCTCAATCGCAGGATGGCGTCCAGCTCCATGAGATCATGTCCGGAGGCCCGCGTGGCCGCCAGCGCCGCCACGGGAGGTTCCAAAATCATACGGATTTCAAGCACTTCCACCGGGCTGGTCAACGCCATGCGTGACTGCAGCGGATCCGCCCCGGCGCTCCTGGCGTCGGCCACGCGCCGCGTCCTTGCGCCGTCCCGGGTGATCCGGCCGCGCGCCTCCAGCGTGTCCAGCGACTTACGCAGGGTGTTGCGCGCGACCTCGAAGGTGGCGCACAGGTCCCGTTCGGGCGGCAGCCGCGCCCCGGACCGCCAGGCGCCGGTGTCGATAAGCCGTTCGAATTGCTCAATGATTTCGTGATGTGAGGCCATGGCAGGCGGTCCGGACTCTCGCTAACATGTGAACCTAAAATAAACCAAAAAGGCATTTCGACGAAAGCATCTTGACGAAACGCAATCGTGTTTATACCAATTGGCCTCAAGTTCGTCAATCGGGTCTATATTTGGTATAGATTGCCTTGACCGTACCCAGCCGCCACGGAGATCGTCTTGAAGGCTCCCGTCCCGCGCCCCCGCCGCAACATCTTCTGCGTCGGCAAGAATTACCGCCAGCACGCGGCCGAATTCGCCCGCTCCGGATTCGACTCCAGCGCCGCCGCCGGCGAGGTGCCGGCCCACCCCATCATCTTCTCCAAAGTGCCCGAATGCGTCATCGGCGACGGCGAGCCGATCCTCATCGATGTCGCCGTTTCCAACGCCATCGATTATGAGGCGGAGCTGGGCGTCATCATCGGTGTCGGCGGGCGCGGCATCGCCAAGGCCGACGCCATGAACCATGTTCTTGGCTATACCATCATCAACGACGTCACCGCGCGTGATCTGCAGGGGCGGCACTCGCAGTGGCTGCTCGGCAAATCGCAGGACACCTTCTGCCCCATGGGCCCGCATATGGTCGGCGCGGGCGACATCGACCCCGCCGATACCGCCATAAAATGCTGGGTGAACGGCGAGTTGCGCCAGGACGCCAACACGCGTGACCTTATCTTTGACGTGCCAACGTTGATCGCCTGCATCTCGGCCGGCATCACGCTGATCCCCGGCGACATCATCGCCACGGGCACGCCCGCCGGCGTCGGGATCGGCTTCAAACCACCCGTCTACATGAAGGCAGGAGACGTAATTCGCATTGAAATTCAAGGCATTGGCGTGCTCCAGAACCCGGTGATGGAGCGCGCGGCGTGAGCACGCAGTGGATTGAGCGCATGGCGGTGGAGATCGACGGATCGGGTGATCCGGTGATCTGTGTCCATGGGCTCGGCGGCACGTCCAACACGTTCTGTACGCAGACGGCGGCGCTGTCCAGCAAGCGCGTCATCCGCCCCGACCTGCTCTGCTCTGGCCGCTCCCCGCTGATCGAAAAGCCTTCCATCGGTGGCTTTGTGACAGCGCTTGTGAAGATGGCCGACATCCTCGGCCTGAAGAGCGCGCACTGGATCGGCCACTCCATGGGCACGCTCATTCTGCAGCATGTGGCCTCTGAACACGGTTCATGCGTGCGCTGATTAACCCTGCTCGGCGCCACTCCCGGACCCTCGGCGCAGATGACCGCAAACCTCGGTAAACGGGCCGCGATGGCCCGCTGCGGCGGCCTGTCCGATATCGCCGACCAGGTCAGCTCAGCCGGCACGTCCAGCGATTCCAAGCAGCGCAACCCTACAGCCGTCGCCTTCGTGCGGGAATCGATCCTGCGCCAGGACGCCGAGGGCTACGCCCGCACCTGCGAGGCGTTGGCGGCGGGCTATCCGGCTGATCTCGCCCGCATCACCTGTCCTGTCCTCCTGATCACGGGAGCGGACGACACTTCGACCCCGCCCTCATTAGCGCAGGAGATCGCGGGGAAATGAGCCAAGGGACGAACAGTTGTTTTGCCCCGCTGCGGCCACTGGTTAACAGTGGAGCAGCCCGGCGACGTCAATGCCGAAATCCGGAGGTTCATAGCCTAACAACAGACTCACAATCGTGTTGCGTCTGTGTTGCGTCTGTGTTGCGTCACGTTGCGTTACGTATCGCAATCGTACGCACGAGTTGCATTGAATGTAGTCAAGCGGTCGCAAAGTACCGTCGCCTGAACAACGATACCATGGAGGAAAAAGCGATGAGTGACTAAGGCTCTTCCAGCCGCACATTTGGCGGCGGCCCCGCCGGCGAAGGCTCGACCGTCTTTACCAATGTGCGCGTGCTCGACGCCACCGGCGCCGCCCCCTTCCTCGGCGAGGTGGTGGTGCGCGGCAACCGCATCCAGACCATCAGCAAAGGTCAGCGTACGTCCGTCTCCGGCGGCGCGACCGTGGTCGACGGCGGCGGCGCGACGCTGATGCCGGGCCTCATCGACGCCCACCTGTATCTCTCCTGGAACAATGCCCCCGGCATCGATCCCATCAATTTCATGCCGCCCGAAGAGCACACGCTCAACACCATGTACATGGCCAAGCTGGTTCTCGACGCCGGCTTCACGTCCGGGCGCGGCGCGGCGGCAGCCAAGCCACGGCTGGACGTGGTGATCCGTAACGAGATCAATAAGGGGCGCATCCCCGGCCCGCGTTATCTCGCCGCCGGCCCCGAGATCACCACCGTCGGCGGCCTCGGGGACTCTGCGCCCTCGCACATCAACCATCCCGGCCTCAATCTCGGCATCGTCGTCTCCGGCCCCGAGGAAGTTCGCCGCACCGTCCGTGAGCTGATCAAGATCGGCGTCGACTCGATCAAGCTGAACCTCTCGGGCGAAGAGATCACCGGCATGGGCGCCGAAGAAACGCCGATGTCGGAGGAAGAAGTGGCCATGGCCTGTTCCGAGGCGCGCTGCCGCAACAAGGTGCTGGCCGCCCACGCGCGGTCATCGGGATCGGTCAAGCAGTGCGTGCGCCACGGCATCCAGAACGTGTTCCACGCCAGCTTCGCCGACGAAGAAGCGCTGGATATGCTGGAGGCCAACAAGGAAAAGCATTTTGTGGCGCCCGGCCTGGCCTGGCTGATCCAGACCGCGCGCGGCGCAGAACAGTGGGGCATCAAACCCGGCTCGCCGCTCAGCCTATCCTACGAACGCGAACTGGCCGCCGCCGTCGAGACCGCCAAGAAAATGCACAAGCGCGGCATCCGTGTGCTGATCGGTGGCGACTACGGCTTTGCCTGGCCGCCGCAAGGGACTAACGCCAAGGACCTGGAATATTTCGTCGACATGGTCGGGTTCTCGCCGATGGAGACGATTCTGGCGGGGACAAAGTTCGGCGGCCAGATCATGGGCATGGGGAATGAGCTGGGCCAGATCCGCGAAGACTGGCTGGCCGATATGCTGCTGGTCGATGGCGATCCGCTGGCGAATGTCCGCATACTGCAGAATCAGAGCCGGATACTGGCGATCATGAAAGATGGAAAGTTCCACAAGGCGCCGGTTGGGCGGCAGGGGGCGGTGCAGAGGGTGGCGTAGGAGAGGGTAACAGGTAACAGGTAACAGGTAACAGGTAACAGGTAACAGGTAACAGGTAACAGGTAACAGGTAACAGGTAACAGGTGACAGTAAGAAGAACTACACTGTTCCCTGTTACCTGTTTCCTGTTCCCTACTGCGGGAGCCCCCGCATGACCGACACAACCACCGCCCCCACCATCGCTCCGCCAGCGGACATTCCCGCCACCGCCGTTGACCACGTCATCGCGGCCGTGCTGCTGCTGCTGTTCCCCGCCCTCGCCAGCAACTTCTTCACGTTCCAGATCGGCGCCTACTCCCTCATCATGGGCACCATCGCGCTCTCGCTGATGGTTCTCGCCGGCTACGGCGGCATGGTCAGCCTGGCGCAGATGTCGGTGGCCGGTATCGCGGGCTACATGATCGCCATTTTCGGCGCCAACTCGCTGGGGACGGGGCTGGGCTGGCCGTGGTTCCTCGCCATCCCAGCTGCCCTGATCATCGGCTCACTGCTCTCCGTCATCGTCGGCTTGCTCGCCATCCGCACCGAGGGCATCTACACGATCGTCATTACCCTGGCCATTGCCACCGCCGTCTACTTCTTCACGCAACAAAACGTCGAGATCTTCAACGGCCACAGCGGTTTCTCCGGCATCGCCCCCCCCGTGGTCTTCGGGGTCGATTGGCGCGCGCCAAAACCGTTCTCCTATCTCTCGCTGGCAGTGGCCGCAGCCGCCTACGCCGCTGTTCTGTACACCTCGCGCTCCCCGTTCGGCCTCAGCCTGCAGGCCATCCGCGACAACGCCCGCCGCATGGAAGCCGTCGGCTACAACGTCGCCGCGCACCGCATCGCGGCCTAGGCGCTAGCCGGCCTGATCGCCGCGCTCGCGGGCGTGCTGCTGGTCTGGTTCGACGGCCGTATCTCGCCCGGCACCATCAGCGTCGATCGTGCCGTAAAAGTGCTGATCATCGCCGTGGTGGGCGGCCTGCGCCATCCGGCCGGCCCGTTCCTCGGGGCAGTGCTGTTCGTCCTGCTACAGAATTTTGCTATCGATTTCGTCAATCCGGAACGCTTCAACACCTATATCGGCGTGGCGTTTCTCATCGTCGTGCTCGCGTCCCCGGACGGACTGTTGGGATTGCTCCGTAAGCTTAGCAATTCCGCCAACGCCGCCGGAGCCGCGAACAAGAGTTTACCGTAGGGCTGCAAGGTCCACGGATTTCGCCGGTGTTTTGGAGCGCGTGCTCCGTACACAAATCACTGGGAGGAGACTGCAAAATGAAACTGGCAAGAACAACCCTGGCCATGCTGCTCGGCACCACCGCACTGTTCGCGGCGGGATCGGCGTTCGCCGAAGACACCATCAAGATCGGTGGCCTGGCCACCCTCGAAGGTCCGTTCACGGTGCTTGGCGAAGACGGCATGCGCGGCATGGAACTCGCCATCCTGCAACACAAGGGCATGGCCGGCGGCAAGAAGATCGAGATCGTCAAGGGCTCGACCGACGCCTCGCCCGACAGCGCCGTCAAGGCCGTGCGAAAGCTGGTCGAGAACGACGGCATCACGCTGGTGGTCGGCCCGCTGTCGGGCGACGAAGGCCTCGCCGTCAAGGACTACGCCAAGACGCAACCGAAGGTCACGTTCGTGAACGGAACGTCGGCCGCGCAGGACACGACCTTACGCGATCCCGCCCCCAACTTCTTCCGCTTCACCACCGACGGCGCGCAGTGGATGGCGGGCCTGGGCACCTACGCCTTCAACGACAAGCACTACAAGAAAGTGGCCACGGTCGCGGAAGACTACAGCTTTCCGTACACGCAGGTGTTCGGCTTCATGGCCGAGTTCTGCAAGGCTGGCGGTCATGTCGTGAGCAAGGCCTGGGTGCCGATCGGCAACAAGGATTTCTCCTCGACCATTGCCGCCATACCAGCCGATGTTGATGCCGTATACGTCGCACTCGGCGGCGCCGATGGCGTGAACTTCCTCAGCCAGTACCAGCAGGTCGGCGGCACCGCGCCGTTGATTGGCGGCTCGATCACCGCCGACCAGACCGTGCTCGGCTCCAAAGGCGGCCAGCGCAAGGCCGTCATCGGCATGCCCTCGGCCGGCCCGATCGCCGACACCTGGGACAACCCGAAGTGGAAGCAGTTCATCGCCGATTATAAAGCGGCCTTCCCAAAGGGCTTCCCCAGCCCGTCGCTGTTCGCACACGGCTACTACGTCTCGACGCTGGCGCTCCTGAACGCCCTCGACGAGGTCAAAGGCGATGTCTCGGACGGCGGCGCCAAACTGCGCGACGTGCTGGCCAAGATGACCGTCGACACGCCGACAGGCATGGTGAAACTCGACGCCAACCGCAACGCCGTCGCCGACATCTTCCTCACGGAATTGACCGAAGGCGCCGACGGCACCTCTACAATAAGGTTGTGAAAGTTGTCCCCGGCGTGAACCAGACGCTGGGTCAGGACCCGGCCGCGTTCATGGCGTTGGGTAAGGTTGGACGGGATAATCCGGCGTGTCCTTGAAGTAAGTGAGGGACTAGGGACTAGGTACTAGGGACTAGTGTCCCTGCCCAAGCCTCTGGTCCCTCTTGCTACTTTCTTACTAGTCCCTAGTCCCTAGAACCTAGTCCCTAACTTTCTCATGTCCGACACCACCCTCCTCTCCCGCATCGCTTCCGCCAGCACCGGCCACGCGCTCCAATTGGAGAACCTGGGCCGCGTGTTTGGCGCGCTGGCGGCTGTCGATGCGGTGACGTTCGATGTGAGGGCCGGGGAGCGGCGCGCGGTGCTGGGGGCGAACGGGGCAGGCAAGACGACTCTGTTCAATCTGATCACGGGTGATTTCGCGCCGACCTCCGGCACCATCCGCTTCTTCGGCGAGGACGTGACGGCCCTGAAGCCACGCCAGCGCATCCGGCGCGGTCTGCGGCGCACCTACCAGAGTTCGCTTCTCTTCAAACAGCTCAGCACACGTGACAATATCTATCTCTCCGTGCGCGGCGCAACCGGCGGCCGCTACTCCATGCTGCGCCCCGAGGCGGGCGATGCGACCGTGGCGGAAACCGAGCGGCTGGTGCATGCCGTGCATCTCGACGCTATCGCCGATACCCCCGTGGGGTCGCTGAGCCACGGCCAGCAGCGGCAGCTGGAACTCGGCATGGCGCTCTCGGGCGCGCCGCGCTTTCTTCTTTTGGATGAACCGGCCGCCGGCCTGTCTCCGCGCGAACGTGGCGAACTGATCCAGATTCTCAAAATACTCCCGGCCCACATCGGCTACATTATTATCGAGCACGATCTCGACGTCGCCCTGCGCGTCTCCGAAAGCGTGACCGTCATGCACAACGGAAAGGTCTTCAAGCACGGCACGCCCGACGAGATCGAGGCTGATCCCGACGTGCAGCGCATTTATCTCGGTGGCAAGCATGGCTGATGGAAAAGCCGTGAGCGTTGCAATTCCTGCTTTGGCGGTGAGCAAGCTCGAGGTCAGCTACGGTGGCGTGCCGGCGCTGCATGGGCTCGACCTCACGCTGGAGCGCGGCGTCCTCGCCGTGGTCGGCCGCAACGGCATGGGCAAAACAACGCTGTGCCGCGCCATCATGGGTCTGACGAAAGCGGGAGCGGGCTCCATCCGTGCTCTGGGTACGGACATTACCACTTGACAGCCGCATTCCATCGCCCGCCACGGCGTCGGCTACGTGCCACAGGGCCGCCGCTGCTGGCCCTCGCTCACCGTGGACGAGCACTTGAAGCTTGGCTTTCGCGGCGACGCCAACTCTCCGTGGACGATGGAACGCGTCTACGACTCGTTCCATCGGCTGGCCGAACGCAAAAGCAACGGAGGCGCGCAGCTTTCGGGCGGCGAGCAGCAGATGCTGGCCATCGGCCGCGCGCTGCTCGGCAATCCGCGGCTCATGGTCATGGACGAACCCAGCGAGGGCCTCGCCCCCGTGATTGTCCAGCAGGTGGCCGACATGCTGAAGGCGCTGGCCGCCGATGGTAACATGTCGGTGTTGCTCATTGAGCAGAACATCGGCGTCGCGCTGGAGGTGTCGGACCGCATCGCGGTGATGCTGCACGCGCGAGATGCCGTCGTCCGTGCTGGCGGCCGACAAGGCGCTGCAGCAGCGATTGGTCGGCGTTGGGCGGCATGCGGATGAACCCGAGGCGTCGGCGGTGGAGGCGGCGCCGGCTGAGGTCACATATATAAGAGTGGACCGCCAGCACGGCGAAGGGGGGCCGAAGACGTCCTACACGCTCGGGAACGGCGAGCGGCCTGTGTATTCCGCCAGCGCCGTGCCGACTAGGTGGTCTGCGGACAATAGGCCGGAGGGTTCGCGTTGGGAGGCGCGGGCAACCGAGCCTGCTGCACCAATGGGGTCAGACCCCTTTAAGGAGAGGGGTCTGACCAATAGCGTCGCCTCCGTGCTCGGTCGCTCCGCCTACGTCGTAGGCACCTTCGACACCAAGGGCGTGGAACTCACCTTCATCGCGCGCGAGCTGCAGAAGCTGGGGCTCAAAGCCATCACCGTCGATCTCGCCACCTCGGGCCGCCCCAGCTCCACCAACATCGGCCCCGCCGAGGTCGCGCGCCACCACCCCGGCGGTGCCAAGGCCGTCTTCACCGGCGATCGCGGCAGCGCGGTTACAGCCATGGCGACGGCGTTCGAGCACTTCATCGTCAAACGCAAGGACGTGGGCGGAGTGATTTCGGCGGGCGGTTCGGGCGGGACGGCTCTGGCCACGCCCGGCATGCGCGCGCTGACCATCGGCGTTCCGAAGTTCATGGTCTCGACCGTGGCCAGCGGCGACGTTGGCCGCTATGTCGGCGCGTCGGACATTTCCATGATGTACTCCGTCACGGACGTACAAGGACTAAACCGCATCTCCGAACAGGTGCTGAGCAACGCCGCCGGCATGATCCCGCACAAGCAGCGGGACGGCGTGTCGCGCGCGGAAAAGCGCTCCATCGGCCTGACCATATTCGGCGTGACGACACCCTGCATACAGATGGTTCAGCGGGCGCTGCAGGACAAGTATGATTGCCTGACCTTCCACGCCACCGGGACGGGCGGGCAATCGATGGAGAAGCTGGTTGATAGCGACCTGATTTCCGGTGTGATAGATGCGACGACCACGGAGATTGCGGACCATCTGGTTGGCGGCGTGTTCTCCGCAGGGCCGGACCGGCTCGGCGCAATCATCCGTACCAAGACGCCGTATGTCGGCTCCTGCGGCGCGCTCGACATGGTGAATTTTGGCGCACGCGACACCGTGCCCTGCAAAATTCTCCGCGCGGAAATTTCACGTTCATAACGCCAATGTCACGCTGATGCGCACCACGCCCGAGGAGAACGAGGCGATGGGACGCTGGATCGCCCACCGGCTGAACCGCATGACGGGCCCCGTCCGCTTCCTGATCCCCGACGGCGGCGTCTCGATGCTCGATGCGCCCGAAAAACCGTTCCACGATCCCATGGCCGACAAGGCGCTGTTCGATACCATTATCAGCATCTTTGCGCCGAGTTCGACGCGAAAACTGATACGGTTGCCCTACAACATTAACGATCCGGAATTCGCCAAAGCCCTGGTCGCCAACTTTGAAGAGATCATGAAATGAGTGTGTACGGATCGACATGGCGTAGGGGCGACCCGTGGGTCGCCCTCCCAACGCTTGCCGTGCGGACCGAGGGCGAC
>JANMVX010000224.1:0-8267 GCA_031393505.1 Hyphomicrobiaceae bacterium | reverse complement strand
AGGGCGACCCACGGGTCGCTCCTACGTGCGCGTCAAATGGGTCAACGGCGCCAATGGCGTAGGGGCGACCCGTGGGTCGCCCTCGTGATGCTTGGCACGCTGCTGTTTGGATACTCCGCCCACGCCCAAAACATCATTGCCGATCCCAAAGCCGTCGCCATCCCCACATTCGTTGAGGAAACCGCGTCATCCGGCGTCAACAGCATCTACGCCGGCGAGTGGCAATACATGGTCGGCGGCGGGGTCGCGACGTTCGACTGCAACGCGGACGGATATCCCGACATGCTTTTGGCGGGCGGAGCGTCGGCGGCCAACTTTTACCGCAACGTTAGCAAGCGCGGCGGGACGCTGAGCTTCGATAAAGAAGCCAGCGGGCTCGAACTCGACAAGGTCACCGGCGCGTATCCCCTCGACATCGACGGCGACGGCAACACCGATCTCGTGCTGCTGCGCGTTGGCGAAAACGTCGTCATGCGCGGGCTCGGCAACTGTAAATTTGCGCGCGCAAACGAAGCCTGGGGCTTTGACGGCGGCGATGGCTGGAGCACGGCGTTTTCGGCGACTTGGGAAAAGAGCGCGGTATGGCCGACGCTTGCAATCGGCAACTACATCGACCGTAGCAAAGAGATCGATCCCTGGGGGTCGTGCACGGACAATTGGCTGCATCGTCCCGTCAACAATACGGCCAAAAACTTCGCCCCGCCGGTCGCGCTGAAACCCAGCTTCTGCGCGCTTTCCATGCTGTTCACGGACTGGAACCGCTCGGGCACGCCGAGCTTACGCGTCTCCAATGATCGCGAATACTACGAGGGCGGGCAGGAGCAGCTCTGGCATATCGATCCTGGCACGGCGCCTGCTCTGTACACGGAAGCAGAAGGCTGGAAGTCCATCCGCATCTGGGGCATGGGCATCGGCAGCTACGACGTGAATGGCGATGGTTTTCCGGACTATGCCCTCACCAGCATGGCCGACAATCGGCTGCAAACGCTGGCCGCCATTCCCGCTGACGGCAAGCCCAAGCCGGCCTTCAAGGACATGGCCTTCGATCGGGGCGTGACGGCCCACCGCCCCTATCAAGGCACGGATCTTCGCCCCTCCACCGGCTGGCACGCGCAGTTCGCCGACGTCAACAACGACGGCCGCGTGGACCTGTTCATCGCCAAGGGCAATGTCGACCGGATGCAGGATTTCGCCAACGCGGACCCGAACAATCTGTTGCTGCAGATGGCTGACGGAAAGTTCCAGGAAGCCGGTGGCCTTGCGGGCATCGACAGCACGGCGACCTCACGCGGCGCGGCCGTGGTGGATTTCAATCTGGATGGGCTGTTGGATCTGGTGGTGGCCAACCGCCGGGCGAACGCGCAAGTGTGGCGCAACACCAGCACGAACGCCGGTCACTGGGTCGAGATCAAGCCACAGCAGGACGGCCCGAACCGCGAGGCCATCGGCGGATGGCTGGAGGTCAAACGCGGCGAAAAGGTCATGCGCCGTGAGCTGACGGTCGGCGGCGGCCATGCCAGCGGGCAGAGCGGTTTTTGGCACTTCGGGCTGGGCGATGCGGTCAACGCCGAGATGCGGGTGGTATGGCCGGATGGAATGGCGGACGCATGGGAAGGGGTTTCGAGCGACGCGTTTTACATCGTCGAACGGGGCAGTCCGGCGCGACAATGGTCACCCAACTAGGTGATGTCCTAGGCCGATCTGGACCCTGCTGGCTGACGCAAGGTTCTTGCCCTGTTCTTGCAATCTGTGCTATCAGCCAGCTATGAGCGATATCGTACAAACAGCAATGTTCGAGATTCTGAAGTCGATTCAGGCAAGCATCGTCGAGTTGCGCGCGGAAATCGCCGAGTTGAGAACGACCCAAGATCGGCGCATGGAGTCGATTGAAGAGGTGATGCGCAAACAGCGGCGCGACACGGCCGGAATGTTGGTGATGATGAAAGGCGTTGTGGGCGTGTTCGAGGAGCGTGTGACCGGTCTGGAAACCCGAGTGATGATGCTGGAACAGGACCGACAGACCTGACGCCGCCCTGCTCAGCTGATCACCGCGGCCTGATCCCCTTCGTCGTGAATTTTGTCACCCGGCCCGCGCCGGCCATCGGCGCGCGCTTGGCCCCCGGGACGCCGCCCGGCTGAGTCGCCGGAATGAGGTGATGCGTCCCCGGACCGATCAGATCGGCCCGCCCCATGACCTTCAGCGCCTCGCGCAAGACCGGCCAATTCTCTGGGTCGTGGTAGCGCAGGAACGCCTTGTGTAGCCGGCGCTGGCGCATGCCCTTGACCGCATCTACCGGATCACTCGCCCCGCGCCGTACCGCTTTCAGCGGATTGCTCCCCGAGTGATACATCGCCGTCGCCACTGCCATGGGTGAGGGCAAAAACGTCTGCACCTGATCGGCCCGATACCGGTTCTTCTTCAGCCAGATCGCGAGGTTCATCATGTCCTCGTCGGTCGTGCCGGGATGCGCCGCGATGAAATACGGGATCAGGAAATACTCCTTGCCCGCCTTTTTCGCCGCCTCGTCGAACATCATCTTGAACTTGTCGTACGTCCCGATGCCCGGCTTCATCATCTTGGCCAGCGGCCCGCCCTCGGTGTGTTCGGGCGCAATTTTAAGGTACCCGCCGACGTGATGCGTGACGAGTTCCTTGACGTACTCGGGGCTTTCCACCGCCAGATCATAGCGCACGCCCGAAGCGACCATCACCTTCTTGATGCCCGGCAGCGCGCGCGACTTCTGATACAGCGCAATCAGATCATCATGGCTCGTATTCAAATTCGGGCAGATCGCCGGGAACACGCAACTTGGCCGCCGGCACAGCTCCTCGGTGCGTTTGTCCTTACACGCCATGCGGTACATATTCGCGGTCGGCCCGCCGATGTCCGAGATGATGCCGGTAAACCCCGCCGTCTTGTCGCGGATGGTCTCGATCTCCTGCAGGATCGATTCCTCAGAGCGGTTCTGGATGATCCGCCCTTCATGCTCGGTGATCGAACAGAAGGTGCAGCCGCCAAAGCATCCCCTCATTATCGTGACCGAGAACTTGATCATATCCCAAGCAGGTATTTTCGCGTCGCCGTAAGCCGGATGCGGGCCGCGCGCATACGGAAGATCGTAGACAGCATCCATCTCGGGCGTCGTCAGCGGGATCGGCGGCGGGGTGATCCAAAGTTCGCGGTCGCCGTGTTTTTGCACCAGCGCCCGCGCGTTGCCGGGATTACTTTCACGGTGCAGCACCCGGGAGGCACGGGCGTAGGCCTCCTTGTCCTCAATCACCTGCTCGTAGGCCGGCAGCCGAACCACGACCTGCCCGGCCGTCATTCTTGCCCCCTCATCGGCGCTGTCGAGATCGTCGGCATGCGTCTCGGTCCAGCCATCGGGCACGCGCGGCTTCATCAGCGCCACGCCGCGCACATCGTCGAGGCCGCTCGGCTTGGCCCCATTGGCCAGCCGGTGGGACACCTCAACCAGGGCTCGTTCCGCATTGCCGTACAAAAGAATATCGCCCTTGGCGTCAGGCAAGATCGAGCGCCGCACCTTGTCCGACCAATAGTCGTAATGCGCGATTCGGCGCAAAGACGCCTCGATACCGCCAAGCACAATCGTGCAGCCGGGATAGGCTTCGCGGCAACGCTGCGAGTACACGATCACCGCGCGGTCCGGCCGCTTGCCGCCCTCGCCGCCAGGCGTATAGCTGTCGTTGTGGCGCAAGCGCCGGTCGGCCGTATAGCGATTAACCATCGAGTCCATGTTGCCGCCGGTGACGCCGAAATAGAGGGCGGGCGGCCCAAGCGCGCGAAACGGCTCAGCCGATTGCCATTCCGGCTGCGCGATGATGCCAACGCGAAACCCCTGCGCCTCCAACAGCCGCCCGACGATGGCCATGCCGAAGCTTGGATGGTCGACATAAGCGTCGCCCGTCACCAGGATGACGTCGCAGGCGTCCCATCCCAGCGCATCCATCTCGGCGCGGGTGGTGGGGAGAAAGTGGGCGGCGCCCGACTGGTTTGCCCAGTATTTGGGATAGGAGAAAAGCGCGCGAGAGGCGTCCATGGGGCGGTGGTCCGGGGTTGAATGAGCGGCACCCCTAGCACGTGTGTCGCCAATTGCCCAATACGGCTCGCCAATTGCCTTGCGGCGGGTCGCCGATGAGCAGACGCTACCCACTCCGGGGGCAGCACAGGTGACCATCATGCAGGCCGGAGATCGCGCGAACCCATTCAAATCGGCATGGCTGGTTCCGGCCGGCTTGCTGGTGTTGTGCGTTGTGCCGGTTCTTGTCGGCGCGGTGCGTCTGTCGCAACTGGCCGCAGGCGCCGTCACACCAGAAAACGCGCGCTTCTTTGCCTCGCCTGCCCCGGTGATCATTCATGTGATCAGCGTTTCGCTGTTTTGTGTGATGGGCGCCTTTCAATTCGTGCCTACCCTGCGGATTCGAAAAGCGTGGCATCGCATCGCCGGCCGCCTGCTGCTGCCGTTTGGGCTGGCGGCTGCCATCAGCGGCTTGTGGATGGCGCAGTTCTATCGCCTGCCCGAGAGCGATGGCAGCGTCCTTTATGTCGAACGGATGGTGTTCGGCAGCGCCATGCTGGCCTCGCTTCTGCTTGGCTACGCGGCCATCAGGCGCCGGGACTTTGCGCGGCATGGCGCTTGGATGATGCGCGGCTACGCCATTGGCCTTGGGGCCGGCACGCAGGTGTTAACCAATGTGCCGTGGTTCCTGCTGGTTGGCACTCCCAACGTGACCACCCGCGCCATTCTGATGGGCGCCGGCTGGGTAATCAATGTTGCGGTGGCGGAGTGGATCATCCGGGTTCGCGGCGCTCAGTTTGTGTTCGTACCCTCCGCACCGCCAAAAAGGCTTGCGGCAGGCCGCCAATGAGCAGAGTCTTCTGGCATCCGGTCACGTTGCGGCCGGGCAGCAAAGGGTGAGCATCATGCATGCGACCATGCGTTACTATACCGGCGCCGGCGCCAAGGACTTGGCCGATTTGCTTGAGCGGCGCAAAGCCGATGTCGAAACCGAGATGCGTAAGACGCCGAAATTCGTCAGCTACACACTCGTCAGGCTGGCGGACGCCTGCGTGTCCATGACGGTCTGCCACGACAAGGCGGGCACGGACGAAAGCGCCAAGATGGCGGGTGCCTGGATCAAGGAACATGGCGGCGGTATCAAGGTGAACCCGCCGATGGTGTCCGAAGGTATAGTGCTTGTCCACGCCACGTAGCGCGGCTAAATATGTGCGTCAGGCCACCGCGGCCTGGCGCGACCTCGCCTGCAATGTCCTGGCCACAAACATCCCAAGAATCATCCCGCCGACGAACAAGAACGGCTCCAAGCGGCCGATGCCGAGCGCCGGAATAGAGCCGCCGGGGCAGAAGCCGGAGAGTCCCCAGCCGATCCCGAACACGCCGGAGCCGAGCACCAGCGGGGTATCGATGGTTTTCAGCGCCGGTAGCGAGAAAGCCTCGGCCAGCAAGGGCCTTCCACGCCCCAGAACCAGCCGGTAGCCGACTAGCGAAACCGCAAGTCCACCGCCCATGACGAAGGCGAGACTGGGATCCCACGTGCCCGCGAGGTCGAAGAAGTTGATGACCTTAGACGGATCGATCATGCCCGAAATGGCGATGCCGAGGCCGAAGATGACGCCGAGGATCAGCGAGACTATGAGCTTGGCCATGGGTCAGACTCCGATCACGTGACGGGTGAGGTAAACGGTGATGGCGGCGGTCGCCATGAAGGTGAGCACCGCGACCAGTGATCGTGGCGAGAAGCGCGCAAGTCCGCAGATGCCGTGGCCGCTCGGGCAACCGTTGCCGAACGTCGTGCCGATGCCGACCAGGATGCCGCTGAGCGGCAGCGTGATGGCTGGAACGGGTACGGAGAAACTGATGGCCGAGCCGAAGCCAGTGAAGAGCATCAGCGCTGGAGCGACGATCGCGCCGACCAGGAATGCGATGCGCCAGCCCGGCGGGTCACCAGCCTGTTCGGGGACGACCCCGCGGACAATGCCCGTGATGCCGGCGATGCGGCCAAGCGTGGCCATCAGCCCGACGGCGGACAGGCCGATCAGCGCCCCGCCCGCGAGCGAGGCGTACGGCGTAAAGTTGACGAGGGTGGTCATGGGAGTTTCGTCCTTCTAATTTCCATGCGGCTGGGATTGCGCCCGGTGTCAGGAACTTACGTTTCGTAAGTGCGTGACGCCCAGTCGTTTGCAGGTCGCCGATCCGGCAAGGTACTGGGTGTCAGGCACTTGTGAGCCACAAGGTCCTGACACCGATCCCCCTCAGATCTTTCTTCTCCTCTCCCCCTTCTTCCGGGGGAGAGGAGACCGCGTCTCGCAGCCGACCTCTTGGGAGGCCAGAGCCACGCGGTCGGTGAGGGGCAGGCACGTGCTCCGGTCCTGTTGCGGCCGGGTGCAAGGTCGTCGTTCTGACTCGTTCCTGCCCCTCATCCGGCGCTGAAACGCGCCACCTTCTCCCCCAAAAAAAGGGGGAGAAGAGAGTATTGCGACCATCACTCTGGCTTGCGAACTTGATCCTTCTGCGCCGCATAATCGCGCTGATACACCCTTGGCACCGCCGCCAGCGCGCGCTGCCAGACCTCCAGCGGCTGCCTCGGCGAATCCTCGAAGGCATCGAAGCCGCAGCGCAGGAGGTGGCTGGCCTGATCGGCCATCGGTTTGCCCGTGGCGCGGATTTCTCCTTTGAAACCGAGCGTATGGCGGATGACTCGGGCCTGGCTGAAGGCGCGGCCGTCATTAAAGCTCGGGAACTCCAACGCGACCAGCGCTAGCATTGCCAGATGCGGCGCTAATTCCTCAGCATCCACCGTATTCATCAGTAGCACGCCGAGCCGGCCTTTTCGCGGCTTCAATACCGAAGCGTCGTCCTTGAGGCGCGACGCATCGATGATGTAGTCGCCGTCATCTGGCAGCGGCACCTCCCCCTCGATGCGGGTCCAGGTATCATTGGCATATTGGCCATTCTTGATCAGCGGCATGATGTCTCCAAGAAAGTGGGAAGTATGCCCTTGACATAGGTCGAGAGCAGGCCGATACGGTTCCGGGACAGGCCGACGCTGCCCGTGGCGAGGTGCGCCATGGATAAAATGAACGATGATACGATAGAAATTACTTCGTCGATGCTTTGCGCCGCGCGCGAGGTTTTCGATTTACGGATGAGTCTTTGGGAGTACGGGGAGGGGGACTACGCGCGGAATGATCTTCTTTCTCAGATTTATAGAGCGATGCGCCTGGCCAAAGAAGGCGATGAACATCAGGACTGATCGTGTGGACGCTAATGATGAGTTTTCGATAGCGGTATACGAGATCCTCAAGGTCTTTGAGAGTGACCGTCTTTAGCGGACCCTTAATTGGCAATTTGGCCGCCGCAAGCTGGCCTGATTCTACGTGGAGACCCCATGCATTGTGGATGTATTCGTTGCGTCGCCCGACCACTTCCCTGGCCTTGCTCAGCAGCTTGCGGACATCCTTCACAGCGCCATTCGATAAAATTAGTTCGCTCACGTTTTCAATAATTGAAATGCGAGCGCCCGTTGCTTGCGGCGAAAAATAGACCGCATCCGCTAGCACCGGATCAAGGTTCAACAGAGCGCCGAGCAGTTGTGCTAGCTTGATCTCCAGATTAGCTTGTTCCACTGAAATCATGCCTATGGCCTTGACATGATCGGGGTACTGCTCAAGGCTCGATTGGAAGATTTGCTCCAACTTCACCTTCTTGGCTGCCATGCGAAAACCCTCACTGAAAGAGCCAACGAATGAAGAAGTCGCGCACCGTCGCGACGAAGCCATTCGGAAGGCACTGCGGACACCCCCGACCCACCTCAAAGATATTAAAAAGAAGCGGCCAGCTAAGCCTACTGCCGCTTCTTCAAAGCCCGGCGCTTCTTAGCTCCGGTCAGCTTGTTGATATGTTAGCCGCTTGCCAGCCGCGCCACGAACGGCAATGGCGGCTCGTTCGGTGTCTTCGATGCCGAGCGAAGAGCGGGTGTTCCACCGGAATGCGAACTCATCGACGTAGCGCTGCAAATGCTGTTCACTGATCGAGTGGAAAGACCCCATGACGCCTCGCTTCATGATGGCGAAAAAGCTCTCGACGGTCTGCGTGTGCGTCTTGCCATCGTCCTTCACGTATTCGCCAGCGGCGTGATTGACCATGGCGTAATCGGCAAAGTCTTTTCCCGGAGCGACGTTGGCCGAAGCGGCATCGGTGTTGAGTATGGATCGGAGGTCGGCGTCG
>JANMVX010000131.1:0-9728 GCA_031393505.1 Hyphomicrobiaceae bacterium | reverse complement strand
GCGTCATTGCCGATCTCTGCCGCTTCCCCGACAAGACGCCAACCGTTTGAATGCGCACCGAAAGAGTCCCATGCCCGATACCCGTTTCGACGTTCTCGCCATCGGCAACGCCATCGTCGACATCATCGCGCGCTGCGACGATGCCTTCGTCGCCGGGCACGGCCTCAACAAGGGCCACATGCATCTGATCGATGCGGAACGTTCGGCCACGCTCTACGCCGACGTCGGGCCGGCGGTGGAAACCTCCGGCGGCTGCGCCGGCAACACTGCGGCCGGCGTTGCCTCGCTGGGGGGCCGCGCTGCTTTCATCGGCAAGGTGACCGACGACCAGCTGGGCAAGATCTTTCGGCACGACATGACGGCGCAAGGCATCACCTTTGACAGTGTGCCCTCGACCGGCGCGCCGACAGCCACCAGCATCATTCTGGTGACACCAGACGGCGAGCGTACGATGAGCACTTTTCTTGGGGCCTGTGTTCTCCTGGACGAGGCAGACGTTTCTCCGATGCTGGTCCAGGCAGCCAAGATCACTTACCTTGAAGGTTACTTGTTTGACCCACCAGCCGCCAAGCGAGCGTTCCGCTTAGCGGCAAAACTCGCGCACGCTGCGGGCCGCAAAGTTTCGCTATCGCTTTCGGACGCATTCTGCGTCGACCGGCACCGCGCCGAATTCCTCGATTTGATCCGTGGTTCGGTTGACATTGTGTTCGCCAACACGGCCGAGATTGCGTCACTTTATCAGACGACGGATTTCGAGGCGGCCTGCGACCGGATTGCCAAGGATGCTCCGCTGTCGGCGATTACGCGCGGGGCGCAAGGCTCGGTGATCATCCGCGGAACGGAACGGATCGTCGTGCCGGCCGAGCCGATCGCCACAGTGGTCGACGCGACCGGGGCGGGCGATCTGTATGCGTCGGGCTTCCTTTACGGTCACGCACGCGGCGCGCCGCTGGCGACGTGCGGGCGGTTGGCAAGCATCGCCGCTGCCGAGGTGATCGGCCACATCGGGCCGCGTCCGGAACGGCGACTGGCCGATTTGATCGCGGAAAAAGGCGTGGCTGCCTGACTTGCCCTCTCCCCCGCGACTTCGCGGGGGAGAGGGTGGCGCGAAGCGCCGGGTGAGGGGCAGCGACTGGCACCGGCCTTGGCGCAGCGAGTACGGAGCAAGTGTCTGCCCCTCACCCGCCCCTTCGGGGCACCCTCTCCCCCGCAAAGAGGCGGGAGAGAGGGCAAGATTATGCCTTTCCGCCCAATCGCCCGGATCCCACCAGCGTCGCGGTTACGCGATCCAGCGGCCAGCGCGGTCGCGCAGGAGCTTCCCACCCGTCGGACTTGCCCAGCGCGAGCCGCTCAGCGCCAGTCCAGGCAATCATGGCGGCGTTATCCGTGCACAGATGGATCGGCGGCACTACGAGACGAAAACCATGCGCCGCCGTCATATCCGTCAGACTGCGGCGCAGTTCCGTGTTGGCCGCGACACCGCCCGAGACGACCAGCACGCGCCTGGCGTCCGCCCCCATGCGGTCTGTATACATGCGCATCGCCACCTTGATGCGGTCCTCGACCGACAACACTACCGCCTGCTGGAAGGACGCACACAGATCAGCGATATCGGTGGCGGTTGGAGTTCCGAGCTTGATGACTTGCTGGCGCACGGCCGTTTTTAATCCGGCGAACGAAAAGTTGGCATCCGGCCGGCCGACCATGGGACGGGGCAGGGCGAACCGGGCGGGATCGCCGGATTTGGCGGCGCGTTCGACCTCGGGGCCACCGGGGTAACTCAAACCCAGCAGTTTCGCGGTTTTGTCGAAGGCCTCGCCCAGCGCGTCGTCGAGCGTCGTACCAAGACGGATGTAGTTGTCGATGCCGCCAACGCCAAGCAATTGCGTGTGCCCGCCCGAGACCAGCAGCAGCAGATAGGGCGGCTTCAGCCCATCGGTCAGGCCTGGCGTCATGGCGTGCGCTTCGAGGTGGTTCACGGCCACGAACGGCAGCTCGCGCGCCAACGCAATCGCCTTGCCCGTCACTAACCCCACCAACAGTCCGCCAATCAACCCCGGGCCGGCGGTGGCGGCGATGGCATCAATCGACGACAGCGTCAGGCTGGTTTCATCGAGGGCCTGCGCAATCAGCTTGTCGAGAATCTCCAGATGCGCCCGGGCCGCAATTTCCGGCACCACGCCGCCGTAGGCCCGGTGCTGCTCCAGTTGCGTGCGCACCACGTTGGAAAGAATGCGTCCCCGCCCATCCGGCGAGCGCACCACCAGGGCCGCCGCCGTTTCATCGCAACTGGTCTCGATGCCGAGAACGAGCAGCTCGCGCGGGCTGACGGGGGCGGATTTGGTCATGCGAGGAAAGGTCCGAGCAGCGGTGGTTGCGCGACCGCGCTGCCGCCCGCATAAAGGGCGCCATCGCAATCGTCAATGTGAAGGCATCGGAATGGCCGCCGTTAAGTTACGGATCGGGACGCGCGGCAGTCCGCTGGCGCTGTGGCAGGCGCATGAGGTGCGCCGGCTGCTGATGGCGGCGCATGGCCTCACCGAAGACGCCATCGCGATTGCCGTCATCAAGACGTCGGGCGACCGCATCCAGGACCGGCCGCTGTCTGACTTCGGCGGCAAGGGGCTGTTCACCAAGGAGATCGAGGAGGCTCTGTTGGAGCGTTCCATCGATCTCGCCGTGCATTCTATGAAGGACGTGGCGACGGTGCTTCCGGAGGGGCTGGTCATCCCCTGCCTGCTGCCACGCGAAGACCCGCGCGATGCCCTGATCAGCCCGACGGCGAAGTCGCTCGCTGAGCTGCCAAAAGGTGCTGTGGTGGGCACCTCGTCGCTGCGCCGGCAATCGCAGGTGCGCCATGTGCGGCCTGACCTGAAGGTGGTGTCCTTGCGCGGAAATGTGGACACGCGGTTGCGCAAGATCGCCGAGGGCGAGGCGGACGCGACGCTGCTGGCGCTGGCGGGCCTGAAGCGGCTGGGGCTGGAGGCGCGTGCGGCGGCGATCCTCTCGACGGATGAGATGCTGCCCGCGGTCGCGCAAGGCGCCATCGGCATCGAGGTGCGGGCGGACGACGCCAAGACGCGCGCCTTGCTGGAGCCGTTGCACCACGCCGACACCGGCGTTTGCATTGCCGCCGAGCGCGCGTTCCTCGCCCGCCTGGATGGCTCCTGCCGCACGCCCATTGCCGCGCTGGCCGAGCTCAGCGGCGGCAAACTGCAGTTTCGCGGCGCGATCTATGCCATCGACGGCAGCGCCACTTTTGGCGACAAACGCAGCGGCCCGCCCAGCACGGCCGAGCGCATGGGTGTGGAGGCTGCCGAGGACATTTTGGCGGCGGCCGGCAACGACTTTCTGATGCGGACTGGCGGCAAAGCATGAGCGCTTCCACGGGCGAAAATTCCGCCAACGCGCTGCATCATCGAAAATTCGTGTTCTATTGGCTGTCTTTGTGGGCAGTGAGTTTCGCCGTGCAGATCATGTCGGTGGCGGTCGGCTGGCAGGTCTATGCCATCAGCCACAAGGCCTCGGACCTGGGCCTGATCGGCCTGGTGCAGTTCCTGCCGCCGCTGCTGCTCGTGCTGATTACGGGTCTGGCCGCTGACACCTTCAACCGCCGCGCCATCATGGGGCTGTGCTTTGCCGTGGAAGCGCTGGCCGCCTGCGCCCTGATCGCCTTCACGCTCTCCAGCCCAACCGCAGTCTGGCCGGTCTTCATCATCCTCGCGGTCCTTGGCACCGCACGCGCCTTCATGAACCCGGCCGCCGACGCGCTCGCCCCCAACTTGCTGCCCAAGGAAGCCATCGCCCACGGCATCTCGCTGAACTCCATGAGCTGGCAGATCGCCAACATCTGCGGGCCGGTGGCCGGCGGCCTGCTGTTCGGCCTCTCGGGCGCGGTGGCCTATGGTACGGCCCTGGCGCTGATCGGTGCAGCCATGGCCTGCGTGTTCCTGATCGGCCGCGTGCCGCAATCCAACCACGCTAGTGACACCTCGCTGTCGACGCTGTTCGCCGGCTTCCACTTCATCCGTAAAGAAAAGATCGTGCTGGGCGCCATCTCGCTCGATCTGTTCGCGGTTCTGCTGGGCGGGGCGGTTGCGCTGATGCCCATCTACGCCAGCGACATTCTGCACGCCGGCCCCATGGGCCTCGGGCTGCTGCGTGCCGGCCCCGGTATCGGCGCCGTGGCGATGGCGCTCTATCTCAGCAAGGTTGGCATCACGAACCATGCGGGCGTGCTGCTGTTCTCGTTCGTCGGCGCGTTCGGGCTGTTCACACTGATGTTCGGCCTCTCCAACTCGATCCCACTCTCCATCTTCGCGCTCGCCATGATGGGCGCCTGCGACATGGTCAGCGTCTACATCCGCGAAACGCTCATGCAGCTATGGACGCCCGACGCCGTGCGCGGCCGCGTCAACGCCGTCAACCGCGTGTTCATCGGCGCCTCGAATGAGCTGGGCGAATTTCGCGCCGGCATGGTCGCCGCAAGGATTGGCGCCGTGGCGGCGGTGGTGATGGGTGGGGTGGGGACGGTGGCGGTGGCCGCGCTCTGGTCGCGCTGGTTCCCGGAGTTGCTGCGGGCTCGAACACTGAGCGGGCCGGGGGCAAAGCCTGCGGAAGCAAAAGCTTGAACGAAGGTTGAATTTGTCGCATAATACGAAACATTCGAATGTTTCGAAGGGTCCCTGCAATGAAAGTCACATCCGCCGAGTTCATCAAAAACTACGGTCGGCTTTCGGACAAGGCGCTGTCCGAACCAGTCACTATCACGCGCAACGGCCACGAACGCCTGGTGCTGATCTCGGTCGACGAGTATGCGCGACTGATGCGCCGGGACCGGAAAGTGTATCGGGTCGGGGAGATTCCTGATGAGTGGGTTGAGGCAATTCGAAACGCAGTGCCGCCGCCTGAGTCTGCAGCGTTCAATCATGAGTACACGCCGGAGCATGAATACGCGTCTGAGAAGGTGTAGGAAGCGGTGGATATTCCTCCTCCGGTTCCAGGCATGGTCATAGGCTATGCCTATCTTTGGGCAGATGAGCACAGTGAAGGTCGCGAAGAAGGCTCGAAGGACCGGCCAGTCGCCATTGTCGTTGCTAAGCAAAACGAAGGCGGTAAATTGTCTGCGCTGGTGGTTCCAATAACCCATTCACCGCCCAAGAACCCGTCAGACGCCATAGAAATTCCGACGGAGACTAAAAGACGACTGAAGCTTGACGATCAAAGGTCATGGATCGTCATAACAGAGGTGAACATATTTCGTTGGCCGGGACCAGATATCCGCCTCATTCCGAGTCGGTCGACTCCGACCATCAAGTATGGCCAGCTTCCAGAAGCGATGGTGCGCGTTTTAGGCGAGAAGATCCTGGCAAATCTGTCGTCCGGCAAGTTGCGGCAGGTGCCAAGGTCGGAGTAGGCGCCAGAAATTGGGATCACCCCCGAAACGCCTTCTCCAGCGCTGCCAGGTTGAACTTCACCATCCCCATCATGGCGGTTGCGGCCCTCGCCGCCTTCTTGCGGTCCGCGTCCTGCATCATGACCCCCATGCGGCGCGGGGTGATTTGCCAGGACACGCCGTAGCGGTCCTTCAGCCAGCCGCAAGCCAATGGCTTGCCGCCGCCTTGCAACAGGCCATCCCAAAGAGCATCGATCTCGGCCTGCGTGTCGCAGAGCAGGGTGAGCGAAATTGCGTCGTTGAACGCGTGATGAGGGCCACCGGTGAAGGCCATGACGGGCGCCCCAGCAAGCGTGAACTCGACGACGGCGACCGAGTCAGCAGGCCCCGACGGGCTATCGACCGGCAAGTGCGTGACCGAGCTGAGCGACGAATTGGGAATGACGGACACGTAGAAGCGCGCGGCTTCTTCGGCGTCCCTGGCACACCAGAGGCATGGGGTGAATCCGACGGCCATGGCTCACAACTCCAGGACGGGCAGACACTGGTGCCGACAGAGGGATTTGAACCCCCGACCTCCCGCTTACGAAGCGGATGCTCTACCGCTGAGCTATGTCGGCAACCAGGGGCGAGGATTAGCTGCGCCGGGCCGCGATTGCAAGCGATGGAATTGCCGCGTCTTTGGCCCTGCGGCGGCGATGTAGGGGCGACTCGTGGGTCGCCTTCGCGCAGCATGCCGTGCCGTAAGAGGGCGACCCACGGGTCGCCCTACGCCGCCAACATTGACGCATTGCAACACGGCCATTAGCGTGCGCTGCAACATCAGACCTCACATTGCGAAAGCGCTATCCACGTGGCCCGAACGCCCAAAACTGCTGCTCCCGAGCGAGCCGAAACGGCTGCCGCCAATCCTCCGACTACGGCGCCGGCCAAGAAGGCCCTGCGGCCACTCGATCTGTCGCTGGCACCTTATGGCAAGGACTCCAAGGCCTGGCCGTTCGAGGAAGCCCGCAAAATCGTGGCCCGGCTGGAGCGGGAAAAGAAGGGCAAGAAGGCCACTGGACAGCCGCGCACGGTGCTGTTCGAGACCGGCTACGGCCCCTCGGGCCTGCCGCATATCGGCACCTTTGGCGAAGTCGCCCGCACCACCATGGTGCGCACCGCCTTCCGGCTGCTGACGGAAGACAAGATCCCGACGCGGCTGTTGTGCTTCTCGGACGATATGGATGGCATGCGAAAAGTGCCGGAAAACGTGCCGAACCAGGCCATGCTGCGCGAAAATCTGCATCGGCCGCTGACGGTCGTGCCCGATCCGTTCGAAAAGTTCGAGAGTTTCGGCCATCACAACAACGCCATGCTGCGGCGCTTCCTCGACACCTTCAACTTCGACTACGAGTTCGCCAGCGCCACAGAGTATTACCACTCTGGAAAACTCGATGCGACGCTGCTGCGCGCGGCCGAGCGCTATCAGGCCATCATGGACATCATGCTGCCGACGCTGGGCGAGGAGCGGCAGGCGACCTATTCCTGCTTCCTGCCGATCTCGCCCAAGTCGGGCCGTGTGCTCTACGTGCCGATGAAGCATGTGGACGGCAAGGCCGGCACCATCACCTTCGACGATGAGGATGGCAGCGAAGTCACGCTCCCCGTCACGGGCGGCAAGGTCAAACTGCAGTGGAAGCCCGATTTCGGCGCCCGCTGGGCCGCGCTCGGGGTCGACTTTGAGATGTACGGCAAGGATCATGGGCCGAACACGCCGGTCTATGACGGCATCTGCAAGGCCATGGACGGCGTGCCGCCAGAACACTACGTTTACGAACTGTTCCTGGACGACAAGGGCCAGAAGATTTCCAAGTCGAAGGGTAACGGCCTGACCATCGACGAGTGGCTGACCTATGCCAGCCCCGACAGCCTCGCGCTCTTCATGTACAATCGGCCGCGCGAAGCCAAGAAGCTGCATTTCGACGTCATTCCGAAGACGGCGGACGAGTATTCCGACAGCCTCAAGGCCTATGTGACGCAGACGCCGGAAGAGCGCTTGATCAATCCGGTCTGGCACATTCATGCCGGCGCGCCGCCCGCGCCCGATGCGCTGGAGCCGAGCCATGGCGACCGCAAGCCGAAGGAGATTTCGTTCGGCCTGCTGATCAATCTGGTCAGCGGGGCGGGCGTCGAGAGCAAGGACAAGCTGTGGGGGTTCATCCGGCATTACGCTCCGGCTGCGACACCCCAGACGCACCCGAAGCTGGACGCGCTGGTGGGCTACGCCATCGCTTACTACCACGACCGCGTGAAGCCGACCAAGCAGTTCCGTCCGCCGACGGACAAAGAGCGTGCGGCGCTGGCGGAGCTGGCCGCGCGGCTAGGCAAGGCCGATGAAGCGGCGAGCGCGGAGGACCTGCAGACCATCGTCTACGAGATCGGCAAGACGCACCAGTTTGAGCCGTTGCGCGAGTGGTTCAAGGCGCTCTACGAAGTGCTGTTCGGGCAGTCGCAGGGGCCCCGGTTCGGGTCGTTCATCGCGGTGTATGGTGTGGCGAACACCAAGGCGATGATCGAGAAGGCATTAGGCTAAATGATGTGCAGCCCTACGTCGTCTCTTTTTCACGCGGGACTTCGGCGATTCCGGCGAGCTTGAACGCCTTGATGACGCGAAGGAGCGTCTTCATGTCGGGATTTTCGTCATCATTCAGGACTTTGAAAAGTTTTTCTCTTGAAATTCCGGACCGCTTTGCGATCTCAAGCATCCCCAGAGCTCGTGCCACCTGACCAATCGAGTCTGCGATGAAATCGAATTCACCGCTCTCTTCAGCTTCAGCGAGATAGTAGGCGTACGACTCATCGTCATCAAGGTAGCTTGCTGAGTCGAAGCGCGTAGTCTTGAGATTCGCCATCGCTTCTACTCCTTTGCGTCTTCCGCCAACTTGCATGCGCGAACGATGTCGCGCTGCTGAGTGCTCTTGTCACCACCACACAGTAACATAATAAGCTCGGATTTCCGCATGTAGAAATAGACCCGGTATCCCGGCCCGTAATCGATCCGCAATTCGCTCACGCCCTGACCGACAGCTTTGGCGTCTCCGAAGTTGCCTGTCGCAAGTCGGCGAACTCTTGCGTCAATGCGGTTCTTGGCGCGCTTGTCGCGCAATCCGTGAAGCCAATCATCGAACAAGCGAGTAGTACGGATCTTGTAACTTGGGAGTTGGCCGGGCATTCGCATCTCCGGGATCGCAATGGGGCTGAAACAGCAGCCCCTGGCGGCATGCGCCCGGTGGACCGACGGCGGTATGCGCATCACTTGCGCATTCCGAACGGCTACGCTGATTTGCCCATGCCGGCAAGACCACCCTCACCGCTTCCCCCCATCGCCCCAGCCCCACCACCAGCCTTCCGCTTGCCCGGCCCCGCCGCCATCAGACACAAGATCTCGAACATCAGGTTCGCGGCCACCAGCGCCGTCCCACCGCTCGGATCGAACGGCGGCGAGACTTCCACCACATCCGCCCCGATCAGATCCAGCCCCATCAGCCCGCGCAACATCACCTGTGCTTCGCGTGGGCTGTACCCGCCAATCTCCGGCGTTCCGGTGCCTGGCGTATACGTTGGATCGATCCCGTCGACGTCGAACGTGAGGTACGCCGGCTTCTTGCCTATGACCTTATGTACCTCCTTGATCACCCACTCCGGACCCTTCTCGAAATACTCCTCGATGAAGATGATCCGCACACCCTGATCCAGGCCCCACTGGTGGTCGTCGTTCGAATACATGGTGCCGCGGATGCCGATCTGGACAATGCGCTTGGGGTCCAGCAGCCCTTCCTCGATGGCGCGGCGGAAGGGCGTGCCGTGGGTGATCTTGAAGCCGCCGAAATACTCATCGTAAAGATCGGTGTGGCTGTCGAAATGCACCATGCCGACCGGACCGTCCTTGGCCAGCGCCCGCAGAATTGGCAGCGAAATCAGGTGATCGCCGCCCACCGATAAGGGCCGCATGCCCATGCTCTTCATGCGTGCGATGTGGCCGGTGATGCGCTCCAGCGCATCCGGCAGATCGGCCGGATTGACCGGCGTGTCGCCAACATCGGCGCAGTTGGCCAGCTCGAACGGCGACAGATTGTGCACGCGGTGGAAGCGCCGGATGATCGAGGACTGGTCGCGGATCTGGCGCGGGCCATGGCGCGGCCCGGTCCGATTGGTCACGCCCTGGTCGAACGGCACGCCGACGATGCCGATGTCGAGGTCCTTGGCGCGTGGGTCCTCCAGCGGCACATGCGGCAAGCGCATGAAGGTGGCGATGCCGGCAAAGCGCGGCCAGGGGTTGATGCCGAGAGGC
>JANMVX010000144.1:0-49748 GCA_031393505.1 Hyphomicrobiaceae bacterium | reverse complement strand
CCTACGAAAAAGGCGTCAAGGTCAGCGACGCCGAGATGGAGACGCTGAACATCACCGGCGATGACTTCCACCCGGAATGGAACTACACCTTCAAGCCGAGACGTATTGGACATTCGTAGCGGTTATTGTTCGGAGTCGCCTAAGTAGGGGGAGAAGGAAAGCAGAGCATCGCTCACACGCTATGTAATGCGCCGGATGCTGGCGGCGACCTCGGCCGGCTCGAACACCTTCTTCCAGTCGTCGCGCATCAGGGCCGGCTTGCCGAATTCGATCGCCTTGTTGCACGCGTCGGAGAACACGCCGGGCGTTTCCTTGAAGATGACGGCGCCAAGCACATTCATATGCCCGAGCAGGAAATCACGCGCCGCCTCGGCCGGGACGCCGCGCCGCACCACTTCGTCCATACCCTCGCGCATCACATCGAGCAGGCTGGCGACCAGCGTCTCGGCCAGCGCGGGCTCCAGCAGCGCGATCTGCTCCGTGGTCAGACGATGGCAGCGCATCACGGGCGCCCAGATGGTGCGGGCGATGGCGGCGCCCTTCTCGTAGTCCGCCTCCGTCCCCTGCATCAAGGCGCAGACGATGTGCTGCTTGGCCGAGACGCCGCCGAAGAAATCGCGCTTTGCGATGGGATCGGTCTCGTCATTGTAGATCGGCGGATGGCAGGGATGGGTGATGAAATAGGCGAGGTCTTTTCGCGCTGGCAAGTGGCCCGCAGCGGGAGCAGCGGCGTCCAGCACCATGACCATGGTTCCCGCAGGCAGCTTGCCTTCGATCTGGGTCGCCACCTTGCCGATCACGGTATCGGGCACCGCCAGCACCACCACATCGGCGCCGGCAAGGGCGGCGTCCTGCGCCATGCAGTCGAACCCCAGCGCATCCTTCAGCCGTTTCTGCCCGCCCTCGCTCACTTCGACATGGCGCACTTTGTAGGGCGAGCCTTTCAGGTTAGTGGCGAGGCGGCGGCCCATTTTGCCTCCCGCTCCGAGCAGGGCGATGGTGGTCATGATGTGGCCGGGGTCCCATAGTGTGATAGGCTTCCCAAGCCTCTTAGCATTGCGATGCGCCATCATCCAGCGCCCGAGAGCGGGACATCGCGTAACGGTGGTCGCAAAGCGGCGCTGGGAATCCTTGATGTGATCCCGGACTACTGTTGCCAGAAATTGAGCCAATTTGGCCTATATGCCTCTGATCGCCTCCTTGAAATCGAATGAGACCTCGTTGCCCATGCCCCTGTCGCGCCGCCGCCTGCTGCTCGCCTCCGGCGCCATGATCGCCATGCCGCGCATCGCCATTGCGCGCCCGGACTTTCCCTCCGAGCGCATCGCGCCGATGATCATGGTCGGCTTTGACGGGCCCAACGCTGCAGCCTGGGGCGTGCGCGAGATGACGGCGCATATTGCGGCGGGACGGGTTGGCGGAATCTGCTTCATCGCCAAGAACGCGATCACGCGGCCGGGCGTAGAAAGCATTACGAAGTTGTTCCACGGCGCCTCGGAGCGCTGGCCGCTATTGATGGCCATAGACCAGGAGGGCGGTCAGGTGCAGCGCCTGTCCTCGCACCTCGGCTTCGGCTTCGAGCCGTCCCCCGCGCAGGTTTCCAACACCCTGAGTGCCGATCAGGCTCGAACAGTCTATCGCGCGATGGCGGTGCAGATGCGCAAATCCGGCTTCAATCTCAATCTGGCACCGGTTGTCGATCTCGGTTTTGAGCCGCGCAATGTGCTGATCACCCAGATGGGCCGCACCTTCGGTGATGATCCCGCCTCAGTGGTGCGCTACTCGCGCGCGTTCGTCGCCGGCCATCGCGACGAGGGCGTGCTGACAGCGCTGAAGCACTTCCCTGGCCATGGCTCCGCCCTCGCCGATAGCCACGACGGCGCGGTGGACGTGACCAAAACCTGGCGCGAGAGCGAACTGGCGCCGTATACCTGTCTGACTGCCGAGGGCATGGTCGACATGATCATGACCGGGCATGTGTCGCATCAGACGCTGACGGATGGTCTGCCGGCGTCTCTGTCCACTCCCGCCATTGCCGGCATGCTGCGCGGCCGCGTCGGCTTTTCCGGCGTGGTGATCACGGATGATCTCGACATGAAGGCGGTGCGGCGCAAGTTCAGCCGCGATGAGGCTGTCATCCGGGCGGTCGCCGCCGGCAACGACATCCTGCTCGCCACCAACGACGACGGCGACCACAACCTGCCGCTGACCATGATCATGGCGGTGCAGAAGGGCATCCGCGACGGGCGAATCGATCCCGACGGGGTGGTCGCCTCGGTGCGCCGGATCGAGGCGCTGAAGGCGGGGATTGCCGGGCGCATGCGGCAGCGGGTGGCGGGGCGGGCGTAGGGGGGAGCGCAGACAGGGGCGGGTCGTTTTTGCCCGGTGAGCGTTGCATAGGTTTGCGTGCCGTTGCATTCCGTGACCTCGCCGTTGCGCCCTGTGACGCTGCCGTTGCTTCTGGTCGCCTCCACCGTTGCGCACGTGTGCAGGCTGCGATCCGTCGCGTGTCCGGACCGTGAACAGCCATCGACCAAAGTGGCAGGTGGCCACGGCAACCATAGCGTCGGGCTGGTTTCGAGTTCCTGATGCAACGCGAAAGGGGCTGCGCAAGCGAAAGCCCTACGTTTTGGCGCCATCGCCCGTCCAGAAAGTTGAACTCATAGCGGGCCAAATTGGCACCAGCTCCGATCCCAATCGACTGCCCCTGAGTCTCTCGCTAGTTTGGTGACGGGTGTTCGGGCGGGGGCTGGACCATGCAATGGTATTTGGGCCGGTCGCCGTGCTGAAGATCGACAGGTGAAAGCTTCGACACCAGGAAGCATTGGTACGTCTTGAACTTCATGGTGCTGCCGCCCGAGCCGAATCATTGTATGCTGATTGTTCTCACCGTTTAGACCGGAGATCAGTCGTATGGCCACGGAATGGTATGTCGGCCGCGGCAACGATGTGACCGGACCTGTTACCTTCGAGCAACTTGCTGCCCGCGCCCGGCTCGGCAGACTGCGGCGCGATGACAGGCTGTGCGCTGTCGGCAGTTCGAACTGGCAGACGGCCGGTCAGATGGCTCAGCTATGGTCGGGTGCGACCGCGGTTTCCTCCGGTCCGGCTGGAGCAATCCCGTCGACGTCGCACTCGGACGGAAATTTCAGCTTTGCCGCCATTACGGGCGGGCTGACTTGGCGCTTCGTAAAAGCGCATTGGAACGGCGACCTGCCGTTGGCATTCGCCTATTGGGGCGTCGGCTTTCTGCTTCAGGCCGTGCTCCTCGGGCTCGGCTACGGCGTGAAAGTTTTTCTGCATGCGTCCCATCCCGGCTCCATCATCACCGGCCTGACCCTGTTTTTAGTCCTAGCCTTCAGCTGCGTCTGCACGGTTTGGCAGTTGGTCGGCGTCTGGCGTTCGGCCGGGCGCAGTATGGAGAGCAGCGGCAGCCTGTTTCCGATTTTTGCACGCATTGCTGTGATGGCCGGTGCGCTGCGTCTAGCGATCAGCTTCAACTCTTTCTTTGCGCCGATGCTTCAGGAAAGCGCGCTCCTGGCCGTCGGCATCGATACCACGCCAGCCTATCATCTGGCTCTGTCGCAGAGCGGCAAGGTCCTTGAGCTGAGCGGCGGCATGCCTTTCGGCACAGCGCAGGCGGTGCGCCAGCAGCTGGCCGATCATCCCGAAATCAAACTTCTAAAGCTGGAGAGTCAGGGCGGCCGGATCGGCGAGGCAATGGAGATTTACACCCTGCTGCATGACAACGCCTTGTCGACCTGGACTGAAAAGGGCTGCGCTAGCGCCTGCACCATCGCCTTCCTGGGCGGCCGCGCGCGCTATTTAAGTCCCGACGGAAAGCTCGGCTATCACAGCGCCAGCTTCGGCGGCGTCGACAAATCGCAGATCGGGGGCATCAACGACGAGATCAAGCAGCTGATGCGCGACGTCGGCATCCCGGACGACTTCATCGCCAAGGCCACAGCGGCTTCGGCGGCCTCGATCTGGATTCCGTCTACGGACGAATTGGTCGAGGCCGGGATCGTGACAAAGGTGTTGGAGCCGTCGAAGGAGTGATGATGGGGACGAATTTGAGCGACACTTCGGGCGACGCATCAAGCGGGGTCGATGTCATCCGCGGAGAGGCGCAAATCACATTTGCCGACCAGATGTACGGCATGGTTTTTGGTAGGTTCAGATACTGGTCCGCGATCGCGGCACTCACCTTTGTTCTCTACGCGATCTTTGAGTACAAAGTCGGATTTGGGAATCGAGGCTCCAGCACTGTGCAAATGTTGCTGACCGCGCCGGAACTTCCGGTTTGCTTATTTCTGTGCCTTTGGTTATTCTTTTTATACTATCCGTTCAGCAGGCTGAACAAGGATCAAAGAACAGTTTCCTACAAAATCACTGAAAAATCCATTTCAACTGCCGATGCCGCCGGGGCATCTAACAATTATCCATGGACTGTGGTGAAAAGAATAACCGAGTCCGGTCGCCTGTTCATAGTGACTTTCAACACCGGCGGAGAACGCCACCTAGCCAAGAGAGGATTTTCGACCGCATCAATCATGGCAATGAGAAAATTGTCGCGAGAAAAACTAGGGTCGCGCGCCAAGGTGTGGAGTTGAATTAGCATGCAAACCGATCAAACGCCAACGCCTCATCCAATGCCGAACGAAGGCTCACCAGCAATTCGGGCTTTGTGCGCTCCTGGCAGTTCACGCCAGGGATCTCTTCGATCCAGCCGATCCACCACTTGCCGTCTTGCTTGACAATCGCCGTATACTGCATGAATCACCTCATTCCGCGAGCCAAAGTTCCTGTCTTCACACGGCAATCATGGCCGCTTCAATTCCTTCTCCCCCGCCCCTTCGCGGGGGAGAAGGTGGCCCGCAGGGCCGGATGAGGGGCAGCTGCTGGGACAGGTCTTGTGACTACCCAACCGGAGTGGGCGGTGAACCTCTCGTGCGGCACGTGCGGAGCGAGCGTCTGCCCCTCACCCGCCCTTCGGGCCACCTTCTCCCCCGCGAAGAGGCGGGGGAGAGGGAGATGGGGTCCTACCTACGCCGCCACCGCCCCCGTGATCTTCCTTGCCGCATCGTCGAGATCGTTCGCCGCGATCACATTCAGCCCGCTGGCGGTGAGAATGCTCTTGCCCAGTTCGACGTTGGTGCCCTCCAGCCGCACCACCAGCGGCACCTTGATGCCGATCTCCTTCACGGCGGCGATGACGCCCTCGGCGATCACGTCGCAGCGCATGATGCCACCGAAGATGTTGACCAGGATGCCTTTCACCTTGGGATCGGTAAGGATGATCTTCAGCGCCGACGTGACTTTCTCCCGGTTCGCGCCGCCGCCCACATCAAGGAAGTTGGCCGGCTCCTGACCGTAGAGTTTTATGATGTCCATGGTCGCCATGGCCAGGCCCGCGCCGTTCACCATGCAGCCGATGTCGCCGTCGAGCTGGATGTAACTGAGGTCGTACTTCGCCGCCTCGACTTCGGCCGGCGCCTCCTCGTCGGTGTCGCGCAGGGCGACGATTTCGGGGTGGCGGAACAGCGCGTTGTCGTCAAAACTCATCTTGGCGTCGAGGCATTTCAGATGCCCGTCCTTGGTCACGATGAGCGGGTTGACCTCCAGCAGCGCCATGTCCTTCTCGGTAAAGGCCTTGTACAGAAGACCGATCAGTTTTACGCACTCTTTGACTTGATCGCCGCTCAGCTTCAGCGCATAGGCGATGTCGCGGCCGTGGAACGGCTGATAGCCCGTAGCCGGATCGATATGGATGTTGAAGATCTTGTCCGGCGTCTCGTGCGCTACCTTTTCGATGTCCATGCCGCCCTCGGTTGAGGCGATGAAGGCCACGCGCGAGGAGCCGCGATCGACCACGGCCGAGAGATAGAGTTCGCGCGCGATCTCGGCGCCGTCCTCGATGTAGAGGCGTTTGACGGTTTTGCCCACGGGGCCGGTTTGGACGGTGACGAGCGTGTTGCCGAGCATGGCTTGGGCGGCCGCGCGGACCTCGTCGAGCGAACGGGCGAGGCGGACACCGCCTTTGTCGCCGGCCGCGGTCTCCTTGAACTTGCCCTTGCCGCGCCCGCCCGCATGGATCTGCGATTTCACCACCCACAGCGCGCCGCCGATGGACTCGGCCGCCGTCACGGCCTCGTCGGGCGTGAACGCCGGCGCGCCCTTGCCGAGCGGGATGCCGTAGCCGGCGAGGACGGCTTTGGCCTGGTATTCGTGGATGTTCATGGGGGGGCTCTCAGAAGAAGAAGGGACTAGGTACTAGGGACGAGGTACTAGAAGAATGGAGCCTAGTCTTCCTCACTAGTCCCTAATCCCTAATCCCTAATCCCTAGTCCCTAGTCCCTCACTTGTTTTCAGCAACCATCTCTATCTCAACGATCGCCCCGCCCGGCAAAGCCGCCACCGCCACCGTCGTCCGCGCCGGCTCCGGCTTGGTGAAATGCTCTCCGTAGACCGCGTTCATGGCGGCGAAGTCACCCATGTTCGTGAGGTATACATTGCATTTCACGACATGATCAAAGGTCAGCCCGCAGGCTTCAAGCACCTGCTTGAGGTTGGCGAAGGTCTGCTTGGTCTGGCCGGCGATGCCATCGGCCAGTTTGTTGCTGGCGTCCGTGCCGGTCTTACCGGCGAGGAACACGAGATTGCCCGTCTTCACGGCATGCGAGTAGGGGCCGGCGGCGGACATGCCCTTGGGATTGATTGCGTTGCGGGACATTTGGAGACTCCGTTGTTCAAGTAAGACGCCAAATCGTGAAGTCGCCAAATCGTGAACTCGTGCCGCCCGATTTGGCGACTTGGCGATTTCACGACTTCACGTCTTCTTCTACCTTACGCCCCCAACTGAGGCGCCAGCTTCATGCAGGCATCGACCAGCCCCTTGACGTTCTCAACCGACGCCATAAACGCCGACCGCTCGCGCATGTTGAGATCGATCTCCACCACGCGCTCGACGCCGCCTGCGCCCAGCACCACCGGCACGCCGACGTAGAGTCCTTTCACGCCGTATTCGCCGTTGAGATAGGCCGCACACGGCAGCACGCGCTTCTTGTCGCGCAGGAAGCTTTCCGCCATCTCCAGCGCCGAATGGGCCGGCGCATAGAACGCCGATCCCGTCTTCAGCAGGTTCACCACCTCGGCCCCGCCGTCGCGGGTGCGCTTGACGATCTCTTCCAGCTTCTGGTCGGTCAGCCAGCGCATTTTCACTAGGTCCGGCAAGGGAATGCCGGCCACAGTCGAATAGCGCACCAGCGGCACCATGGTGTCGCCATGGCCGCCCAGCACGAAGGCCGAGACGTCCTCGACCGACACGCCGAGTTCGGCGGCCAGGAAGTAGCGAAAGCGCGCCGAATCCAGCACGCCGGCCATGCCCACCACCATGTTGGTCGGCAGGCCCGAGGCCTTCTGCAGCGCCCACACCATGGCGTCGAGCGGGTTGGTGACGCATATGATGAAGGCGCCCGGAGCGTACTTCTTGATGCCCGCGCCGACCTGATCCATCACCTTCAGGTTTATCCCCAAGAGATCGTCGCGGCTCATGCCCGGCTTGCGCGGCACACCGGCCGTGACGATGCAGACGTCAGCGCCCTCCAGGTCGGAATAGGAGTTGGTGCCCTTGTAGTGGGCGTCGAAGCCTTCGACCGGCGAGGCCTGCGAAATGTCCAAGGACTTGCCCTGTGGCATCCCTTCTGCGACGTCGAACAGCACGACATCGCCCAGCTGCTTCTGGCCGATCAGATGGGCCAGCGTGCCGCCGATCATGCCGGCGCCGATGAGGGCAATCTTGTTGCGGGCCATGGGGGAGGGCTCCTTCTTGGGGACGGGATGTTGCACTGCGAAGAGCGATAGTACGGATGGGGTGCGGGGTCTAGGGGGCGGCGTGGTCTAGGGGTCAGACCCCTTCGCTGAAGGGGTCTGACCCCATCGGCGCCGCACGTACGGTCTCGTGGCGGGCTTGCCTCGCAACTTGGCCAGGCGGTACCCTGATGCGACGGCCGTTGTGGACAGAATAGGGTCAGACCCCTTCAGCGAAGAGGTCTGACCCTGGCCCTCTGCACGGTTCATGTTATGGTGCGTCCATGTCCCTAGCCCAGACCAGTCCCCAGCCGTCCCGCATGACCATCGACGCGTTCGTCGACTGGGCGTCGAACCAGGCGTCTGGCCGTTATGAACTCGTGGACGGGGAGATCGTGACGATGCCAGCCGAGGGTGGACGGCACAATCTGGCCAAGTTGGAAATCGCGATTGCCCTTCGTGCGGCCGTGAAAGCCGCCGGGCTCGTGTGCACGGTCTTTACCGACGGCATGACAGTGCGCATCGATGCCTATCACGGCCGTGAGCCCGATGCCGCCGTGACGCTCGGCAAGGTCGCCGACCTCAGCGCCAAGATCCTGGCCGATCCCGTTGTTGTCGTCGAGGTGATCTCGCCCGGCACCGAAGTGATCGATACCACGGTCAAGCTGCTGGAATATTTCTCCGTGCCCAGCATCCGGCATTATCTGATCGTGTCGCCCGAACCCAAGGCCTTCATCCATCACCTGCGCGCCGGGGACGGCACGGTGACGACGCGGATCGTCCACGGCGGCGAGCTGCAGCTCGATCCGCCGGGGCTGGTGCTGGCGGTCGATCCGATTCTGGCGGTGCTGTAGCCAAGGGGCGCCCTGCCTCATACGCGCCAACTCACGCGCCTGCCGTTGTGGATAGATTGGGGTAAGACCCTTTCAGCGATGGGGTCTGACCCCGGAGCTTGCTAAACTCTCCTCCCGACTCACCCACCCCCGAGCCACCCATGCCGATCCGCCAACTCCCGCCCGAGACCGTCAACCGCATCGCCGCCGGCGAGGTGATCGAGCGGCCAGCGTCGGTCGTGAAGGAACTGGCCGAGAACGCTGTCGATGCCGGGGCGCGCGCCATCGACATCGTTACGGCGGCGGGCGGGCTGTCGCTGATCCGCGTCACGGACGACGGCTGCGGTATGAACAGCACCGACCTGGAACTCTGCGTCGAGCGGCACGCCACCTCCAAGCTGCCTGCCGAGGATCTCACCAACATTGTCACGCTCGGCTTCCGCGGCGAGGCGCTGCCCTCGATCGGCTCGGTGGCGCGGCTCTCGATCGAGACGCGGCGCGAGGGCGGCGAGGGGCTGGCGCTGCTAGTGGACCGTGGGACCAAGCACGCGATCCGGCCCGCCGCCCTCAATCGCGGCACGCGCATGGTGGTCGCCGACCTGTTCTCGGCCACCCCAGCGCGCCTCAAGTTCATGAAGAGCGAGCGGGCCGAGAACGGGGCCATCGCGGAGGTGGTGAAGCGGCTGGCCATGGCCCATCCGGCGGTGGCCTTCACGCTGACCACGGGCGAGCGCGCCGGGCTGAAACTGCCGGCCGAAAGCGCCGACGGGCCAGGGCTGCTGCAGCGGCTGGGCAAGATCATGGGCGGCGAGTTCATGGCCGATGCGCTGGAGATCCGCGCCGGGCGGGACGGCCTCAGGCTGTCGGGCTTTGCTGGCCTGCCAACGCTGAACCGCATTACGCCCGACATGCAGTTTCTGTTCGTGAACGGACGGCCGGTGAAGGACCGGCTGCTGGCGGGCGCCGTGCGCGCGGCCTATGGCGATCTGGTGCCGCGCGGGCGGCATCCGATGCTGGCGCTGTTCGTGGATCTGCCGCCGGCCGAGGTGGATGTGAACGTGCACCCCGCAAAGTCCGAGGTGCGCTTCCGCGACGCCAATGCCGTGCGCGGCCTGATCATCGGCGCGACGCGCGAGGCGCTGGCGGCGGCCGGGCACCGGGCGACCGCGGAGAACGCGACGGCGGCGCTGGTGAATTTTGCCAGCGTCGGCGGCGGGGCGCGCGTGGCAGGCAGTCGCTCCGGGCTGACGCCGATGCGCGCTCCGATCAGTTACCTGCATGGCCGCGGCGGTTTCGCCGAGGCCATGCAGGCGCCGCTCGAGGGCCTCGACGCCCTCAGCGCCGATGCCGCTCCCGCCGCCTTCGCCCCGGCCCCCGAACTGGAGTCCCGCCCCCTCGGCGCCGCCCGCGCGCAGCTGCACGAGACCTACATCCTGGCCCAGACCGCCGACGCCGTCATCCTGGTCGATCAGCATGCGGCCCATGAGCGGCTGGTCTACGAGCGGCTGAAGACGGCGCTGGCCAAGGGCGGGGTGTCGCGCCAGCTGCTGCTGATCCCTGAGGTCGTGGAACTGGCCGGCGACGACGTCGACCGCTTAGCAGGGCATGCGGACGAATTGGAAAAGCTGGGCGTGGTGCTGGAAGCCTTCGGCCCCGGCGCCGTCGCCGTGCGCGAAATGCCGGCCATGCTGGGCGATGCCGACATCAGGGGCCTGGTGCGCGACCTGGCCGACGAGCTCGCCAGCGGCGAAGGCAGCCTGGTGCTGCAGGATCGTCTTTGGGCGGTGGCCTCGCGCATGGCCTGCCACGGCAGCGTGCGCGCCGGGCGGCGGCTGACCGCGCCGGAGATGAATGCCCTGTTGCGCGAGATGGAGGCGACCGAGGGGAGCGGCCAGTGCAACCACGGCCGGCCGACGTATATCGAGCTGAAGCTGAACGATATTGAGCGGTTGTTTGGGCGGCGGTAGGGCTTTAACACGGATCGTGATTGTGGTATCGTTGCAGCATGAGCAAGACCGCCAAAGCCACAACCAAAAAGCCTGCCCGTCCGAAGCCGGTGCGGGAGTTCGAAGTCGCAAGACCAGCCGTTGGGCCAAAGCGCTTTACGCGCAAACAGATTCGCGACGCCGTGCGGTCGGTCAATAAGAGCTTGGCAGATGAAGCGAAGTGACGGACGCGGCTAACAGCGTGTTTGTGAACTGCCCGTTCGATGACGACTACAAGCCCCTATTTGAAGTGCTGCTCTTCACGATTGCCTCGAGCGGTTATCGTGCACGCTGCGCTTTGGAAGAGGTCAACGCCGCCGATATTCGGTTCGACAAGCTCTGCCGACTCATCGCGGAAAGTCAGAAGTCTGTCCACGACCTGTCGAGAACTGAGCTCGGTCGCGAAAACAACCTGCCCCGGTTCAACATGCCGCTGGAACTCGGGCTCTTTCTGGGAGCCAAGCGGTTCGGCGGCAAGGCGCACCAAAGAAAGTCCGCGCTTGTTTTGACAGCTGAGAAACACAGTCTGCCTGTGTATCTTTCTGATACTGCGGGCAGCGATGCCTCGCAACATCATGGCAAACCGATTGAGATCATACGAAGCGTTCGGAGTTACTTGCACACAACGCCAAGCAGCCAGCCGCTGCCGGGAGCCTCCCGCATTCTGGAGGTGTTCGAGCACTTCAAGTCAGTCCGATCGCGGTACGCACGGGCATTGCAAATGACACCGGACGAGATTGATCCGTTCCGCGATTATCGAGACTACCTGGGTATTCAGGCGGAGTATCTGAATGCGGTAGCAACATAGGTGCCACCCTACCGGATTGCCGCATCCGCAAACAGCTCCGTCACGATCTGGAACTCATCTTCATAGACGATGAACCCTGGGCGCGCGCATTTTATGACGTCCGTGGCGTGCCCGAGGTCTTCGAGGATCGCGGCCATTTCGTACATCTTGGCGATGTGCTTGTGTGCCGTGGGCTTGAACCAGCACACGCCTTTGGCGTGCCGTCGCCACGCGCCCTTCGATGCCGAACGCGAAAACCTTTTCGGGACCATGAGATTGGACTTGAACCAGGCCAAGAGCGTTTCCAGGTCCTTGGACTGATAAGAGGGCGTCGCTGGCAGGTGCCGCAAGCTGTAGGCAACGTCAAACAGGCCCGCGCGCGTGCCGATCTTGGGATCGTCATGCCCAACAACAAAACGCAGGTAGGGTTCACGGTAAGCGGACATGTCAGCAGTCTACATCAGGCGCGTAAAGAGAATATGCGCTTCTGCTCGGGCGCCCGTAAACGTGCTACCTCCCACCCTTCAACAACCCCGACATGCCATGCGTCCAACCCAAAACCCAATCGGGCATCGGCGCCTGCGGTCCCGGCTTCACGAACCGAAACGCCGGCCGGCCATCCTCGCCCTTGGCCACGCTCGCCGCCAGCCGCATCGCGCTGCCGGAGTTGTCGAACAGGAACGCTTCATCCGCCAGAAGGCAGGCCTGAGGCAGCAGTGCCATAGTGCGCGTATAGCGCGACACGATCTTGTCCTCGGGCACATCATGCCCGCCCTCGGCGACGCGCTTTTTCACACGCGCGACATTCAGCGCGGCGTTCTCGGTGCTCACGAACAGCAGGCGGAGGAAAAACCCATGCGCTGATGTCAGCTTCATGAACTGCAGTTTGCTCGGGTGCGAAAACACCGTCTCGAACGAGAACGTGGCCCCGCGTTCCAGGGCCTCCTGCCGCCGCTCCCCCGCATCAACGAACGCTTGCTTTTCAAACGCCGACTGTTCGATCCGGACGCCGCTCTCCCGTGCGGCGCGCGCCAACCCGGCAGCGATTTCATCGGCATTGATGAACGGGCCGAGGTCGTGCCCCGCCGCGCTGATCGTCACCTTGAGAGTGCTCTTTCCCGATCCGTTCGGCCCGGCGAAAATGGTCAGAACGGGCTGATCAGTCATTTGCCGGGCGGAAATTTTTAGCGGCGGCCACCCGCGGTTTGGTTGATCGCGGCGGCTGTTCGCTAACAGCGGGTGCGGACGAAACCGCTCCCGTCCCCGCATCCTGGTACGCCACCGCCCCGTCCCGCCATACTGGCAAGGCCACGCTCACGCGCGCCGCATCCGCGCGCACGCCCTCGGTCGCGGCCTTGGCGAGCTTAGCCAGCGCGTCGAAATCCAACTCGTGAGCGGTCTTGGTCATCGAAGTATCCTACTGCGCCGAGCCTAGCACAATCGGCTTTGTCGCGGAAGGTTCCAGCCGCTCGGTCCCCGGCTTTTCCGACATCTCCGGCAACAGCTCCCGCATCAGCTTGGTCTTAAACGCCGTGGCAAAATTCTCCATCTTCTGGGTCTTCATCACGAACGCGCCCGGACCGGTTTTCACGTTCTCGTCGTACCAGTCCACCAGATCGGGCACCTCGTTTTCGATCGCCAAGCCATTGACGATAACCTGCGCCGCCAGCGCCATGCGCCGCGCCTCGGGCATCAGGATCTGCGGATCGGTGAACGGTGTCGACTCCAGCCCGTCCCCCGACACATCGATGATTTTGCGCGGCGCGTCATAGGCCGCCGCCGCGATCATGCGCAGGCTCGCCGCCACCCCCTCGCCGATGGCGGTGCCGCCGCCGATGCGGCGCGGATAGGACGCGACCTCGGCCGCCAAATGGTCCGCCGCCGCCGCGCCGTCGATCAGCCGCCAGCCGGTGGTGTCGGCCCCCTGGTAGGCCGCGCCCCAGACCAGCAGCGCGACGGCAATGCGCTTGTGCGGCTGGGCGGCGATCAGGTCCTTCACCTCGCGCGACCGGAAGGCGGCTGATATGCCGTCCAGCTCCAGCTTCCACTCCCAGTTCTCGATGCTGTCGGAGGCGTCGACCGCCAGCACGAGTTTTACGTCCACGACCAGCTCGGATGCGGCGCGCGCCGCGACAGGAATCGCAAGCCAGAGAGCGGTACAGAGAGCAATAGCTAGCTTACTGGTCATCACAGCGTCCCCATCCCACTATCTGTCATTGGCCGACGCCAGAACAACGCCAGCGGATCGTCCGTTATCTGACACTTCCGCCGACAGCTCGCGCAACAACTTCAGCTTAAACGCCGGCGCGAAATCGCGCATCGATTTTACGTGCATGACGAAAGACCCCGGCCCGGTCTGCACATTGGCGCGGTACCAGGCGAACAGCTCGGGCCATTCTTTGTCGATGCTGAGGCCGTTGATAACCACGCCGGCGTCGCGCGCCATCGCCTGTGCGCGGTCCATGAACATGACCTTGCTGGTGAAGAACGAGATCGGCTCCTGGCCGTCGCCCGAAACGTCGATGACCTCGCGGTTGGCCTCGAACGGCGCGCGCGCGAGCAGATGGATGCTGGCCGCCACCCCCTCGCCCATGGCCGTGCCGCCGCCGGTCAGGCGCTGGAAACTTTCCACGGTGGTGGCGAAGGTATCGGCCGCCGCGCCGGAATCGATGAGGCGAAAGCCGGTGTTGGGGCGCGGCCCATCCAGATCGGCCCAGGCCAGCAGCGCGACGGCGACGCTCTGCGTGGGCAGCGCTGATATTGCGGCTTGCACCTCCTTATCACGCAACGCCGCCGCAATGCCATCGAGCTCAAGCCGCCACTCCCAATCCTCGATGCTGTCGGAGGCATCGACCGCGAACACGAGTTTCAGGGCGACGTGGCGGGAGGGCTCGGCGTGGGCACCGGCTGGCCAAAAGGCCAGAAGCAAGACCAATAGTAAGTGCCGCCCCATAAATGTCCGCTCCAAGCAGCCAGCGAAGCATCACGCTACGCTGTCGTTGCGGCTTGCGAAACGCCTTTCCATCGGCGGCAATGGGGTCAGACCCCATTGTCCTTGCTCCGGCGGTGCGGTTCATGGCGTGCCTGCGAGCCGCGCTGGATGACGATTGACCACGTCTTTCCATCGGCAGCGGCGGGTGTGGCGGGCAATGGGGTCAGACCCCTTTGGCGAAGGGGTCTGACCCCTAGCGTGCCACAGGCACCCCCGTTTCGGCAAACGCCGCGCGTTGGCGTTCGGCGACTTGCGCGAGTTCGAAGCCTTCGATGGTCTCGTTGAACAGGCGGTACCAGTTCTGCTTGGCGTCCAGGTGCAGGAACACGCCGCCCAGGCCGATGGCGGCGCGGTCCATGAAGACGAATTCGCGCGGGACTTTTACCGGGCCCTTTTCCTTCAGGCCCTTGGCGACGGTGAAAGCCTCGCGTCGTCCGTATTCGCCGGGGGACACGTCTTCGGCAATGCGCCGCTCGCGGTCGTCCAGCAGCGGGCCGTAGATGAATTTGGCCCAGATGTTGAGCAGGTCGATCAGCTCGTTGCTGAGACCGATAAAGCCCCAGCTCTCATAGGCCTGCACGATCTGCGCGCGATTGTCCGTGCGCAGCCCATGATAGAGGTCGAGCACCCCTTGCACGAATTTGGGCGGGAAGGTCCGTATGCAACCATAATCGAGTAAGTTCAGCCCGCCGGGGCGCCCGGTATCGTCTTTGTACACTGTATAATTGCCCAGATGCGGATCGCCGTGGATCACGCCAAAATGCGAGAACGGGAACCACCAGGCGCGGAACATGGCGCGCGCGATGCGGTTGCGGTCCTCGACGGGATCGGTCTTGTGGTCGAGCAGTTTTCCGCCCTCCAGCCAGCCCATGCTCAGCAGGCGTCCCGTCGACAGCTCCGGTCGTACCGTCGGCACACGGACGAGCGGGTCGCCGGCGAAAATCAGCCGGTAGAGCGCCATGTGCTTGGCCTCCAGCGTGTAATCGAGCTCCTCCTTCAGCCGCTCCGACACCTCGGCCAGGATTTCCGAGGTATCGACCGGCGGGTTCATGCGGCGATGGATGGCGAAGATGACGCCAAGCTGCGCCACATCCGCATCCACGGCCGACTGCATGTCGGGATACTGCAGTTTTACCGCCAGGTTTTCGCCGTCGTGGGCGACCGCGCGGTGCACCTGCCCCAGCGAGGCCGACGCCGCCGAGGTGTGCTCAAAACTCTTGAACTTGGCCTCCCAATCCGCCCCCAATTCCGCAGCCATCCGCCGACGCACAAACGCCCAGCCCATGGGCGGCGCCTGGCTCTGCAGCTGCTGCAACTCGGCGGCATACTCGGCCGGCAGCGCCTCGGGGATGGTGGAGAGCAGCTGCGCCACCTTCATGATCGGCCCCTTCAGCCCGCCGAGCGCGGCCGCGAGTTCGCCAGCGTATTTCTGGTCATCGCGCTCGCGCCCAAGGAGGCGGGCACCGGCCACGCGTGCGGCGAGGCCGCCGACCGAGGTGCCGACCTGGGCGTAGCGGGAGAGGCGGCCGAGGAGGGAGGAGTCTTCGTTGTTGGTGCTCATGGGCGAGATGTAGGCGCGCGGGACGGGGAAGGAAAGGGCGGTGCGGCGGCGGAGCACGTAGGGCGCAATAGGCGTTTTTTCTTCGCGCCGTATTGCGCCGCAGGGCTCAACGCAACCGACGTCGCCTGCAATGTCCCCCTGCGGCGCAATACGGCGAAGTGGCCTATTGCGCCCTACGTGCACATCCGACGCCAAGACGCAACTGTGCCTTGGCCAGCGCAAGCAGGGTGCGGGGACGGTCGGAAGCCGCGAATTGGTAGTGGAAAGTGCGGCTCCCGGCCGCCCCGCCAGCGTTTTCATCGATCCCTCCGTCTTGCCGGGCCATTAGCGCAGCGAAGGCGGGTGCCACGTTACCTGCGGGCTGACTCCCCGCCCCCTCACTCCCCCCCATCCACCGCCGCCTGCCACTCCCCCCGCAGCGCCCCCGGCCGGGCCGCATACCGCTCCTCCAAAAACTCCGCCCCAACCACCCGATCCGCGCGAAAAGTCCGAAAATCCTCGCGCAGCTCGCACCAGGCGACGAACACGCGGCTGGCTTCGCGATAGCCGACCAGGAAGGGCCAGACCGTGCGCGCCGTCTCGCGGCCGGTTTCGTCGCGATAGCGCAGGGCGATTTTTCGCCCGGCCCGGCTCCAGGCGCGCACCCGGGCGATGTCGATCGTATCCACGGCGGGGCCGCAGGCCTGGGGCGTGGTGACGGCGGCGTCCAGCACGGTGATGCGCAGCCGCTCGGGCACGGTCGCGGCGATCTTGGCGATGAGATCCTGGGCGGCGCGGGCGAGCGCGGGATCGCCTGAGCTGGCCACCCACTGCGCGCCGAGCACGGCCGCCTCGACCTCGTCGGCGGTGAGCATCAGCGGTGGCATGTCGAAGCCGCCGTCCAGCACATAGCCGATGCCGGCCTCGCCCCGGATCGGCACGCGCTGGCCCATGAGCGTGGCGATGTCGCGATAGATGGTGCGCTTGGAGGTTTCCAGTTCGCCGGCGATGGCGTCGGCCGTCAGCGGCTTTGAGCTGCGCCTGAGCACCTGGATGATCTGGAACAGTCGATCAGCGCGTCGCATGCCAACTCCCTAGCCGAAGACTGCTGACAGCATGGTGGCAGCAGGGTGGCGGTAGTCAAGGGGCGCTGACCAACGGCAGCCCGACAGACAACGGAGACCGGCATGCCACATTTGAAGAAACTGTTGTTCCACCGACCGAAAGTCATGACCCAACCAAGACGGTCGCGCGGCTCTATCGCCTTCTCCCGTCGGGAGAAGGTGCCCGAAGGGCGGATGAGGGGATTGCGGCCGGAGGCTGTCGCACCGGTGCAGCACACTCGCACATGCGACCCCCTCATCCGTCGCCCCATTGCTTTGCGCTTCCGCGCAGGTGCGCCACCTTCTCCCAAAGGGAGAAGGAAGACAGCGCGCCACACTATGGGTCGTTGGATTAGCTCTAAACTGTTCGTCATCGGAGGATTACTCATCATGTCACTCGCGCACCCAACCGCAGCTGCAGCTGGCGACGCCGCGGACAAGCTCACCAACGTCAATCCCCAGAACCTCTACGACCCGTCGCCGAACGGCTACAGCACGGCGGTGATCACGCCGCGCGGCGCCCGGGTGGCCTACATCTCGGGACAGGGCGGCCAGGACGCCACCGGTGGCTTGTCGCCCGACTTCGCGGTGCAGGTGAAGCAGGCCTACGCCAACTTGCGCGCCGCCCTCGATGCGCTCGGCGCCAAGCCGGATCAGGTCGCCAAGCTGACGGTGTTCGTGGTCGATCACGATATGTCCAAGCTCGGGGTGCTGACCAAGGCCGTCACCGAGATGTTCGGCAAGGCGCTGCCGGCGCAGACGCTGGTTCCGGTGCCCAAGCTGGCGATTGAGCCGATGCTGTTCGAGGTGGAAGCGGTTGTCATGCTGAAGTAGGGGCGCCGGCGGTGGCTGGGCTCAGCACATCACCTCGACCATGAACCCGCCCGGCGCCTTGACATAGAACGTCCACGAGCCGTGGAACCGCATTGGCGCCTTGATGTCAAAACCGTCGTCGCGCAGGCGTTGGTTGATCTCGTTCACGGCCGCTTCGGTGTCCTGAATGAAGCCGATGTGGAAGCTGGCGGGGTAGCTCGCGTCCTGGCCCGGGAAGACCGCGATCACCATGCCGTTGTCGTCGGTCAGGAACGAGATCTTGCCATCGCCCCAGGGCATCGGTTTCAGACCGAAGTATTTTTGCAGAAAGCCGCTGGAGGCGGCGACGTCGGTGACTGTCAGATTGAGGTGGTTCAGTTTCATGATGCACTCCTGTCTAGCGGTTGGGATTTGCGGGACGGTTTGGCGGCCTTGGCCTTGCCGCGTCCCGCGTGCGTCTCGAGCGTTGTCGCGAGTTTGCCAAGTTCGGCGACCACGGACTTCAGATCCTCCGCATCATGATTGTCGCCGACGGCGTTGGCCCAGGCCGCCTGCTGCGCGCGGATCTGCTTCAGCGCCGTCACGCCGTGCGGCGTGATATCCAACAGTTTCGCGCGCCGATGGTGCGGGTTCTCGACCGCCTCGATCAGTCCATCCCGCATCAGCGCGTTGGCGGTCTGCTGCACCGCTTGCCGCGTCAAACCCCAGATGCGGGCGACATGCGCCACCGGCACGGGCCCGTGTTCGACGATGCCGAGGATCTGCCAATGCGCGCTGCCGAGGCCTGCGGGGGCCGCGATGCGGTTGCCTGCCTTCAGGAACAGGCCATTAAGGCGGTACACCGCGCGGGTGAGTTCGATGATGTGGGCGCCGGAGGGGGTTAGTTTCACCATGACAAGACATTGTCATGTTGACAATGGATTGTCAAATGCGCGCGATCCTGTAAAACGGCATCGCTGTTTTCCAGCAACGCGGTTAGCCTTCCTGCAATGCCCATCCCACGGGAGCCCCGCCCCATGCCCACCCTCGCCGAAGACTTCCCGCCCCCGCCCTTCACCGGCTTCCCCCCAGACGCGCTCGCGTTCTTGCGCGAACTCACCGCCAACAATGAGCGGGAGTGGTTCCTCCCCAACAAATCGCGCTACGAAACGGCGGTCCGCGATCCGTTGATCTCGCTGGCGGCCGATCTTTCCACGCGCCTGGCCAAAGCCAAGCTCCCGCTCCGCGCCGATCCGAAGAGAACGATGTTCCGTATTCATCGCGATGTGCGGTTTTCCAAGGACAAAGCTCCGTACAAGATCCATGCCGGGGCGGTGCTCAGCCGCAATGGCGAGAAGATGGCGCCCGGCTCGCTCTATGTGCATATCGATCCCGCGGGGTCGATGGTGGTGGCCGGGTTTTATAGGCCCGAGCCGCCGGTGCTGACGAAACTGCGCCATGCGGTGGTGGCGGACCCCGCCGGCTGGGCGAAGGTCCAGGCGTCCTTGAAGCGCGCGGGCTTTGCGCTGAAGACCACGGATGCGCTGGCGCGATTGCCGAAGGGTTTCGAGACCGCTCCGGCAGCGCTGGCCGAGACGCTGAAGATGAAGTCCTGGTACGTGCAGCAGGATCTGTCGGCGGCCGAGATCAAAAGCGCCGCGCTGATCGAGACGCTGGCGGGCTTTGCCGGAAAAGTCGCGCCGCTGCTGCAGTTCGGCTGGGCGGCGATTGATTGAGGGGGCTATGCCTCACACCGTCGCCACCCACGGCCCGTCCGCCAGCACCGCCTCATCCGCCCCCGGCCAGGGCGGCATTGTCACGCCGACGATCTCGAGCGGCGCGTCCGGGCCGGCACGGAACTGAAACGCCGTGCCGAGAGGGATCGTCAGGCTGACGCCGGGACGGAGTGGCGTTATCTCTTCGCGCGCGCCAAAACGCCGCCAGATCTCGCCCGCCCCCGCGACCACGAACCAGATCTCATCCACCGTGCGGTGCGCGACGGCCTTGGCCACGGCGCCGGGCGCGAGCCGGAAGTGGGCCATGCCGCCGGCGGGGAGGCCTGCGAGGAGGCGCACCTCGGAGCCATCGGGGGCGAGCACGTCGGGAGCTTCGGGGAGGCGGCGCGTGGTGAAATCGGTCATGTCAGCTTCCAAGATCGTGCATGGCGGAGGCAATGGGGTCAGACCCCCTTCAGTGAAGGGGTCTGACCCCATTCGCAATCCGCATGCGTGATGTCGCAAAACGGCATCGCAGGTTTTGCGCAACTCGGCTAGCCTCCGCCAAAACAGAGGACACGCCCAAAATGCTCAACACCGCCCCCTTCATCACCTGCGCCGTGACCGGCGCCGGTGCGACCACCGACAAGTCCGACAAGGTGCCCGTGACGCCGCGCCAGATCGCTGACAGCGCCATCGAGGCGGCGCGCGCGGGGGCGGCGATCGTGCATCTGCATGTGCGCGACCCCAAGACCGGGATCGGATCGCGCGACGTGGCGCTGTACACGGAGGCGGTCGATCGCATCCGCTCATCGGGCGTGGACGTCCTGATCAACCTCACGGCCGGCATGGGCGGGGATCTGGTTCTGGGGTCGGTTGAGGCGCCGCTGCCGCCAAAAGTTAGGGGCACGGATATGGCCGGCGCCACCGAGCGGCTGGCGCATGTCAAAGCGCTGCTGCCCGACATCTGCACGCTCGATTGCGGTACACTGAACTTTCTGGCCGGCGGCGACTACATCATGGTCAACACCACCGACACATTGCGCGCCATGGCCAAGATGATGATGGATCTCGGCGTAAAACCGGAGTGCGAGGTGTTCGATACCGGCCAGCTCTGGCAGGTGCACGACCTGATGAAGGAGGGGTTGCTGCTCGACCCTGTGAACATCCAGCTGTGTATGGGCATTCCGTACGGTGCGCCGGCGGATATCAACACCTTCATGGCCATGGTGAACGCGCTGCCGGCCAAGTGCGTGTGGTCGAGCTTTGGCATCTCGCGCATGCAGCTGCCCTGGGTCGCGCAGTCGGTGCTGGCCGGCGGCAATGTGCGCGTGGGGCTGGAGGATAACATCTATCTGTCGAAGGGCGTGCTGGCGACTAACGCGCAACTGGTCGAGCGGGCACGGACGATTTTGGAAGCGATGAATTTGACTGTGGCGGGGCCGGATGAGGTGCGGAGGCGGTTGGGGTTGAAGAAGAAGACGTGAAATCGTGAAATGGCCAAATCGTGAAATCGTGAAGAGAAGCCGCCCGACTTGGCGATTTGGCGACTTCACGATTTGGCGTCTTCGCCTCAACAATTGATGGCAATCGAAATGACCACACACACCAACCAACGCATTCTCATCACCGCCGCCGGCTCCGGGATCGGCCGCGTCACAGCGGAGGCGTTTGTTGCGGCTGGAGCAAAAGTTTACATTTGCGACGTGGACGGAGGGGCGCTTTCGGCGACGTTGAAGGCGCAGCCCAAGTTCACCGGCATGGTCGCAGATGTGTCGGACGAAGCTCAGGTCACGGAGTTATTCAAGGCGGCGACGGAAAAACTCGGCGGCCTCGACGTGCTCGTCAACATGGCGGGCGTGGCCGGCCCCACGGCCAACCTCGAGGACATTTCGCTCACCGACTGGCGGCGCTGCCTGGCCGTCAATCTCGACGGTGCGTTCCTGTGCGCCAAGGCGGCGATCCCGCATCTGAAACGCAATCAATCCGGCTGCATCATCAACATGTCCTCGAATGCGGGCCTGTTCGGTTTTCCGCGCCGCTCGCCCTACGCGTCCGCCAAATGGGCCATCCGTGGCCTGACGAAAACCCTCGCCCAGGAGCTGGGCCCGAGCGGCATCCGCGTCAACTGCATCTGCCCCGGCGCTGTCGAGGGCGACCGGATTGACCGCGTGATTGCGGCCGAGGCGTTGAAGACCAACCGGGCGGCCGATGATGTGCGGGCGCAGATCGTCTCGCGGTCGTCGATGCGGCAGATGATCAAGCCCGAGGATATCGCCGCGATGATCCTGTATCTGGCGTCGCCTGCGGGGGCGCGGATTTCGGGACAGGACATTGCCATCGATGGGCATACGGAAACGCTGTGAAGTAGAAGACGTGAAATCGTGAAGTCGCCAATTCGTGAAGTCGTGAAGTAGGTTCAGCCCGACTTGGCGATTTGGCGACTTTACGACTTCACGTCTTGTTTTGGAGTTACAGAATGTCCCTACCACAAATCAAAACCGCCGCTTGCATCGGCGCCGGGGTCATCGGCGCGGCCTGGGCGGCGCGGCTCGCCTGGAACGGCATTGACGTCAAAGTCCTCGACCCGCACCCCGAGGCCGAAGCGCGCATGGCGGACGTACTGGCCAACGCCGAGCGGGCGCAGGCCAAGCTGACCATGGCGCCCGTGAGCAAGCGCGGAAAAATCACCGTGGTCCGCGAGGTCAAAGCCGCCGTCGCCGACGCCGAGTTCATCCAGGAGAGCGCGCCCGAACGCGAGGACCTGAAGATCAAACTCTTTGCCGAGATCGATTCTTTCGCGCGGCCTGACGTGCTGATCTGTTCGTCCACGTCCGGATTGTTGCCGAGCAAACTGCAGAGCGCGATGAAACACCCCGAACGCATGATGGTCGGGCATCCGTTCAACCCAGTGTACCTGATGCCATTGGTGGAAGTTGTCGGCGGGGCCAAGACGACAAAACCGAACATCGACCGCGCCATGGAGTTCTATCGCTCCATCGGCATGCATCCCCTGCATGTGCGCAAGGAAATCGACGCCTTCATCGCCGATCGGCTGATGGAGGCGCTGTGGCGCGAGGCGCTTTGGCTGGTCAACGACGGCGTCGCCACCGCCGAGGAAATCGACGACGCCATGCGCTTCGGCCCAGGCCTGCGCTGGTCGTTCATGGGCACGTTCCTGATCTACCGCATCGCCGGTGGGGTCGAGGGCATGCGTCATTTCATGGGCCAGTTCGGCCCCTCGCTGAAGTGGCCGTGGACCAAGCTGATGGATGTGCCGGAGCTGACGCCGGAACTGTTGGACAAAATCTGTGCGCAGTCGGATGATCAGGCCCGCGGTGTCTCGATCCGCGACCTGGAGCGCAAGCGCGACGATTGCCTGGTGACGCTGTTCCAGGCCCTGAAGACGCAGGATTATGGGGCGGGCAAAACGCTGGCGGACTACGAGAAGCGGCTGTACCAGCTGGCCCACGCCGAGACCGTCAGTGCAACGCACGATTTCACCAAACCGCTGCGAATGTACGAAACGACCGTTGCCCCCGACTGGACCGACTACAACAAGCATATGAACGAGGGGCGCTACCTGCACGTCTTCAGCCAGGCCTCGGACGGGCTGCTGCAACTCATCGGCGTCAATGAGGCGTACACGAAGCGGGGTTTGAGCTACTACACCGTCGAGACCCACATCCTGCACCGCAAGGAAGTCGCCGCGCTGGAGCCGATTCATGTCGAGACGCAGCTGCTTTCGCATGACGAAAAGCGCATCCACGTTTTCATGACCATGAAGCACGCCCGCTCCGGCGACACGCTCGCCACCGCCGAGCAGATGCTGCTGCATGTGGACCAGACGGAGGGCAAGGCGTGTGCGGCAGAGGCTCCGCTGCTGGCGAAACTCGCTGAGATCGCCAAGGGGCAGGCGGGGCTGCCAAAGCCGAAAGAAGCGGGACGGGCGATTGGGAATTCGCCTAGGTGACAGGTGGCGATCACGCTCGCATCGTAGGGTGCTGCTTGACAAATGTCAGGCTTTGCCTTACATGAGGCGTGCAGGTCTTGATCGTCAGTTTTCGCAGCAAGGCGCTGGAGCGGTTCTGGTGGCGAGGTGAGGCGCGCCGTGTTGATCAGCGGCACGTAGCGAAACTGCGCCTGATCTTGGACAGGCTGGAATATGCCAGCGTGCCGGAAGATATGAATTTGCCGACAATGGCCTACCATGTTTTGACCGGCGACCAAATTGGTCGGTACGCGGTCAAGGTTGATAAGAACTGGCGGGTCACATTCGGTTGGTCCGGCCACGGTGCTGATGCCGTCGATGTCGACTATGAAGACTATCACTGAGACCCAGCATGCGATCAAAACGTCATCCGAGCATACCTGTTTCCCATCCTGCCGTGTTTCTGCGCGACCACATGTTGCCGGAGTTAGGCATGAGCAAAACCGCATTTGCCAAAGCACTCGGCGTTTCTCGACAGACACTCTATGATTTTCTCGACGAGAAGCAGGGTGTCTCGGCCAGTATGGCGCTCAGGCTTGAGCTGGTCGTAGGTGCGTCGGCGGAACACTGGCTTGCTCTCCAGGCCGCGCACGATCTCTGGAAAGCCCGCCGGGAGCTTGACCTTTCGAACCTCCGGCGCTTGCGAGAGGCGACTGAACTGGAAGTGGCGGACTAGCGCAGTCATGGTCTTGATGCCATCGTCCCGACCCTGATTGTGACTTAGGGACGACTGGCAAGTCGCCCTCTAGCTCCTTGCTCGCGGCCCCAGGGCGACCTGCCAGTCTCCCCTACGTAACAGTCGCCTGTTTCCACCTATACCAGTAGGACTTTTGATCCTCTGCGTGTCAGGCCGGCTTCGCCGCTACCACCTCCACCCCACCCGCATACCGCTGCAGCGCCGCCACGCGATCCGCCACCGACGGATGCGTCGAAAATAGTCCGTAGACACCCTCGTCCACCGGGTTCTCGATGAAGAACGCCTCCAGCCGCGAGGGCACGTCGAGGCTGGGGTTCTTCTCGATTTTGCGCAAGGCCGAGATCATGGCGTCGGGGTTCTTGGTCAACTCGACCGAGCCGGCGTCGGCGAGATATTCGCGCGAGCGCGACAGGGCGAAGCGGATCAGCGTCGAGACGCCCCAGCTGATCAGGATGATGACGATCGCGACCGTGATCGCCAGCAACGCTCCGCCGATGCCGCTGTCGCGGTCGCCTTTGCCGCTTCCCGATTTGCGTTCGCCCGAGCCACCGCCCGAAGACGACGGCCAGCTGACCGATCCGCCATCGCCGCTTCCGCTGCTGCTACTCCGATCCGGATTGCCGGTGGGCGACCAGCCGTAGGGAAAGTCCCAGCGGCCTATGATCAGGTCGCCGAAAAACGCGAACACGCCGGCGAAGATCACCGCGATCACCATCATCTGCGCGTCTTTGTTGCGGATGTGGGTGAGTTCATGGGCCAACACCGCTTCCAACTCGGGCGGCTCCAGCGTGTCGACCAGCCCGCGCGTCACCGCGATGACATACTGTCCCTCGCGCAAACCAGACGCATACGCATTGAGCGCCGGACTTTCGATGATCTCCAGCCGGGGCATGACAATGCCGCGTGAGATGCACAGGTTCTCCAGCGCATTGTAGAGTTTTGGCGCGCTGGACCGGTCCACGGGCCGCGCGCCGCTGGCCATGCGGATGAACGCCTGATGCGAGAACCAGGCGATGACGAACCAGAGCGCCGAGGCAATCGCCGCCACCGGCCAGGCTCCCGCGAAATCCCCTGCCGCCGCCGCCACGATCTGCCCAAAACTGCCGCCGGACAGCGCCTCGATGATCATCAGGAACGAGAACAGCAGGATGTGCAGTAGCAGGACGAAGGAGGCGAGCAGAAGCAGCGACCGCAGGCGGTTCGCCATGATGTGGCTGTATAGCCCGTAAGCCGGCGTCATGGGGAGCGGCTCAGAACTTCACTTGCGGTGCGGTTGAGGCGATCTTGCGCTCGGCCTCGTCCAGGTTGAAAAAGTCCTGCGCGCCGAAGCCGAGCGTGTTGGCGAACAGAACCGCCGGGAAACTTTCGCGCGTGGCGTTGTATTCGGAGGCCGAATTGTTGAAGAATCGCCGCGAGGCCGCGATCTTGTTTTCCAGATCGCCAAGCTCCGCCTGCAACTGCTGGAAACCCTGGTTGGCTTTCAGGTCGGGATAGGCCTCGGCCACCACCATCAGCTGGCGCAGCGCCGAGGTGAGCTGACCCTCCGCCTGCGCCTTATCCGAAGGAGTCGCGGCGCCCGCCGCCGCATTGCGCCATTTGATGACGTTTTCCAGCGTCCCGCGCTCATGGGTGGCGTAGCCCTTCACCGTCTCGACCAGGTTCGGCACCAGGTCCTGGCGCTGCTTCAGCTGCACATCAATATCTGCGAAAGATTGTTTGCAACGTTGGCGAAGCGCAACCAGGCCGTTGTAGATGCCGAGCACCCACAGGCCCACCAGCACCAGGATCGCGAGAATAGCCAAGCCGACATAACCCATGAGGGACCTCCCGAACATCGATGTAGGCGGATCAGAAGGCAGGCCGGCGCGGCCTTGTCAATGTCTGGAAGTGAACGGCGCTCCATAGCGGTCATCACCGACGGACATGGACTTGCGGCGGCGCTGGACGACGCCAAGACGTGCCGCCAGTTCGGCAAACCGATCGCCGACAACCGGGGCCCAGCCTGGATGCTGGCCGACATGGTCAAGGACATCGCCGCCGCCCGCGCGCTCGTGCACCGCGCCGCGCTGCTGATGGACCACGGCCTGCCCTGCGCCCTAAACTGTTCCATCGCCAAATGCTTCGCCAGCGACATTGCCGTGGCCCAGACGGCAAATGCCGTACAGATCTTCGGCAGTTCGGGCTACATTCGCGGCTTCGAGGTGGAGCGCCTGTATCGCGACGCCAAGATCACGCAGATTTATGAGGGCGCCAACCAGATCCAGCGCGCCATCATCGCGCGCGAGCTTCTGAAAACTTGATACGGAGTGAACGGATGACCGACGCGCCTTTGAAAGCCGGGGAACGCGTCAGTTTTTCCAAAACCGTGTCAGAGAGCGATGTTTATCTGTTCGCAGGCATCACGGGCGACCTCTCACCGAACCATGTCGATGAAGTTTTCATGCGCGGTACCCAGTATGGCCACCGCATCGCCCATGGCGCCTTGATCGTCGGCTACATGTCGCGCGCCTCGACGATGATCGCCGAGCAGGCGCCAGCGGACGGGCCATTCTTTCCGGTGTCGCTTGGCTATGACCGCATCCGTCTGTTGGCGCCCGTGTTCATAGGCGATACCATCACGATCCACTATGAGGTGTCGACTTACGACCACGACAAGCACCGCTCCATTGGCAGGGTTACGGTCACAAACGAGCGCAACGACACTGTCGCCGTCGCCGAGCACATCATGAAGTGGCTGCTCAAAACCTCCGCATCTAAGCAATGATATTCTGCGCCCGCAACCTGTCGAATGCGTCGGTGAATGAGCGCACGGAGTTCTGATAGGCCGAGAAGCCCAGATCGCGGCACTTGGTCATGTCGGTGAAGTTCTCGATGGTGCGGCCGAGGTCGGCGTCGGAATGCCACCAGGAGGCGACCGTGTTCAGGGCGTTCTTCTGCAGGCCTTTGGCCGCGACGATCTTCTCCCAGACCGGCTCCATGCCGGCCATGCTTTCGGCCAACGGCGTGGGATGGCCGGGGTAGGCGGCTGCGGCCACGCCGAGGTTGGCGGCGAGCTGTGGCCACATCCAGTTCCACCGGAACACTTCGCCATTGGTGATGTTGAGCGCCTGGTTGGCCGCGGCCGGCGTGGTGGCGGCCCAGGCCAGCTGCTTGGCGAGGATGCGTCCATCGGTGATGTCGACGCAAGCGGTGAACTGTTCGGGGGATCCCGGGAACACGAAGGGTTTGCCGGTGTCCTTGCAGATTGCAGCATAGGCGCCCAATGTCGCCGCCATGTTCATGGCGTTGCCGACCGCGTAACCGATCAACGTGTGCGGACGATGCACAGTCCAGGCATAGCCTAGGCGCCGGGCGAAATCGAAGACGACGTCTTCCTGTTCGTAGTAGAAGTTTTCGTAGGGCAGGCGCGGTTGTTCTTCGCGGAACGGCGTGATCGGCTTGGCCTTGGCGTAGGCTTCGAATGGCCCGAGGTAGTGCTTCAGGCCCGTGACCAACGCGACATGCTTGACCGGCTGCCCCTCGACGGCGCTGAGTAGGTTGGCGACCATGCGGCCGTTGACGCGGATGTTCTCGGCCTCCGTGGCTTGGCGCGACCAGGTGGTGATGAAGACGTGGGTGGCCGCTGCGCCCGCCAGCGCGGTTCTCAGACCGTCCGCGTCGGTCAGGTCGCCCGCGATGTGCTGCACGCCACCAGGAAGATCGTTGGGGTGACGGGATACGCCGAGAACGTCCCATCCGCCGATCTGATTCAGATGCTCAGCCAAATGCCGGCCGACGATGCCGGTGACGCCGGCGATTAGTGCCCGATGTGTCATAGTCAGTGTGCCCCGGTGGTGAGAGTGATCTTGATGCATTTGGTGGCGTCGGCTCCGAGTGCGAAGGCTTCCACGGCCTGCTCGAGCGGGAAACGGTGCGTCTGGATCGGCGACAGGTCGAGCTTGGTTCGCTCCAGGAAGCGGATGGCGGCAGGCCAGACCCCTGGCGAACCGATGCTGCCCTTGACCGTCAGATTTTTCATCATGATCTGGCCGAGGTTGACCGGGAATTTTCGGTTGATGCTGATGCCGACCATTGCAACACGTCCGTCCTGCCCGGCGTAGTCCAGCACGCTGGCCAGCGAGGCGTCGTGGCCGGCGGCCTCCACGACCAGATCGGCCAACTTGCCGGAGGTCAGGTCCTTGATCTGGGCCGCAGCATCGCCGTTGGAGGGGTCGATTGCGAAGGCGGCGCCCAGCTGCAGCGCGATCTCGCGGCGGCGCGCTATGGGGTCGACAACGATGGTTTTGGCGCCCATGCCGATGGCGGCGGCGGCCGAGACGAGGCCGATGGTGCCGCCCCCAGAGACCACCACGGTTTCGCTGGCGTTGGTGCCGCCCAGGCGCAGGATGGCATGGAAGCCGCAGGTGAACGGCTCGATCAGGGAGCCTTTGGCGTCATCGACGGTATCGGGCAGCTTGTGCAGCCATTCCGGATTGACGTTGAAATATTCGCGGTCGGCGCCGTCCATCGAGAAGCCGAAGTGGTGCAGCCGTTCTGGCGTCCGCACCACGCATTCGCCGACCACGCGGTCGCCAACCTTGAAGCCCTTGACCGACTTGCCGGTTTCAACGATCTCGCCGCACCATTCATGGCCGGGCGTTACGGGATAGGAGATCGGGATGATGTAGCGGCCCGCCAACAATTCGTAGTCGGAGTGGCAGATGCCGATGGTGCGGCTTTTCACCAGCACTTCGGTGTCCTTGATGCCGGGCATAGGGGCATCAACGATGATCGGTTTGTCGGGCGCTTCAAAGACCAGGGCGCGCATGAGCGGGATCCTTCCGTTGGCGGACTGAGCGTCTCTCCTCTCCCCCTTCTTCAGGGGGAGAGGAGACCGCCCCTCGCAGGCGCCTTTTTGCGCCAAGAGCTGGGCGGTCGGTGAGGGGCAGCAACTTGCGTTGGCCTTCTCACCACCGGTACGGAGCAAGCGGCTGCCCCTCACCTGTCGCTGTTTCCTCGGCTTCGCCTCGGGCGACATCCTCTCCCCCGGAAAACGGGGGAGAGGAGAGTCCAAAACCACTACACGTTGACCAGAATCTTCAGATGCGTCGCGCTCTTGTCGAGCAGTGCCTCAAAACCCTTGGCCACCACGTCATCGCTGTTGATCCGTCCCGTGATGACTTTCTCGATCGGGAAGTTGCCCGATTCCACCATGCGGATAATGCGTGGCCAGCACTGCGTCGGGTAACACCAGGTGGCTTCCAGGGTGATGTCCTTCAGCGCCCAGAGCATGGCGTCGACGCTGGCGGGCTTGAGGTGCAGCCCGGTCTGAACCACCTTGCCCTGGCGGCGCACAGAGGCGACGCAGGCGTTGAGGCTAGCTTCCAGGCCGACGCATTCGATGGCGACATCGACGCCGACGTGCTCATCCGTCAGTTCACGGATGACGGCGGCCACGTCCTGAATCATCGGATTGATGGCGATGCACTCAGGCACCAACTCCTTGGCCTTGGCGAGGCGATTGGGATTGGGCTCGCTGACGAAGATCTGGCTGGCGCCAGCGGCTTTCACGGCCAGCAGGGTGAGCGCGCCGATAGGGCCGGCGCCTGAGACCAGCACGGTCGATCCCGACTGTACGCCACCACGGTCCACGGCATAAACCGCAACGGCTGCCGGCTCGATCATGGCGGCTTGCACGTCGCTCACGCCCGCTGGGACGGGGATGACGTTGTAACCGTTCAAGACGGCCAGCTCGCCCATGCCGCCCCAGGGCCAGCTGAGGCCAACGCAACCCATGCTCTCGCTGAGATGGAACAGGCCGCGCCGGCCATAGTAGTCGTCGCGCGGAGAAATCAGCGGCTGGATTGAGACGCGGTCGCCCTTTTTCACATGCGTGATGTCGTTGCCGACCTTCAGCACTTCGGCGCTGAATTCGTGACCGAGGATCTGCGGGTTGCTGGCGCCGGTATAGACGTGCGGCGTGGTCGGCGTGACGATCGGGCCGGCGATGTATTCGTGGATGTCGGTGCCGCAGATGCCGGTGATGATCGGGCGGACTAACACCTGGTCGGCAGCGAAATTGCCTGGCTCGGCAACCTGCTCGACCCGGATATCGCGTGCGGCGTGGAAACGTACGGCTTTCATAGATCCCTCATTTTAAAGACGAATAATCTGCGCCATCTCGACCCGACGTTACGGCTTTGCCCGCCACGCCCGGTGCGGGGTGTCGTTTTCGTAACCCAGCTTGTCGAAACTCGCGACCTCCAGCATCTGGCCCCAGGGGCTGCTGAAATAGATCCAGCTGAAGCCGGCGAGCGGCCCCTCGGTCACGGTGTTGGGGCCCTCCAGCAGATCGATGCCCTGGGTCTTCAGCCGCTCGGCGGAGGCGAAAACGTCCTCGACCTCGAAGCACAGATGCATGCCGCCGACCTCGGAGACGCGCAGCGGGCGGGCCGTAGAGTCCTCGCCGCTGTACTCGAACAGTTCGATGCTCGGGCCATCGCCGCAGCGTAGGAAGACGAGGTCGCGGATCTTGGTGCCCGGCCCCGCCCCGAGCCGCCTCACCATGAAGGCGTCATCGACGTCGAAGGGGCCGGTCCTGAACAGAGTCACAGCGCCGAAGACGGCCTCGAAGAAGGCAATCCCCTCATCGATGTTGGGAACCGTAATTCCGATATGATGCGTACCGTAGATCTTTTCGGCCATATCAGTTCCTCCTCAGGCACTCGATGAGCGCCGCAGCGTTATCCGGGCTCGCCTCAAGTGTCCCGTTTTCAATCGCATAGGCCATCTCAACCACGCGCTGGTTGACCGGGGCGTCTTGGCCGGCGTTACGAAGAACGTCGATCGCGTAACCGTTCACTTCTTGGATCTCCGCGCGCCGCCCTTTGCGCCAGTCTTGCAACGACGTAGTCAGAGTATCGGGTTTGGAAAATGTCTTCAGAACCTCATCGAAAATCTGGTCGACGTAGCGCTCGGGATCATTGGTCGTGATCGGTGGCAGTCCGATGATCGGTATCACCTGCGCACCATCGACAAGGGCCGCCCGCATGGCCTCGTATCCCGCTTGGCGCATGACCTCAAGGAAGCCAGGATAGCGCGCCGCATCGTTCAGCGGCATGTTGAGAATGGCCGACGGAATCAGTTCGGCCGCGTTGACGACCAGCTTCATCCACTTGCAGGACTTGATGTCGTCGCTCACCTCCACACGGCCGGAGCAACGCAGCAGGTTGGCGACGTCTTCCACGCGATCATGCTGAGCCAGGTCCACGGCTCCAAGCGCGAACCATGACTCGTCCTGGTTGTTCTGCCGGTTCGTGACGCCGGGGACCCACATGTTGGATGCGATCTCGATGACCGCGCCGATGGTCCGTTCGGCGCCGACGACCGATGCGATGTCGAGATGCGTCATGCCGTTCTGCAGGCCGATGATGAACCCATCTTTCGCAAGAATGGGCTTCACCATGTGGGTCACCCACGTTGTGTCATAGGCCTTGACGATCAGGAAGATGAGGTCGAACGGCTGCTTGATCTCCGCGACCTGGCAGAAGTGAAACGCCGGCACTTTGGCATTGATGGTGCGCGACGGCAGATTGACCGTGATGCCGTTCTCACGGATGGCCTCGACATGGGCGGGCCATTGCTCGATGAAGGTCACATTGTGCCCCGCCAGCGCGAAGTCGGCGCCGATCGAGGCCCCTTGAGCGCCCGTCCCAACGAAGGCGATTCTTGGTTTGCCGGTCATGCTGCCGTCCTTCTGCGTATGGTCGAATAGATGATGGCGGCGATCAGGATGAGCGCGCCCTGGAACAGGTACTGGTACTGTTCGGAAAGTCCTAGGAATGCCGTGGCATTGAGCACTTCCATCAGCAGCATCGCGCCGAGCACGGTGCCGATGAACGTGCCGCGTCCGCCGCGCAAGCTGGTGCCGCCAAGCACGACGGCGGTGATGCTGGAGAGCGTATAACTCGCGCCCTGCCGCGGATCGCCGACACCGATCTGGGCCATCAGCACAATGGCGCCAAGCGCCGTGAGAAGCGACGACGCGATGTAGCCAGCCACGAACGTCCGATCAATTCGCACGCCGATCCGGCGCGCCGACTCCTCGTTGGACCCTGTGGCCCTAAGCTGCCAGCCAGGTCGCAGATTCCGCAGTGCATATTCACCGAAAAGGGCAAACGCGACCAGAACCACGAAAGCGAGCGGGATCGGCCCGATCTGATAGTTGATGATATCTGCGACGGCGCCGCTGATGTAACCGTCGGGCGCATTTCGCAGCAGGAAACTACAGCCCTGCAGGCCAATATACATGGACAGCGTCGCAGCGATTGGCGTGAAATTGGCAAACCGAATGAGCAGGCCATTGATCGCGCCAACGGTGATGGCGCCAAGGAACATCAGAAGGAAGCCGATGGCGATCATCCACGGCGGCTTGCCATCGTTGACGAAGAACGAGGCCACCACAACCAGAAATCCCGCCAGCGGGCCGACAGAGAGATCGATGCCGCCCATCAGCAGAGCGATGGTCTGACCAAGCGCGATGAAGCCCAATGCGGTCGCCAACAGGAGGATGTTGGAAATGTTGTAGGCAGACAGAAAATTGTGGTTCTGGCTGAAGACGTAGAGCCCAAGCAGCGCGGTCACGAGCGCCAGGGGAACGGCCGGTGCGTTGTCCGACTGGAGAAAGTGCCGCCAGCCGCCGCCAGCCGATGTGCCGCCCGTCGCCAAGCCGGCGTCGCCGATGTGCGTATCTGCCTGGACAGCGGCTGCGACGATCCGATCTTCCTTGACGGCTTCGCCGCTTAACTGTTCCACGACACGGCCGCGCGATAGGACGATGACCTGGTCGCACAGCCCTTCCAGTTCCGCCGCGTCCGATGAGTTCACGATCACCGGCGTGCCCGAGTTCGATACCTCGCGCAAAATGCGATAGATCTCGGCGCGCGCGCCAACGTCGACGCCCTGGGTCGGCTCGTCGGCCACGATCACGCCAGGTTCCGAAAGAAGCGCGCGCGCCATCACGACTTTCTGCTGATTGCCGCCGGAGAGCGACAGGATCGGTGCTTCGGTGCCGGGCGTCTTGACCGCCAGCGACTTGAAGGTTGTCGCGACCTGATCAAGCTCTTTCTTACGGCTGAGCACTCCGTTGACGGAGAATTTTTCCAAGGCGGCGAAGGTCGCGTTCTCGCGCACCGTCAGGCTGCCGGCCAATCCCTCGGTATGCCGATCGGACGGCATGAAGGCGACTTCACGCAACAGGTCCCTATGATTGAGGGAGCGTCCCTTGAGGTGGATGGCGCCCTTGGAGGACGTAAGGCCCGCCAGCGCGCGCATCAACTCAGCTTGGCCATTGCCCGCCACGCCGGCCACGCCAATGATCTGGCCCCGCGACACGCCAAAGCTGACGTCCTGGAACTTCGCGCCGCTCAGCGCTTCAACGGCAAAGTTGATGTCTTTCGAGGGATATTGCGATTTCGGCGGAAATGTCGAGCCGAGCGTGCGGCCGACGATCAACTTCAAGAGATCGGCGTCGCTGATTTTGTCCACCAGCGAGGTGCCGCGGTACTTTCCGTCACGCAGGACCGTGACCCGCTGCGCGATCTGGCGCAATTCAGCCAGGCGATGGGTGATGTAAATTACCGACGTGCCGGTCTTGACCAACTCCTTGATGCGGCCGAACAGCATGTCGGTCGCCGCCTGATCGAGCGAGGCCGTCGGCTCGTCCAGGATCAGCACCTTGGGGTTGATCGCTAGTGCCTTGGCGAGCTCAAGCAGGTGTTTCTGCGCGACCGTCAGGCCATCGGCACGCGTGCGCAGCGGCACATGCAGGCCGACGGCATCGAGCGCATTGCGCGCAACGACCTGAGCGGGGCTGCCGCTGAACACCCAGGACGGCAGGGCGACCTGGAGGTTTTCCAGCACCGAGAGATCGTCGAGCACGGCGGGATGCTGGAAGGAAATCGAAATGCCAAGGGACGCGGCAACCTCCGGCGTCATCATCGAAACCTGGCGGCCATCGAACTCGATGTCGCCCACCTCCGGCCTCAACGCGCCAGAGATAATGTTCATGAGGGTCGATTTGCCGGCCCCGTTCTCGCCGAGGATGGCGTGCACCTCACCCGCGTAGAACTCGACGCTGACATTCGCCAGCGCCGGCACGCCAGCGTAAAACTTCGAGATGTTTGACAGCCGAATGGTCACGGCGCCGTGGGTGGCGGCACCCGTGTCCAGGTCACTTGCGTTGGCCAACTCGAGCGTCACAACCCTGATCCATGTTACGCAACCATCTTTCGTGGTTGTTCAGACAAAAAGCTACCCCCGGAGCGAATTCTCGCTCCGGGGGCGCAATCCTTGAGGCTACTTGCCGACGGCCTTGGCCTGGTCATCTGCCGAAACGCCGGACGACAGATAGATCGCGCCGGGAAGGTCTTTGCGGCACTGCACTGGGCTCGGCTTGCCCGACACCGAGTCTTCGAAGGTCGGGGCCTTGAAAACCTGCTCGGTGGGGAGCGTACCGCCCGTTGCCGAAGCGACGGCCCACTGCACGGCCAGACGAACGTTGTCATTGCCGGTGGCGACCGTGAACAGCTTGAAGTCCGGGTTATCTTTGGCGTTATCGGCCCAGAAGCAACCCAGCGAGTTACCGTCGGACGTCGCCAGCGCGGGGACGGAGCGGCCGGACTTCTTGAACTCCGGCAGCGCGCCGACCAGCGAGGGGCCGAAGTCGGAGACGATCACGTCGATCTTGGGGTTCTTGGCGATCGCTGCCGTCAACACCTGTTGGGTGAGTGCGGGATCCCAGTTCGTGACTTCGAACGGCTCGCTGTTGACGAACTTGTAGCTGTCATCGAGCACCTGTTTCATGCCCTTGAGCTCGTCGAGGCCCTGGCTGTTGCCGGCGGGGCCGCTGAGGAACAGGAGGTTGCCGCCCTTGGGCAGCACGCTCTTGATCCAGTTGCCCCAGCTCACGCCGTCATCCACGAAGGACGCGCCGATGAACTTGGTGTAGTTCTTGCCGTCCTCGCCACCGACCACGACGCGGTAGGGCACGACGACCTTGCCAGCCTTGAACGCGCTGGTGAGCGCCGGCAGAACGGCTGGTCCGGCATCGCCGAACACGACCAGTGCATCCGTACCCTTGGCGGCAAAGCCCTTGATGTCGGAGATCGCCTTATCGAGTTTGCCCTGGCCGTCGGCATACTCATAGCTGGTGATGCTCGGGCATTTGCTGGCTTCCTGCTTGCCAGCTGCTGTCGTCACCTGACGCCAGCTGTTGCCGCCGTAACCGTCCAGCAAGGCGATGGTGGCTTTTTTCGCACCGCACCATGATGGAACATCAGCGGCAAACGCCAAGGGCGCCGAGCAGCCCAACGCCAAGACAGCCGTAGCCGCAGCAAGAGCCAGTTTCTTATTTAGCACGTGTGTCACTACTTTCCTCCTTAGTTAAACTCTTCCTAGTGTTACTCGTCCAGCGGACGGAGTAAACGGCGATACCAAACCCGAGCGCCAGGGCCTGGATAATTGTTTGAGCCGAATAGGGCACGCCAACGGCGAGCGCAAACTGGCTCAATTGATTGAGGAACAAAGCCGCGATGACGGTCGAGATAGGGAAGCCTCGCCCGCCGAGCAAGGACGTCCCACCGAGGACCACAACCGCTACGGATGGCAGCAACAGGGGATCGCCCTGGAACGCCGTTGGCTCGCGAGTGATGCCCGCCAGAAGAATGCCGGCCAGGCAGTAGAGCAGTTGTGCGAAGACATAGGCCATCGTCTGATGGGTTCGCACCTGCAGCCCCACGGCCCGGGCAGCCAATGGGTTGGCGCCAATGGCCTCGAACCGCCGTCCGACGACGGTCTTTTTCAGGACAAACGACACCGCCAGCAAGGCCGCAAGAGTGAAAAAGACGGCGTGTGGAATGCCGAACGTGTTGCCGCCGGCAATTGTCGCGAGCAACGGGGTGGTGATACGCGGCACACCACCCGACACTGCAAATACCGCACCGTACAGCAAGGCATTCGTGCCGATCGTCGCGATCACGGCGTTCAGCTGGACAAAGCCAACCAAAAATCCGTTCAGCACACCAGCGGCCAAAGCAAAACCGACAGCCATCAATACCGCAGTCAGGAGTTTGGCGTTGTCGCCGTCTGGAAAGTGCGTTGCGATGACGACCGCTAGGGACACGCCACCAGCCACCGAGAGGTCAAACCCGCCTTGTTGTACGACAAGCAATTGCCCAAGGCCGACGATGGCAATCAGACAAGCAAACGGCAGGCTCCCTGCCAGAGCGCCGGTCGACACGCTGGACGGCGCGAACACGAAACAGGCAGCAATCAGCGCTAGTAGCGAAACTATGACCGTCACAAAGCTTTTCGCTAGCCGGGACGGAGAGTACATCCGCTGCTGTATCAGGTCGTTGGTCGTGTCAACGGCTAGGTTCATCAGCCCACGGCCTCGATCTTGCGGCTCAAGGCGGATGCAAAGACGGCCTCCAGCAGCGCAATGTTGTCGATCAATTGCGCGCCGGTGATCGGATAGGTCTCGGTGCCGCGGACGGCGCGGGCGAAGGACACAAGGTTGTCCTTGACCGGCTCGGCCGGTGGGATTTCCACCGTGTTGATCGGCCCGCCCGCCATCGCCGAAGTCACAATCCAGCCGTCTGGAGCCTCGACATGCGCCTTATCTCGAATGTCGATCCAGCCCTTCGAACCAAAGACCGCGAACCGTGAGATGAAGGGATTGGCCAGCGAGGCCGAAACATAGGACGTGCCACCGCCACGGAACTTGACGTACGCGGACACGGTGTCGCCTTGCGGCAAGTCGGATGAAAGTTGCTCGCAGATGCACAGCACACTCTCGGCAGGCCCCAGGAGCCGAATGGAGAGGTCCAGAAGATGAATGCCGGTCGCCGTCATGCCGCCGGCAGGGGCTTGATCGGCCTTGAGGCGCCAGTTGTTCCGGTCGAGCGTCAGAAATTTGTCATGACTGAAGTTGGCTTCGATCTGATGCAGGCGCCCCAAGTCGCCGGCATCGGCCTTGGCCAGCATCGCCTTGATCGGCGGCTCCCAGCGGCGTTCGTGGCCCATGCCCAGCACCAATCCGGCATTGCGGCACAGGGCGACGGCCTTCTCGGCCCCGGCCTTGGTCAACGCCAGCGGTTTTTCGCAAAAGACATGTTTGCCGGCCGCGACTGCTTGCGCGATCTGCGCTTCGTGCAGAGCGTGCGGAGTTGCCAGCACGACGGCTTCGACAGCCGGGTCGTTCAGGGCGTCGGCATAACTGGCTGACAGGGGAATGCCCTTCTCAACACATTTGGCCTGCACCGTCTCAACGTTCGGCTCCACCGCGCGCACAACACGAATGTCCGCAGGCGCAGCCTGAAGAACATTGAGCATCTTCTGGCCCCACCAGCCCATGCCGATGAGCGCGATCCCGACGGGCCCACTCATGTGATGCTGTACCAATGCATGTCGACCTTCGCTCTGTTGACACTGCGATGGGGGTGGCCCTTTCCCGGGAGGATATTCTAGCAACCGCGCGACACCAGCCGAAATATTATCAAAATGGGAATCAAGCTTTCCCCATTGTGCTTGCCCATTTGGTAGTCTCCCCTGCGCTGACTGATCGTGTCTCGTCGGCCAGGCAAACCTGAACAGCACAAACGAGTGATCGCACCAACAATGCAAGACGCCAGCAAGCAAGGCGCCCTAGCCAACGATGACATCGGTCCGACGATGCGGTTGGAACTGTACCGGCTACAGGTCGAAATCCGCGATGCCGAAAAGCGGGCCCATGACCTGTTCCTGCAAAATCTTGTGAAGGGCACCAGCCATCTGTCGCTCGGGCAGGAGGCGATCGCCGCTGGGTTTGCCGCCGCCATGGAACCGTCGGACAAGTCCTTCTGCACCTATAGGGGACACGCACACACGTTGGCGCGCGGCGTGCCAATGGAAAAAGTGCTCGGCGAGCTGATGCTGCGCGACAATGGCCTGATGCGCGGCAAGGGCGGGTCGATGCACCTGACCTCGGCCGAGCACAACGTGATGGGCTCCTACGCCATCATCGGCGCGCATCTCTGCATCGCCTGCGGTTCTGCTTGGCGGGCGCAGTATCAGGGCGCGACCGACGTTACGGTCTGCTTCTTTGGCGACGGCACCACCAACATCGGCGCGTTCCACGAGGCGCTGAATTTCGCCGTGATCTGGAAGCTGCCGGTCGTGTTCGTGTGCGAGAACAATCTTTATATGGAGTACACGCCTATTTCCGAGGTGACGGCGGTTCCGCATCCAGCCGCCGACAGAGCGTCCGCCTACGGACTTCCGCGTATTCTCATTGATGGCAACGATGCCGATGTGGTGCTGCGAACCGCGCGTGAAGCCTACAAGAAGGCGCGCGCTGGTGAGGGCCCGTCGCTGATCGAGTGCCTGACCTACCGCCATTCCGGCCACTCCCGCGCCGATCCCGGAAAATACCGTCCACCGGGCGAGTTAGAAAAATGGTTGGAGCGCGACCCTTTGAAGATCTACCGCGCCCGCATGGCCGAGTTCGGGGTAAACCCCGACGCCATCGCTGCTGTCGAAGTGGAAAGCAAACGCAAGGTCGAGGAAGCAACCGCCCTCTGCAAGGCCGCTCCGCCTGCCTCGGAAACCCTGCTCACCGCCGATGTCTACGCCGATGGAGGCTGGGCATGGCGGAACTGAGCTATCGCGACGCGGTGATCCGCGGCCTGGCGCAGGAAATGCGCCGCGACAAGAACGTTGTCCTGATTGGCGAGGACATCGGCAAAGCCGGTGGCGTGTTCAAGGCCACGGTCGGGCTCTACGAAGAGTTCGGTCCCCTCCGGGTGCGCGACACCCCGATCTCGGAACAGGCCATCCTCGGTGCCGCCATGGGCGCGGCCATGACCGGCATGAAGCCGGTGGCCGAACTGATGTTTTCCGATTTTGCGGCGGTCTGCTTCGACTTCATCGCCAATGAAATCCCCAAGCAGCGCTACATGACCAATGGCCAGCTGGGCTGCCCGCTGGTCATCCGTACCGGCAACGGCGGCGGCGTGCGTTTCGGTGCCCAGCACTCGCAGTCGATCGAGAACTGGACCATGATGATCCCTGGTCTGAAGGTTGTTGCACCGTCCTCGCCCATCGATGTCATCGGCCTGATGGCGGCCGCCATCCGCGATCCCGATCCGGTGATTTTCCACGAACACAAGGCCCTTTACGCCACCAAGGGTGAAGTGCCCGATGGCGAGATCCTGGACGTGCTTGGCAAAGCGAAAATCCTGCGGCCGGGCAAGGATTGCACCATCGTTGCGCTGGCCCTCATGGTGCACCGCGCGCTGGATGCTGCTGAAATCCTCGCCCGTGATCACGGTATCGATGCCGAAGTGATCGACGTGCGCTCGCTGGTGCCGCTCGATACGCAATGCATTCTCGGCTCCATCGTGAAGACCGGCCGTCTGTTTACAGTAGAAGAGAACCCGCGGCTGTGCGGTTGGGGCGCCGAAATCGTCTCGATTGCTGGCGACGAAGTGTTCTGGGATCTTGACGGCCCGATGGTGCGCATCACCACACCGCACATCCCGCTGCCGGCCGCCGACAATCTCGAGGACATGGCGATACCGTCGGTCGCGCGCATTGTCGACCGCGTGTCCAAGGTCATGAACGGGTCGCGCGCATGAGTGCCTCGATCATCATGCCGCAACTCGGCGAGACGGTCGCCGAGGGCAAAATCATCGCCTGGTTCAAGGACGTCGGCGACAAGGTTGCGGTGGGCGACCGGTTGTTCGAGGTCGAAACTGACAAAGTCACGGTCGAAGTCGAAGCCATCGAGGCGGGGACGCTGACCGATATCCGGATTGGCAAGGATGTGACGGCCAAGGTTGGGACAGTGGTGGCTGTGCTCGATGGTGGCGCAGCTGCAGCGCCTAAGCCTGTAAGTGCTCCGTCTGCTGTCAAACCTGCACCCAAACTATCTGCCTTTGAAGAAGTTCGGACGGCAACAGGAGCGTTCGGCAAATCGAAGGCTTCCAACGATGTCCGTGTCAGCCCACTGGCGCGCCGCCTGATTGCGCAGAACGGCCTCGATATTGAGACGGTTGCGCAGGCCGCGTTGAAAGACAATGTGCGCCGCGTCGATCAGCGCGTGATCGAGTCTCAGCTGCAGCGGCGGCCGTCGGCGCTGATGGTGCGTGCACCGCAAAGTTCACCCGCGCCCGTCCCACTGATGGGCGGCGAGATCGTCACGCTCAACACCATCCGCCAACGGACGGGTGATCGGCTGGCGGAGAACTGGCGCACCATCCCGCATGTGTTCCAGGCCATCGAGGCCGATTTCACGGCCATCGAGTCCGCACGTACCTCGATGAAGGAGCGCTTCAAGGCCGAGCAGGGCGTGTCGCTCACCTACCTGCCTTTCATCGCCCGCGCGGTGTGCATCGCGCTCGACGCTTTCCCGCAAGTGAACGCACGCTTTGATGGCAAGGCCCTCAGCCTATCGCGCGACGTGAACCTCGGCATCGCCGTCGATCTCAATCACAACGGCCTGGTTGTGCCGGTCGTCAAGAATGCGGGCGATCTCACCACGCTGGGCTTGGCCAAGGCGATCGCGCGAATGGTCGAGAAGGCCCGTAGCGGAAAGCTCGGAGCTGATGATCTTTCCGGCGGCACCTATTCCATCAGCAACAACGGTGCATTTGGAACGCTCTTTACAGCGCCCATCATCAACGCGCCGCAGGTAGCGATCCTCAGTGTCGATGCCATCCGCAAGCGTCCCGCCGTGATCGAAACCTCTGACGGCGACTTTATCGCCGCGCGCCTCACCGGCATGCTCGGCCAAAGCTTCGACCACCGCGCCTTCGACGGCGCCTATGCAGCGGCGTTCCTGTCGAAGTTGAAGAGCGTCATCGAGACCCGCGATTGGGCCGAAGAATTGTCGTCCGGGAGAGCGGGATGACCGTCGGTGCCGTAGGTTGGGTTAGCGCGCCCCAGACCGTGCAGATCAGCACCGGCTTTCGATCCGCGCGTAACCCAACTCCACGGGAAGCGCCTGTGGCGTTGGGTTACGCGCGAACTGGCAATGTGCCCCGTATCGTCATCGGTGGCGCGCTAACCCAACCTACGAACCTACCGACCACGGACCTACGGAGCCAATCATGAAATACAACAGCCCGCATTCCACTGCCTCCTGGGGCGCCATGGCCAAGGACTGGGAGCAGGGGATCGACTATTCGCGCCTCTCCAAGGAGCGCCTGAAGCGGGCCCAGAACGCCATCAAGTTCGCCGGCCTCGGCGCGGTGTTGTGCTTCAACTTCGACAACATCCGCTATGTCACGGCCACCCACATCGGCGAATGGGCGCGCGACAAATTCTTTCGCTATGCGTTGTGCCCGGCGGAAGGCTCGCCGTTCCTGTGGGACCCGGCCCCACCGGCCAAGCGCATCTCCTCGCCCTGGATTGCCGACAATGTGGCTGCGCCCATCACCACAATGCAGGGCGCGCTCCCGCCCGGCATGAATGTGCAGCGCGACTTCGCCCGCCAGATCAAGAAGGCGCTGGTCAAATACGGCATCGATAAGGAGCCGCTCGGCATCGACATCATGGAGCTGGGCATGCTGCGTGCCCTGGAGGCCGAGGGCATCGAGGTGGTGGACGGCCAGCAGGCGCTGCTGGATGCGCGCGAGATCAAGACCGGCGACGAAATCGAGCTGTTGCGCATGGCCGCCGCAATGGTCGATGCGACCTATGTGGATATCGCAAAAAATATCCGCCCGGGTACCAAGGAAAACGAGCTGGTCGCCATCGCCAACGACCGCCTCTTCCGCATGGGCTCCGAGCGAGTCGAATGCGTGAACTCGGTCTCGGGCCGGCGCGGCCGCCCGCACTCGCATACCTTCAGTGATCGGATGATCCAGCCCGGCGACATGATCTTCCTCGACATCATGCATTCCTACAACGGTTATCGCACCTGCTACTACCGCACTTTTATGTGCGGGGAGCCGAACAAGCATCAGATCGACGCCTACGAGACGGCCTCGAAGTGGATCAGCGCCTCCATCGACATGATCAAGCCGGGCGTGACGCCGGACGAAGTTGCCGCCGTCTGGCCCGATGCGCACGAATTCGGCTATCGCGACGAGGAGGAGGCGTTCCTGCTGCAATACGGCCATGGCGTCGGGCTATCGCTCTGGGAACGTCCCATATTCTCAAAACGCTTTCGCGGCCAGAATACGCCGCTCAAGGAGGGCATGGTGTTCGCGCTGGAAACCTGGAAGGGCGCCGAAGATGGTTCGGGCGCGGCCCGCATCGAGGAGGAGGTCGTGGTCACCAAGGACGGCTGCGAAATCATCACCAACTTCCCGTCGGACCGGTTGATCTCCTGCGGGCTTCCAGGCTGCGAGGTGTTTTGAGGGCGCGGCCACTTACTTTACTCTCCCCCTTTTTAGGGGGAGAGGATGTCGCCCACCTGCGCGGAGGCGCAAAAGTAAGAATGGGCGAAGCCGAGGAAAACAGCGACCGGTGAGGGGCAGCCGCTTGCTTCGTACCGGAGGCGAGAAGGGTACGGAGCCAGCGGCTGCCCCTCACTGACCGTGTGGCTCTTGCCGCAATAAGGCAGCTGCCCATTCGCTTTTGCGCCTCCGTGCAGGAGACGCGGTCACCTCTCTCCTCGCGCAAAGAAAGTGCGCGAGGAGAGAGGAGAGTAACGTCGCTGCGATGGTCTTGTGGTATCGTTCGCCAGCTGCCAGATTCTTCGCTCCCCCCACCCGGTTTCCCCATGCAACGCAAAATCAAGCCCGCCGAGCCCGCCGCCAACGGCAAGGCCAAGCACGACCCGCTCACCGACCCGAAACGCTTCTACAACCGGGAGCTGAGCTGGCTGCAGTTCAACCACCGCGTGCTGGAGGAAGCCGCCAACCGCCGCCATCCGCTGCTGGAGCGGCTGCGCTTTCTCTCGATCTCCGCCTCCAATCTCGATGAATTCTACATGGTGCGGGTGTCGAGCCTGTTCGAGCGCTCGCACGCTGGCGACATGACACTCTCGGCCGAAGGCTTCACCGCCGCCGAGCAGCTGGCCAAAATCAACGAGGTCGCCTCAAAACTCACCAAGGATCAGCAGGACCTCTGGAACCTTCTCCGCTCCGACATGGCCAAAGAGAGCCTGCTCATCGTCGAGGACGCCGACCTCACCGACGAGGATCACGCGGCCCTCGAACAACGGTTCATGGATGAACTGTTTCCCGTCCTGACGCCCATCGCGGTCGATCCGGCCCATCCGTTCCCGTTCATCCCGTCGCTCGGCTTCACCGTCGTGCTCGACCTGCTGCACGGCGACAACAACCGCACCATGCACGCCCTGCTGCCGATCCCGCCCATGACGCCGCGGTTCATGCGCCTGGCCGACCGGGGTGAGCCGCTGGGCAACGGCAAGACCCCGACCATCCGTTTCGTGCGCATCGAACAGGTCATCAGCCTGTTCGTGACGCGCCTGTTCCCGAGTTACACCACGCTGGGCGCCGGCGCCTTCCGCATCCTGCGCGACAGCGACATCGACATTGGCCCCAAGGCCGAGGACCTGCAGCGCAAGGTCGAGGACGCGGCGCTGAACCGGCGCAAGACCGGCATGGTGATCCGGCTCGAAGTCGATACCGCCATGCCCAAGAACCTGCAGAAATTCGTGTTCCAGCAGCTGGGCGTCGGGGCGACCGAGATTTTCCACCAGGAAGGCCTGTTGGGCCTGGTCGACACCAAGGAATTGATCCTGCCGGAGCGCTCGGATCTAACGTTCACGCCTTATGTGCCGCGCTTTCCCGAACGCATCTTGGCGATGAATGGCGATTGCTTTGCGGCCATCCGGCAGAAGGACCTGGTCGTCCACCACCCCTACGAATCCTTCGACGTCATTGTCCAGTTCCTGAAGCAGGCGGTCGCTGATCCCAATGTGGTCGCGATCAAGTGGACGCTGTATCGGACCAGCCGCGATTCGCCTGTCGTGCAGCTCTTGAAGGAAGCTGTGGAAGCGGGAAAAGCCGTCACCGCCGTGGTGGAGATCAAGGCACGCTTCGATGAACTGGCCAACATCAGCTGGGCGCGCATGCTGGCCGAGGCGGGCGTGCACGTGGTGTACGGATTTGTGGAGCTGAAAACGCACGCCAAGCTCGGCCTGATCGTGAAGCGCGAGGGCGGCGGCATTTCCACCTACTGCCATATCGGCACCGGCAACTATCATCCGACCACGGCAAAGCTCTATACGGATATTTCATTCTTCACCGCCGATCCCATCATTGGGCGCGACGTGGGCCGCATCTTCAATCATGTGACGGGCTACGCCGAACCGGAAGATCTGGTGGTCATGTCGGCCTCGCCGCATGGCATCCGCAAGCATATGATGAAACTGATCGGCGACGAGATCGCCCACGCCAAGGCGGGCCGTCCCGCCGCCATCTGGATGAAGATGAACGCGCTGGTCGATCCCGGCATCATCGATGGGCTCTATGCCGCCAGCGTCGCCGGCGTGCAGATCGACATCGTGGTGCGCGGCATGTGTTCACTGCGCCCGGGCGTGCCGGGCCTCAGCGACAACATCCGCGTGAAAAGCCTGGTCGGGCGCTTTCTGGAGCATGGCCGCATCTACTGCTTCGGCAACGGCCACGGCTTGCCATCGCGCGAGGCGCTCGTCTATATCGCCTCGGCCGACATGATGCTGCGCAATCTCGACCGGCGCGTGGAGGCCATGACGCCAATCCGCAACCCGACGGTGCACGAGCAGATCATGGACCAGATCATGGTCGCCAACCTGCGCGACAATCAGCAGAGCTGGCGCATTCTCGGTGATGGCGGCTCCGAGCGCATCGAGCCGGCGCCCGGCGAAGAGCCGTTCAACGCACACGAGTATTTCATGAAAAATCCGAGCTTGTCCGGGCGCGGAGAGGCCCTGAAACAGCACTTCCCGCCGCGCGTGATGTGGGCGGCGCGATAGTGGTGTGCAACAATCACAAGGTACCCGCCGTGTTCGTCATTCCCGCGCAGGCGATGCGCTACTTTCCTTCTCCCCCTTCTTCAGGGGGAGAAGGTGGCCCCCGAGCGCAGCGAGGATTCAGGGCCGGATAAGGGGCAGCCGCTTGCTCCGGCTCAGGTTGAAACAGGGACAGAGCAAGCGGCCGCCCCTCACCGATCGCGTGGCTCTTGGCTCCCAAAAGGTCGCCTGCGAGACGCGGTCTCCTCTCCCCCAAAGTAGGGGGAGAGGCGAAAAGCGTGCCGCTGCGCTTGTGATTGACGGCGACGTGTTTGCGCTCTGATGACGGATCTTTGTTGAACCAACATGACGGTTAAGGACGGTCGACTTTGGCAGGGCAACGCATCGACGATGACAGTCTGGCGCCCCTGCGGGCGCATGGGCGGCTGGACGAGCGCACGCCAGTGTCGGTGATCGACATCGGGTCGAACTCGGTGCGCCTTGTCGTCTACGAAGGCGCCAGCCGCTCGCCGACGCCGCTTTTCAATGAAAAGGTCTTGGCCGGTCTTGGTCGCTCCGTCGCGGCCAACGGCAAGCTGGCGGGCGACGCCGTGCAGCGCACGCTGGACTCCATGGCGCGGTTCCGCGCGCTGTCGTATCAGCTCGGCGCGGGGCGGCCGTGGGTGGTGGCGACGGCCGCCGTGCGCGACGCCGACAATGCCGCCGGCTTCATCGCCGATATCGAGAAAATTACCGGCTCCAAGGTCATGCTGCTCTCGGGCGAGCGCGAGGCGGAGCTGGCCGCGCTGGGCATCCAGTCCGGGTTCCACAATCCCCAGGGCATCGCTGGCGACCTCGGCGGCGGCAGCCTGGAGCTGGTGGACGTGGGTTCGCAAGGCACGGCCGCCGCGGTCACCTTGCCGCTCGGCGGCTTGCGCCTGGCGCAGCGCAGCGGCGGTTCGCTGGAGAAGGCCGCCAAACTGATCGCCAGCGATCTCGACGGTGTCGCCTGGCTGAAGCGCGGCATGGCGAAGACCTTCTTCGCGGTCGGCGGCACTTGGCGCAATGTCGCCATGCTGCACATGGAGGAGACCAAGTATCCGCTGCATATCACGCACGGCTACAGCATCGGGGCGGCCGAGGCGGTCAAATTCTGCGACCTGATGGCTAAGGGCGGCAAACTCAAGAACACCGATATTTCGCGAGTTTCCGCAGCCCGGCGCGAGGTGATGCCACTGGGCGCGCTGCTCTTGAAACTGGTGATCGAGCGCCTGGGCGTGCAGGAGGTCGTATTCTCCGTGCACGGCATTCGCGAGGGACTGCTCTATGCCCTTTTGCCCAAGACCGAGCGCGCCCGAGATCCGCTCTTGGCCTATTGCGAGGACTACGCCGTGTTGCGCTCGCGTTCGCCGCGGCACGGCCACGAACTGTGCGTGTGGACGGACCAATTGTTCGCCGCCGCGGCCGTCAAGGAAAGCGCCGAGCAGCGCCGCCTGCGGCATGCGGTGTGCCTCATGTCGGACATCAGCTGGCGCGCCCATCCCGACTATCGCGGCGCGCAGAGCGTCGATCTGATCGCGCGCGCGTCCCTGTCGGGTGTGGACCATGCGGGCCGCGTGTTCGTGGCGCTGGCGGTGTGTTTCCGCCATATCGGCAACGATCCGCTCTCGCCGGCCGACGCCACGCTGCTGCCGCTGCTGACGCCGCCCGAGCAGAAGCGCGCCCAGCTGGTGGGCTTCGCCATTCGCGCCGTGCATATGCTCTCGGCCGGCGCGCCAGGCATCATCCACCGCACGCCGGTGACGGCGGAGGGGAAAAAGCTGGTGCTGACCATCCCGAAGGACCTGGCCGTGCTAATGGGCGAGCGGCTGCGCAGACGCTATGCCCAGGTGGCCGAACTGCTTGAGCGGCCGGCGGAAATCCGCGTTGGCGGGCGGTAGTCGCAAGGCCGCGTTCGTAGGGGCGGAACTTGTCTCGCCTTCTCACAGCTTGCCGTGACCTACGAGGGCGAGCTGCTCGCCCCTACACAGTTGGCGCAAGACCGATCCAATTGCATGACGACGGCTGCTACGTCTCATCCGGCGCGCGGCCAAAGCTAGCGGGATCGCTGTCGAACAGGGCGTGCAGGCGGCGCGCCGCGACGCGCGAAAACGCGATGGTGATGGCCTTGCGACGGGCGCCCGCGAGGGTCGCCATCCAGGGCTCGCGGAGCATGGCCGCGCCGAACTTGTCGGCGACGATCAGGCCGACCTCGGGCGGGATCAGCTCTTGCGGGAAATCCGGCCCGACCGCGAAGGAGAAGCGGTCGCAGAATGGCAGATACTCCCGCCATTTCTCGTCGGCACGAAAATCCTGCACGCTGGACTTGATCTCAATCAGCCAGATCTCACCCTTCGGCCCGAGCGCGAGAATGTCGGCCCGCCGACCATGGGCGAGCGTGAATTCCGGTATGCCGGCGTAGTCGAACGTCCGCAGCAGGCGCAGCGTGCCGCGGGCGATGGCGAGCGCGCGTTCCGATTGGCGGCCGTCGGGGGAAAGGATGGGAGGGGTGGCGGGCATGGGAGGGATGAGGGACGAGGGATGAGCGATGAGGGAACAGGGAACAGGTAGTCTTTTTTCGGCCTTTGGCCGTAAGCGCGACTGCGCGCCGGCGCCCGTGCGCCGTGCCACACGACGTTTATGATGAGGCTCAGTCTCAGAAGATGATTTTTAAGTAAAGATGGTGCCCGGGGACGGGATTGAACCGCCGACACCACAATTTTCAGTCGTGTGCTCTACCAGCTGAGCTACCCGGGCGACTGCCGCTTGGCGCGGCAAGACGGTGGCTTATAGGGGATGCTGGCGAGGCTGTCGAGAGGGTCTTTGAGCCGTTTCAAAGCGGGGCGCCACTTAACCAATGCTTAGCGATTCGCGCCGCAAAACGCTTGCTACGGGTGCGATTGCGCAAGCCCGGTGGTTGCAGCGGAAAGCTCTCGGCTATGCGGTTCCAAAAGCGGGCTCCAAGGTCCCAGGCGTGGTATGCGGTGTCCATGGTCGCGCTGTTGTTGAATGCGGGCGGCGCATCGGCGGACACGCTCAATTCGGCGCTGGCCGAGGCCTATCAGAACAATCCTTCGCTGAATGCCGAGCGGGCGCGGTTGCGCGCCACTGACGAGGAACTGGCCAAGGCCCAGTCCGGCTATCGCCCGAGCATCGATCTGAACGGCGACTACGGGCTGCAAAACATCGAAAGCGGCGTGAAGGCGCCCAAACTGGCCAGCGGCGCCGTACCAACGCCAGCGCAGATCGCCAACAACGAGGCCTCCTTTCATCGCTATGACGGACAGACCCATCCCGGCGGCTTTTCGGTCGTAGTGACCCAGCCGCTGTTCCAGGGCTTTCGCACCGTCAACGCCGTGAGGGCTGCCGACGCCCAGATCATGGCCGAACGCGCCTCGCTGGTGGACGCCGAGCAGAAGACCATGATCGAAACCATTCGCGCCTACATGGACGTGCTGCGCGACAGCGCCGTCGTCACGCTGCGCCAGAACAGCCTTCGCCTGTTCACCCATGAAGCGCAGGCCACTGGCGAGCGGTTCGCCGCCGGGGAGATGACGCGCACCGACGTGGCGCAGGCCAGCGCGCGCCGGTCCGAGGCCTTGGCCGCCTTGGAGCTGTCGAAAGCCGTGCTACGCAGCAGCCTGGCCGAATACGAACGGCTGGTCGGCCACATTCCGGTTCGCCTCACCGATCCCACTGGTTTTGAGCGGGCGCTGCCCACCAAGCTGGAAGATGCCGTGCGCACCGCCATGGGCTCCAACCCGCAGGTGCTGCAGGCGGCCTATATGGAAGCGGCCTCGCAGCATGAGGTGCGGAAAATCCTCGGCGAGATGCTGCCCGATGTGCGCTTGCAGGCGCAACATAACGAGCGCTTCGAGCCCTCCACATTGCTCAACCAGCAGGTCAGTCAATCGATCTCGGCGCGCGTCAACATGCCGATCTATCAGTCCGGCGAAGTCGAGGCGCGGGTGCGCCAGGCCAAACAGCAGCACCAGGGGCGGTTGCAGGACATCGAGGCCGCGCGCGGCCGGGCGCGTTCCGCCGCCATTGGCGCCTTTGCGCAGGTCGAGGCGCAGCGCGCTCAGCTGGCCGCCGTTCGCCAGGAAGTGAAAGCACTGGGCGACAGCCTGGCCGGCGTCCGTGAGGAGCAGAGAGCCGGGACGCGGACGCTGCTGGACGTGCTGAACGCCGAGCAGGAAGAGGTGAACGCCAAGGTTTCCGCCGTGCGCGCGCGCCACGATATGGTGATCGCCGCCCATTTGCTCTTGCAGGCCATGGGCCGGCTGACGGCCGCCGATCTGGGATTGGATGTGCCGCAGTACAATGTCGAAAAGCACTACAACGAGACCAACCGCAAGTGGAGCGGCCTCAGCGTGGAGCGCGAGCCGGGCTATGCGGGCATTCTGCCGTCCTGGAGCGCGCTGACCGCCCCGGCGCGATGAATGTGAGATAGTGCAATCGTAGGGGCGCCCCGGGGGGGGCCCCCACAAGGCCATGAGTTTTTGCCCCCGGCCACCCACCCGTCGCCCCCAACCACCCCAC